>JBJXGQ010000130.1:0-4016 GCA_046160525.1 Burkholderiales bacterium
CAGTTCTTCACATCGTCCATGTAGACGTTGAATGCGGGTTCGTCGAACTGGATTACGTCCACGCCTTGCGCTTGTAGTGCGAGGGCTTCCTGGTTGAGCAATTCGGCCAGGGCCATGGCGAGCTTGGATTTGTCGCCGTAGTAGGAATCGGCGACGGTATCCACCATGGTCATGGGGCCGGGCATGGTGATCTTGAGCGAGTGCTTGGTGTGAGCGCGCGCCACGCGCGCTTCGGTCTCATGAACGCGAGCACGCAACTTCACCTTGGAGGTCACGACGGGCACCATGGCCTCGTACCGATTGTTGCGTATGCCCATCTTCACCTTGTGCTCGAAATCCACGCCATCGACAAACTCAAGGAAGCCGTGCACGAAGTGCTGGCGCGGCTGCATGCCAATCGTAAGCGTTTAACCGTCCCACCTAGACTTCGTGATCCAGATTTGTTAGTGCACGGTGGTTCGTAGTGGCAGCAATTCGTCGATGCGGCTGTTGGGCCAGGTAGGTAACTTCTCCAAGGTGTCGCGCAACCAAGCTGCGGGATCAAGCCCATTGAGCTTCGCCGTAGCGAGTAGGCTTTGGATGGCGGCGGCACGCTTGCCCGCGCGCTCCGAACCGGTGAACAGCCAATTCTTCTTGCCCACTACGATGGGACGAATCGCATTCTCCACCGGATTGTTGTCGATGGGCAGATCCCCTCGTGTGGCGTAGCGGGCGAGGGCCTCCCAGCGCTTCAGGCTGTAATCGATGGCGCGTGCCGTAGCACTGCCCTCGGCCACGCTACCCCGGGTTTGGATCAGCCACTCGCGCAACGCCTTGAGCCGGGGCGCCGATTGCTCCGCGCGCAGTGCCGCACGATCCTCGATGGAGCACGCCTTCGCCTGCGCTTCGAGGACGTAGAGTTGCGCGATGCGCGCCAGTGCCTCGGCGGCAATGGGCGAAGGGCTCCCCGCTTGGATCTCGAAGAACTTGCGTCTCGCGTGCGCCATGCATCCCAATTCGGTGATGCCTCTCGTGAACAGTGCCTTGTATCCCGCAAAGTCATCGACCATGAGGTGCCCTTCCCAGCCCTGCAGGAAGTTTTGGGCATGTTGGCCCGAACGGCTGCCCTGGTAGTCGAACACCACGATGGGAGGAGGACCCGTCTCCAGCGTGTTACTTCGATAGGCCCACAGATAGGCGCGCTTGGTTTTACCCGCCCCCGGATCCAACTGCGCCACCGGGGTCTCATCGGCGTGCAAGATCAGGCGCTCCCGCAGTAACTGTCCAAGGCGATCGGCCAGGGGTTGCAAGGCCACCCCGATGCGCCCCACCCATTGGGCCAGGGTGACCCGGGTGAGCGCCACGTTGGCGCGAGCCGCGATGCCCTCCAAGCGGTACAGCGGCAGGTGATCCAGGTACTTACCCGTGATCACCCACACGAACAAACCCACGGCGGCCAATCCGCCATCGATCAAGGCAGGGGGCACCGGCGCCGCACTCACGCTCTCGCACACCCGGCAGGCATACTTCGAGCGGATGTGCCGGTTGACGAAGAAGCGCGCCGGTTCCACATCGAGTTGCTCGGTGACATCCTCGCCGATCTTCACCAGTGCGCTTCCGCATTGCCCGCAAGTACACGAATCGGGTTCGTGGCGGTATTCGATGCGCGGCAGGTGATCGGGCAAGGCTTGGCGCCCAGGGTGGGCGCGTTTGCGGCGTTCTATCGATACGCTGCCCTGCGTGGCGAGTTGTTCGGCTTGCGCCTCCACGGCAGCCAAGTCGGTGTTCCAGGTCTCTTGGAATAATTCGCGTTGCTCGGGGGCGAGCGCCTCGCTTCTCACCCCGTAGCGCGTGCGGCGAAGGTGCGAGAGTTCCAGCGTCAAGGCCTGGATCTTCAGATCACGCTGGCGGATGACTTCGAGGTTTCGCTGGTTCTCACCGGCCAATTTCCCCAGCGTGTCACTGACCCACTGCGCAAGCTCGGGAGGCGCATCGAAGCGGGCCAATTCAGCGGTCAAATCCATGCCCGAATTCTACCGGCACGGTGCTCCGGTTCCAAGGGCTTGCGCGAACTTTTTTATGCCTAATACTGGTCGCAAACTCAGTGCACTGCTCTCCCCTCATCACCGCCCGCGCGGCCCGCGGCACAAAGCAAGATTCCAGCGCCCGCGCAAGCGCCGTGCGCATTATTGGACTACACCCTCCAATGGCTTGGCGCCGGGGCCTGCAAGCGTTGCCAGTCCACGCCTGTGACCAGCCAGCTCCAGGCTGGCTCGCTCAGGCAACACAGCGCCTCCTCTGAACCCGGCCACACAAAACTACCCCGGTGCAAGCGCCGCTGGCACAACCACACCCCCGTGCCGTCCCAGACCAGCAGCTTCAGCCGGTTGCCCCGCCGGTTGCGAAACGCGTACGCACTGCCATCGCACGGCAAGCGCCCCAGCGCCTCTTGAATCCGCAGCGACAAGCCATCGATCCCCGCTCTCATGTCGATGGGCTCCACGGCGATCCACACTTCGGCTGGCCGGGGCATCATCGCAGTTGCCTCATCAGTTCGGCCAGATACTGAGCCGGTACCCCTTCAGGAAATTCCACTTGCCAGCCATTTGTCCCGCGCAGCACGCAACCCGTCACCGGCCTCAACACCGGCCCACGCACCGCAATGAGTGTGAGGGTCGCCGGCTTCCTCGATTCGCGCTTGATCCAGTAGTGCAAGCTCCCCCGGCTCAGATCCTCCCGCGCACCATACGCGCTCTGGCTCAGCCCGCTCTCCCGCCACGCGCGAACGTGTTCAACCCAAAACACCTCTCGCTTCCGTTTAGTGTTCATAGCAGCCTCCACAAAAACCCAGAGACTGGCAAGCTTCAATTCAAATGAACAGGTGGGACGGTTAGACGCTTACTGCCAATCCGCGCAAATTACGCGTGGTTGACTGCTGGGGCTGTGCGGGGATACATTGCGATTTATGCAAAAAGGGCGTTCAAAAACCCTATCCCCACATGTAGCTAAACTGAACAAATCGTTGCCCGCATAGCGTGGTTTGGAATCCCATTGAAGAATCGCTGCCTGTTGCTGATGCTTTTCGTATGCGGAACCGCTGTTCAGGTTTGCGAAGGCAGCACGCTTGGCGCGGAGTCTGCCGCCAAGGATTGTCCGGACCTGACAGGAACCTATGTGGCACTTCGTCCCGCGTGGATCGACCAATTTCATCTGCATGTCACGGGCACGTTGCGGCCCACGACACAGACCCGTCAATTCGCGACGTTTCAACGACGCACCTTCGGTTATACACTCATCTGGCATATGCCCAGGGAGGACGTATTGGCCGGCGCGCGAAGGCTCGCCGAGCGCGATCCACGCAACTTCGGTTTTTGGCGGGACATGGCGTTGGGCGAGCAGGAGTTGCTGCTGCCGTCGGGCAGCACCACGCAATCGTGGGTCAATCAAATGGCGCGCTATGGCCCCGTGTTTCGCGTGGATGCGGCGCTGCCGATCAAGGAATGCTTGGGCGGGTGGGGGCGCGTCGAAACCCATGGGCGCAATGGCCCGCCCGATGTGGAAGGCGGCATGGATGGAACACGAGACGTCACGCTTTGGCTCCGGCGGGAGAAGGACGGTTCACTCGGACTCCGATGGGAGGAGCGGCGTAAGGTTGTGCTGATTACGAGCGGGCGCTACACCCAGGAATTCTCCGTTCCCCTTTGGTCAGCGGAGCACTTCGACCAATGGCCCGCCGTACCAACGCCCGATCTCTCGCCCCTTCGCGGGGACGAGTTGCCGCCCCGCAATCGACCCAAGGGCCAGCTCTTGAAATGCCAACTTGACCCTGCCCTGGAAAGCCAGTTTTTCGCGCGCCTGGCGGCCCATTTGCCCGAGAAGGCGGCGCACGTGAATGGTTCCCACGGCTTCTACCAAGGCCGGATACGTCCGGACGACAGTTGCGAGCCGATGCCGTTTTTCGTGACGATCAAGGCGCTGAATGCAGAAGACATCGCGAAGGTTGAGGCGGTTCTGAAGTCCGATCCGTTTTTCGAGCG
>JBJXGQ010000131.1:0-4761 GCA_046160525.1 Burkholderiales bacterium
CTGCCCAGCATGCGCTTGTTCATGAGCGGTGGCGCGCCCGTGCCCCCGGAAGTGATCCGCCGCGCGAACGCAGTGCTGCCCAACGGCATGGCGTTTCGCGTCTACGGCAGCACCGAGGCGCCCACTATCACCCTGGGAATTCAAAGCCGTGCGCAAAGCGATTTGGGGGCGTCCACCGATGGCAAAGTCGTGAACCACGAAGTGCGGCTGTGTGACCCCGTAAGCGGCGAGGAGGTGACCTCCGGCGAAGGCGAGATCTGTACGCGCGGCCCGGAGATGATGCTGGGCTACACGCGCTGGGAGGACACCCTGGAAGCCTTCGGCGCCGGAGGCTTTTTCCACACTGGCGACCTGGGTTATTTCGTTGAGAGCGACTACCTATGCGTGAGCGGCCGCAAAAAGGACCTCATCATTCGCGGCGGCGAGAACATCAGCCCCAAAGAGATCGAGGATGTGCTTCACACCCATCCAGGCATCGTGGAGGCTGCCGTGGTGGCCATGCCCCACGCGCGCTTGGGGGAGGGTGTGTGTGCCTTCGTGATTCTCAAGGATGGCCAGAGCGTGGATGTGGCGAGCCTCGCGCAATTTCTAGAGCAGGCGGGGCTTGCGAAGCAGAAGTTTCCCGAGAGGGTGGAGGTGGTGAAAGACCTGCCGCGAACGGCTGCGGGGAAGGTGCGAAAGAGCGTTTTGCGAGACCAATTAGCCACGCACCAAGATGGTGAGGGCGCAGCCGCAAGAAAAATTCATTGACGAGGTACACGACGGGGTATAAAAAGTGTGCTTATAACCCCGAAAAGCGGGGAGAGGAGAATGGGAAGGCGTCGCGCTGAAATGCCTACCGATAATATGATGGCAAAACGTAGGTCTTTTTCGCGCTGGGCGGTAAGCCTCCCAGCCTCCTCGGGGATTTAGGCGGTGTGCCTTGGCGCCTAGGTGAGCAGATGCTCATGAGGGCGCCGTGCATACGGCCATACGGTTCACGCTCCCGGTTGCCCGCATGTGTTCGCACACGCGGGTTGCCAGGGGCTGAAAGTGTTCGGCGCTCGTATTAACGCCTGCGCCGGGCGTGTTGAGCAAACCTCATCTCATACATCTTCAGGAGGAGTATTCAAATGAAAAAGAGGCTAGTGTTGAAGACTGTGGTCGCTTCTCTCGCCTTGGCTGGCATGGCTGGCTGGGTGCAGGCAGGGACGGTGACCGATTTCAATTTGGCGGCGGAAGCGGGCGAGTCCTGGCTCCACACCAATGGTAACTACGGTGCGCATCGTTATAGCACCTTGACGCAGATTAATTCGGGCAACGCCAAGAGGTTGAAATTGGCCTGGATCATGTCCCCCGGCGGCAAGACGGACGCGCAAGCTACCCCCAGCGCGCACGACGGCGTGATCTATTTCCCGCAGGACAATAAAGTGTTCGCCATCGAGGCGGGTAGCGGCAAGGTCCTGTGGAAGTACGAGCACAAGCTACCCGATGATTTTGGTGGTTATAACGTGCCGTTCTTCACTGGCAAGCACCGCGGCGTGGCGCTCACCGGCGATAACGTCATCTTCATGTCCAACGATTGCAAGGTGCACGCGATCGACATGAAGTCGGGTGCCGCCAAGTGGGTCAAGGACTACGAAGGCTTCCCGTATCCGAAGGATTTCGCCAAGTCCAAAGACGCCAACGGCTTTATCTGCACAGTGGGTGCCATGGCGATTGATGGCGGCCGGATCGTAATCCCGATGAACGCCACGGACACCGGCGGTTTGGAAGGTTATGTTCTTACCGTCAGCGCCAAGGATGGTTCGGTCCTGAGCAAGGTCAACATGATTCCGCACCAGGGCGAGCCCGGCTACGATACATGGCCGCCCCAAGCCATCGAGTTCGGCGGCGCGGGCCCGTGGATCACCGGATCCTATGACCCCGACACCAAGCTCTATTACACCGGCACGGCCAACGCCTACGAGTGGAACCCGAAAAACCGCGGGGGCGGCTTGATGGATAACCTCGGCGCGGCGAGTATTGTCGCGGTCGATACTGCCAAAGGCGGGGCTCCCTGGCGCTGGGTGGGTATTCCTGGCGATCCCTGGGATTACGATATTCCCCAGGCCCCGATGTTGATCAAGATCGATGGCCGCAAGACCATCGTTCAGCCCAACAAGACCGGCTATATCCATCATCTGGATGCCAAGACCGGCACCTTTCTCGCTGCCCACAAGTTCATCGATAAACTCGATTGGATCAAGGGCTACGGCAAGGATGGCCGTCCCTTCGGACAGGTTGCTCTGCCCAAGGAAGGCGGCGACCCGGTCGAGATCTATCCTTCGCTTCTGGGTGGGGTGAACATGTACCCCAGTGCCTACAACCCCAAGACCGGCAATCTGTATCTGGCTGCGTCCGAGACGGGCATGAAGTACGGCTTCGAGGAAATCAAGGTCATCAGCAACGTGCGTCACTTCGGTGCTTACCAGGAATTCATCTGGGGTAACGAGACCGACAAAGCGGTGAATCTGAAGACCGGCCAGGAAGTGTGGCGTAACGAGATTTCCAAGCCAGGCTACGCGGGCGGCATGATGACCACGGCGGGTAACATCACCGTGTACACCACGCAAGGCGGCGGCTTCACCGTTGCCAATGCCACGACCGGGGAGATCCTCTACTCGTTGAACTTGGGTATCGCCGCGAAAGCGGGTCCCATGACCTTTGCCCACAATGGCAAGCAGTACATCGTTCAGGCCCTGGGCGGCACGCCCGGATTCGGCCGCGACGAGCCGTGGAAGGCGGAGTTCGGCAGCATCGTGGCGGCGTTCGTCATCGAATAAGCTGTGATTTTAAGTTTGCAAGCACTCTAGTCTTTCCCGAATAGAGCTGCATTGGAGGCGCGCGCGGGTCAACCGTTGCGCGCCTCCTTTTGTTATGGATGCTGGCGAATATCCCGAAGAGGAGAAGATGAAAGGAAAGTTTTTGTTGGCGGCAGTGTTGGCATCATGTCTTTCGGCAAGCGTGCCACCAAGCGTGGCCGCCGAAGAAGAAATCCCCGAGGCGAATCCCTATTCCGGCGTCAAGGAGCGCATCGACAAGGGCAAGAGATATTTCCGGCAGAATACCTGCACGGCGTGCCACGGGGGGCGCGCGGATGGGCAGGGCGATATGGGCACGGGGGCCGATCTGCGCAAACTTAGGCTCGGCTTCAAGCGCTACGTGCAAACCGTGAAGTCAGGGCGAAAAGTGGAGGGCCGGCAACAATTCATGCCTGCCTTTGGGCATCTGAGCAACGACGAGATCTATCACATCGGGGCCTATTTGGAGACTCTGGCACTGCCGGAGGCCAACTGGAAAGAAGGCGCCAAGAATTAAGGAGAAGCGATGATTAAGAAGCATGGGCTAGCCGCGATTACCGCGATGCTAGTGTCCGCGAGCGCATTCGCGGAGTTGATGCAGAACGAGCCCGCCAACTTTAACGGAGTGGTCTGGCACGACAGCTTCGAAAGCGTGGGGAACAACATGACCATCCTGCGCGACGAAGGTGTCGTCAAGTATTACAAGCGCGATGGCGATGCACAGAAGATTGGGCGCGTGGACGCCATCAAGGTGGCCTACCGCTTTTATAAGGGCAAGTTCACTTCGGGGGTTGTCCAAACCTACGGCGGTGCCAATTCCAAGGACTTGCTCAGTGCGCTCTCAGCCACCTATGGCCCGCCAGTGCGGCCGCGTAAACGCATCCCGCAGTATTTCTGGGATGGGGAGAAGGTTTTTATCGTCCTCACCTGCGAAGTGACGTCCTATTGCGTGGTGGAGATTTCTTCCAAGGAACTTATCCAACTGGAGCAGGCGGAAACCGGAAACGACGGTAGCGCCCACAAGAAGGACGACGACTGAGGCTCGGCAGTTTGCGTTAGTGCCGCCACCAAAAGGACGAAGCATGGACCGCGCACCCCTCCCAACGAAAGTGAATCTGGCGGGCCGTTCGGCCTTCTTGCGATTGTTGATCGACGAGGGGGTCGATCACCTTTTCGGCAATCCCGGTACCACGGAGCTTCCCATCATGGATGCTCTGTACGAGTACCCGGAGCTTCGCTACGTGCTGGGCCTGCAAGAGGCCCTAGTGGTCTCCATGGCCGATGGTTATGCGCGAGCCACCAACAAGTTGGCTGCGTGCAACGTGCATGTTGCGCCGGGCCTGGGCAACGCCATGGGTTCTTTGTACAGCGCCAAGTTCTACGGTTCACCCCTCATCGTCACGGCGGGCCAGCATGAGCAGGGTCATGGCTTGACCGAGCCGCTGCTCTACGACCCGCTCGTGCCCATCGCGCAGCCCATGGTGAAGTGGGCGACCGAAGTGACGCGCCTGGCCGACCTGCCCCGCATCGTGCGGCGCGCGGCGAAGGTGGCGACCACACCACCCACAGGTCCCGTGTTCATCAGCTTGCCTGGTGACATCCTGGACGATGAAGCACCCTTGGATTTGGGGCGCTCCACGCGGGTGGACGCCGTCACGCGCCCGTCGGATGAAACGCTGCAACGATTGGCGGGCGCACTGCTTAGCGCACGCAATCCCGTGCTGGTTGCCGGACACGAGATTTGCACGCGAGAGGCCTTTGCCGAAGCCACCGAACTAGCCGAATTGCTGGGTGCGCCGGTCTACCAGCAAACAGTGGCCTACGCGGCGCACTTTCCTTCCGAGCATGTGTGCTACATGGGTGAGCTCACCCGTAGCCAGCCGCGCGTGCGCGCCGCCTTGGAGCCGCACGATGTCGCGCTGTTCATGGGCGCGGATGT
>JBJXGQ010000132.1:0-2624 GCA_046160525.1 Burkholderiales bacterium
CATCGGGCCTTTGTCGCCTGCGTTCGGGTCCAATGCGATCCACTTGATTTCGTTCGGCGGGGTGATAAACATCCGCGTCTCACCGGATAAAACAGCGGAAGATATGACAACACCGGCCAACGTAGCCGTGATCGCGACAAGGGCCAAAGGCGCCTTGCCCAAGTCCGCCGGAAGCGACAAACCCGCCGAGTGAGCCCAGTAGATCAATTTCCTTCATTCACTCGCGGATCGGTTTATCTCATCGTACTATGGGCGTGCGTTTGCATGGGCAGGCACTACCCTGCCAGGCGCCGCGGCGCTGCCCATTGCACTTCGCCCCAGAACCGGGAATCACGCGCGGATGCGGCGCCATCCGCCTAATCGGAAATAACATCGAGGAGAACGTGCAATGAAGCGTATTACTTCCGTTGTTGACACACTGATGTTCGAGCCACCGCAAGGCATGGACCGGCGCCGGTTTTTCCGTACCGCCGGGGCAACCATGGCCGGCGCATTGGCGGCAGGCAACCTATCTGGGATTTCATCGGCGCTGGCCGCGGGCGAGATTCCGCCCTCCTATCGCGTGCCCTCTTACCGCGACCTCTACGGCGGAAAGTGGGAGGCGCTGACAGCCAAGGGGGCGAATACCCTGTTCGGCAGGAAACTCCTGCGGCCGGAGGATTTCAAACACCACACCGTGACCACCCGCGACCCGCGCGGTTACGACGTCAAGTTCCACTACGTGCGCGAAGGCAGCGGCGAGCCGCTGTTGCTGTTCCATGGCTGGCCCGGATTCTGGTGGGACTACTGGATGAATATCAAGGAACTGGCCAAGCACTTCGATGTGATCGCGGTGGACATGCGCGGCTATGGCGATACCGACAAACCCGGCTACGACACGAAAACCAACCGCATCGGCCTGGATCCCGTGGACCACTACGATTTGAACACCACGGTGGACGACCATATGCGGGTGGCCAAGGCGCTGGGCATAGAGAAGGCCTATTGGGTGGGGCACGACTGGAGTTCGCTCACCATGCACAAGTTCGTACGGCGCTATCCGGAGATGGTGAAGAAACTGGTGCTGGTCAATCCCTTCCTGCCTGGCGCCGAAGCGCGCTATTTAAGCCCCGCCTTCCATGGCCATTCCTACTACGCCTCCTTCCACAGCACCCCGCTGGCGACGGAGTTGGTAGGATCGAGCCGGGAGGCCACGAAGATTTATTTCCGCTGGTTCTTCAATTGGTGGTCCGCCAACAAGGCGCTGTGGACGCCTGAAGAAATCGAAATCATCACCGACAACTTCGTGAAGCCAGGCAACGTCGAAGGCGGCTTTAGTTGGTACCGCGCCAACTTGAGCCCCGCGGCGAGAGGGTGGGAGCCCAGGGATTACACCCCCACGCACATCCCGACCCTGTGCTTGTGGGGCGAGAGCGATACTTGCGTCATCATCGATTGGTCCGACCTGGTGCCGCAGTACTACCTCAATCTCAAGTACATCCCGGTCAAGAATTGCGGGCACTTCACCATGCGCGAAGCGCCGGACGTGTTCAACAAGGAAGTCATATCGTTCTTGAAGAGCGCTTAAGGGAAGATCACCCTCCTCCCGGTTCGGGAGGGGGGTGCAGTCGTTATCCGAACGTGCCCATGGGGCCGGGGTAGCTCACTTCATCGAGCCTTCCCGTATCCACGTCGTAGATGAATCCGCGCACGGTGATGGCATCGGATCCGCTCGTGGGAATCCACGGATGATTCAAGATTCGCGATATTCCCCGGCGCACGTCCCAGGCGAGGCGCTCGTTGTTCTTGGCATCGCGCGGTGCGTCCAAGGCCTCGATGGGTCCGCGAAAAGCGTGGAAAGCGGAAGGGGTGGAGGCCGACTTTCCGCAACTTACAAATTTCCTGCTTGTTGCCTGGCCCAGCAATTTCTCCGCCGCGGGATCACCTTCAAGGCCGGCCTTGAGCAGATCGTCGGTAAAGGCCAGCATGCCGCAGCGCGTGTGATGGATCAAAATAAATTCGTTGGTATTGAGCAGATGGTGGGAAATGATGAGGCAGCGAATCGCGTCCTCCGTCACCACACCCCCGGCATTGCGGATGATGTGTGCATCGCCCGTCTGCAAGCCGAGCAAATCCTCCACGTCCAGGCGAGCGTCCATGCACGCCACCACGGCGACGCGCTTGGAGGGCTGGATGGGTTGCTTGCCAGGATGAACGGCCTTGTGTAGCGCCTGCCCCTTCGCATACTGCTGGTTGTTCTCCAAATACTGATCGGTGTTCGATTTCGCCATGGGTGCTCCTCCTTGGGGTTGCGGCGCCGGAAGTTTGAATCGTGTTCGGTCGGCGCTTGTTGGGGGCTAGCATCTTACTCTGCTCAGTGTTACCCGCGCATAGGGTCACGAGATGCGGCGTGATCCTTGAAAGTGGACGAACCCCAGTCCGCTTATCAGGTACATTCGGGTGCCGAAAACAAGATTCTAGGTTTAGAAATCGAACTTCCGTGGAACGAATCTGGGGAAATTACAACTACATAGACGGGTCCGACCTTGCCCCACCCTCTTACACAAGGAATCAAGCGAACCCCGCCGCCAAGGAAATACCGTCCTCGCCTGCGCAGCGTAGCCCGCTGCGCGCAAGAACGAATC
>JBJXGQ010000133.1:0-3422 GCA_046160525.1 Burkholderiales bacterium
GCTTCTGTGGATTCCCCCGCTCGGCTGGGAAGTGGGCTATTTTGTCTGGGGCTGGCTCACCGATACCGCGCTGAGCCGCACCTCGTCGCCGCTCCGCGTCTATCGCTGGTTGATGGGAATCGCCATGATTCTCTCGCTGCCGCTGGCTTTCGTTCCACGGTGGGGACGTCCCAGCCTCGAGTTGATTCTGTTCGAGCTCTTCTTTGCCATGTTCATCGCCGCCGGCTTCGTGATCGGGCCTATCAGTTACGCGACGCGTGTTTTCTCGCGACGCAATGCCGGGCTGATCGCCGGACTGGGCGCGGGCTCCTGGGGCGCGCTGGTGGCGCTGGTGATGCCGCGTATCGGCCGTTTGTTTGACGGCAAGGATTACGCGACGGCCTTCTGGCTTACGGCGCTTTGCCCGGTGCTGGGGTACGCAGTTTGGTACGTACTCAATCTCGAGGTGAAGTTCGATGAGTACGAAACAGAAATCGGTGCGTCGTAGTTTTTGGTTGGCGCCGGAGATGCCGCCGGAGCGGCGGCAGCCCAGGTAACGGCGAGTGGCAAAGTGAAGGCGCCGGGCGGCTATCGCATCGGCAACATGTATTTCAGCAGCGGCCTCGCCAGCGTGCGTCCTGAAGCGCGCAAGGACCCGCTTGCCCTCGGCGGCGATATCAAGGAGCAGACCCCACACCACCGCGGTTCCTCGCCGACGCCAAGACGCAGAAGCCGGCCTTTAACGAAGCTAGCCGAATACTTCCACCGAGTTGGGCGCGATTCTCCCCGGAGGCGCAGACATTGGTGGCGATTGAATCGGGGCGTGGGCACCATTGAAAAAACTGCTGGCGACAGCAACCTTGGTAAAGGATCCGCCGGCCTATAGACTCCAGAGTTTCCGGCACTGATCTTTAGTGGCTCGCTTGGTGTGCTTGGAGGCCAGCAGCCCACGCTGGACTCGTTCAAGAAGTTGTGGCGTACAGCCATCGAATTTCTTCCAGTTATTCCGCGCTACCAAAGGGGCGGTCAGCGCCACCTCAATCTTACGGATGTCAAGGTTAGCCGCCCTGGCATAGTTGACGACGGATCGCTTCTCGATGAACGGGTGATCTCCCACCTCGAGGATGACCGTGGTGTCGGCAATATGATCACCCCATGCTGGTGACATTGACGCAACAAGCCCTGCCATCTACATCTGGCGGGGTGAGCACGATCCAAAGGTGGCGAGTTGGGTTGTTTCGGCGTCGGGATGAAGAATGTGTCCCCTGGCTGCAAAGCGAGTTTCCCGCCTCTTTGAAATCAGCCCGCAGCCAAGACTCGGTGAACTTGCTCACTCGCAGCCAAGACTCGGTGAACGTGCTCACTGGCCTCAAGATCAAAGAGAATGGCCTCAATCTGCTCCGGCGTTTTCTTGCCGAACCGAAGAATGTCAGCATAGCGAATCGGGATGCGACCGCCTTGGGGATCCTCCCATTCGGGCAGTTTGCGGGCTTTCTCAACAATGTCCCATCTACTGAGATTGCCGTAGAGGTTGAAGACTTCGTCGAGCAACTCTTCCTCAGCTTCCGAAAGCTCCCCATTTAAGGGATCGATAACCATTTTGACTTCGTGATCGCCGAAAGGCTCGAGATGCTCTTCCCAGAAATGAGACTCTTGCGGGGATGCACCCTCCGTGATGAGATCGTGGACTCGACTAAGAACCGGGCCTCGATCCATCGAGTAAAAAATGTCCGCTGTGATCGGACTTCCCCATCTCAGCAGGGCTTCCCGATCGGAAAAATATAGCAGCTTGATGAGCTTCACATAACTCATATAGCCTTGCTCGCGTCGCTTGATCAAGTGAGCCGCAGCTTGCGTTGCTTTGGTTTCATTGAACCGCATACTCGTAGGATACCAGTCCTCGCGTACACGGCCAGAAGCTGCAAGGCGTTCATTCTGATAGCGTTCGGCTGAAATGATCGGTAGCTTTATGTGCGCCTTCGCTCGGCGCCGCCGGCTTCGAGATCGGGCCTATCAGTTACGCGACCAGTGTTTTCTCACGACGCAACGCCGGATTGATTGCGGGGCCTGGGGGCGGGCTCCTGGGGCGCGCTGGTGGCGCTGGTGATGCCGCGCATCGGCCGGTTGTTTGACGGCAAGGATTACGCGACGGCCTTCTGGCTGACGGCGCTTTGGCCGGTGCTGGGGTACGCGGTCTGGTACGTACTCAATCTGGAGGTGAAGTTCGATGAGTACGAAACAGAAACCGGAAACACACCTTGAGCCTCACCCGCGCCGTCACCGAAACCCCGCTCGTCCAAAACAACCCGAACCGCCCCGCCCGCATAATGAGCGCCGCGTAATTTGGTATGGTCTCAATCTGGAGGTGAAGTTTGATGAGTACGAAACAGAAATCGGTCCGCCGCAGCTTTCTCGTGGGCGCTGGCGTTGCCGCCGGAGCGGCCGCAGCCCAGGTGACGGCGAGTGGCAAAGTGAAGGCGCCGGGCGGCTATCGCATCGGCAACATGTATTTCAGCAGCGGGCTCACGGGTGTGCGGCCTGAAGCGCGCAAGGATCCGCTGGCCTTTGGCGGCGATATCAAGGAACAGACCCACAATATCCTCAAGGCTCACAAAGCGAATTTGGAAGCGATGGGCTCTTCACTCGACAACGTCGCCAAAGTGACCGCGTTCCTGGCCGACGTCAAGACGCAGAAGCCGGCCTTCAACGAAGCCTACGCCGAATACTTCAAGAAGGACGCTCCGGCGCGGACGGCGTTGGGGGCGATCTTCCCGGAAACGCAAACTTTGGTGGAGATTGAAGTAGTGGCGTGGGTGCCTTAGGAGGAGCATGAACCCGCCCCTCGATCCCGGCCCCATTCTCCAAACCGCTTTCGCTTTTTGGTCTTCCAAGGTGCTGCTCACTGCCGTCGACTTTGGCGTCTTCACCAAGCTGGGCGATCGCCGAGTTACCGGCGCCGAACTGGGAGCCGAACTCGGCCTGCACGCCCGCGGCATCGCCGATTTCTTCGACGCGCTTGTCGCGATGAAGTTTCTGGACCGTGAAGGTGACGGCCCTACCGGGAAGTATTTCAACACGCCCGCCGGCGCGCTCTATCTCGATAGCCGCAGCCCGCGGTACGTCGGCGGCATTCTGGTGATGCTCAACGAGCGGCTCTTCAAGTTCTGGCACGATTTGCCCGAGGCGCTGCGCACCGGCAAACCGCAGAACGAATCCAAGCACGGCCAGAAGGGCGTGTTTGAGGAACTCTACGCCGAGTTGCCGCGGCTGGAACAGTTCAGGGGCGCGATGACGGGCCTGTCGCGCATCAACTTCGAGGCCTTCGCCGAGAAGTTCGATTTCTCGCCGTTCAAAACGGTTTGCGACGTGGGCGGGGCCACCGGCCTGCTTTGTATAGAAGTCGCCAAGCGGCATCCGCACCTGCATTGCACCTCGTTTGACCT
>JBJXGQ010000134.1:0-9137 GCA_046160525.1 Burkholderiales bacterium
GGCGCATCGGAAAACCCCAACAAGATCGGCGGACGCCCATTGCTCTACCTGGGCCGCCACGGCTACAAGGGCAAGGTCTACCCCATCAATCCCAACCGCAAGGACACGCAGAAGTACAAGTGCTATCCCGCGCTTAGCGCATTGCCGGAAGTGCCGGAAGTGGTCATCGTGGCGGTGCCTGGCGAGGCCGCGGTGGAGGCCGTGCGCGAATGCGCGAACATGGGGGTGCGCGCCACGGTGATCTTCTCCTCCGGTTTCGGCGAGACCAGCGACCCGCAAGGCGTGCAGCGAGAACTCGCCATGGTGGAGGCCGCGCGCGCCAAGGGCATGCGCTTGATCGGCCCCAACTCACAGGGCCTGGCCAATTTCGGCAACGGTGCGGTGCTCAATTTTTCCACGATGTTCATCGAGACCCCGGCGAAGGATGGCCCCATCGGCATCATCAGCCAAAGCGGCGCCATGAGTGTGGTGCCTTACGCGTTATTGCGTGCGCGCGGTTTAGGGATCCGGCATTGCCACGCCACCGGTAACGATGCCGATGCCAGCGTGGCGGAGCTGGCCGCCGTGGTGGCGGAAGATCCAGATCTGAAATTGCTGCTGCTCTATCTGGAAAGCGTGCGCGATGCGCAAGCCTTGGCCGATGCCGCCCTCATCGCGCGCGAGCGCAATCTGCCCATCATCGCGCTCAAGTCCGGGCGCACGACGGCGGGGCAGGAGGCGGCACGCTCGCACACGGGTGCCTTGGCCAACGAAGACCGCGTGGTGGATGCCTTTCTCGAACAGCACGGCATCTGGCGCGCCCAGGACGTCAATGAGTGGGTGGGTTCGGCGGAACTCTACTTGAAGGGTTGGAAGCCGCGAGGCCGCAAGCTGGTGGCTATCAGCAACTCCGGTGCTGTGTGCGTCATGGCGGCCGATGTGGCCACCGCCGCGGGCATGACCATGGCACCCCTGAGTGCCAACACGAAGGAAGATCTCAAGAAAATTCTTCCGGCTTTCGCCACCACCACCAACCCCATCGATCTCACCGCCGCGCTGCTGAGCAACAGCGCGCTCTTCAGCCAGATTCTGCCGGTGATCGCCAAGGATCCGGCGGCTGATGCGTTCCTCATCGGCATCCCAGTGGCGGGCGAGGGCTACGACGTGGCGGCCTTCGCGGGCGATTCCGCGGTGTTCGCCAAGCGTACGGGCAAACCCGTAGTCGTGTCGGCACCGCAGGCGGTGGTGGCGGACCGGTTCAAGGCCCAAGGCATGGTCGTGTTCACCACGGAAAGCGAGGCCATCGCGGCCTTGAATCAGTTTCTATCCCATCTGGAGATCATCGAAAGAGCCCGGCAAAGAGGCGGCATGGTGCCCATCGGGGTGCTGGGCGAAGTGCCCAAGGATCTCACCATGCTGGACGAAGCACAGAGCCTGAAAGCCGCCGAGCAGTATGGATTGCGGGTGGTGGAGCACCGCTATTGCGATAACGTGGAAGCGGCCGCGGCGGCTTTCCGTGAGTTCAACGAGCCCATCGTGATCAAGGGTTGTTCGCCCACCATCGCCCATAAATCGGAGTGGGGCCTGGTCAAGCTCAACGTGAACAGCGAAGCGGATGTGCGCAAACTCTACAACGATTTCGAGAAGACCTTGCGTATGGCCGGGGCCGTGACGAACGGGGTCATCATCGCGCGCATCGCCACGGGCCTGCGCGAACTCATGCTGGGAGGGCGCATCGATCCCGTTTTCGGTGCCGTAGTGATCATCGGCGACGGGGGTAAGTACGTGGAGGCCTTGCCTGATACCCAGCTCTTGCTGTGGCCTTTTAATGAGTCGGACGTCTACCGCGCCATCAAGCGGCTGCGCATCGCGCCGCTATTCGACGGTATCCGGGGAGATCTTCCCATGGACGTTATCGCGCTGGCCGATGCCTGCATGGTCGTGGGGAGGATGCTGAGCGAGCCGGGTTCCAGGATCGTCAACGTGGATTTCAACCCCTTGATCCTGGGCGCCCAAGGCGAGGGTTACCACGTGGTCGATGGCGTGGTGTACCAGAGCGAGTAACGTGCGCTACTCCTTACCCATGCGCCCCTCGCGAAAGGCTGAACTCGCGGACTGGTAATTGGAGATGGCTTCTTCCACCAAGTGTGCATCATGGGCGGCCGGGCGCGTGCTGAAGTCTTTCCAGTCGATGGCTTCCACGCGAACTTTCTTGCCGGGCTCCAGGATCACCAGCTTGTCGTCCTCGATATAACCCACCTTCTGGTAGGTGCTGATGAGGGCGTGTTCCTCGCCCAGGGCGATCTTGTTCAAATCGTGGCCAAAGAACTTGGTGGTGTAGCTCCAATTAAACAGGCCCAGGAGAGTGGGGGCCACATCGATCTGCGCCATAAGGCGCTCCACCTTCTGCGCGGGGAAGATCTTGGGCGCATAGAGCATGAGCGGAATGCGGTAGCGCGCCACCGGCAGATCCGTTTTGCCGGCGCTGGAGGCCTGGTGGTCGGCAACGATAACGAACACCGTATTGGCGAACCAGGACTTGCTTTGCGCGCGCTTCAGGAAATCTCCGACGGCCCAGTCGGCATACTTCACGGCGCCGTCGCGCCCGCTCTTGGAAGGAATGCCGATACGCCCTTCCGGGTAGGTGTAGGGCCGGTGGTTGGACGTGGTCATGATGTGGGCGAAGAAAGGCTTGCCCGCGCGTGCGTCCTCGTCGAATAACTCCATGGCCTTGGTGAAAAGATCCTCGTCGGCGATCCCCCATACGTTCTCGTGGTGGATCTTCCCGCTTTCCACAGAGGTGCGGTCAGTGGCTTCGTAACCGTTGTTCGCGAAGAAGTAGTTCATGTTATCGAAATAGCCGTAGCCGCCATAGACGAAGCGGCTCTTGTAACCCTTGGCGTTGAATACCGAGGCGAGCGAAAACAAATTCTCGTTGCGCGGCCGCCGCACGATGGAGCTTCCCGGCGTGGGCGGGACGGAGAGTGCGAGCGCTTCCAAGCCGCGCACCGTGCGCGTACCAGAGGCAAAGGTTCGGCTAAAGAACATGCTCTCGCCCGCCAGGCGGTCCAGATTGGGCGTCAAGTTCTTGTCGTTGCCGAAGGTGCGCATGTAATCGGCACTCATGCTTTCCATGCAGATGATGACGACATTGGGCCGCAGCTCCGTGCCTGTGCCGGTGACTCGCATGCGAAGATCGTCCGCATCGGCGCTAAAGGGAGTCCAGCCGGACAGCGCGCGTTCGTCCATGGACTGGGATTGCGCTTGCTGCCTGGGCAGGGTCGCGTAAAAGCGCTCGTACTCCAGTTCGTTGTCCTTGAAGGCGCGCATCAACTCGAACAATCCGTTGCCGGAGATTTCCCTGGCGTAAGCATTGGCGATGGCTTCGCGGTAGCCTCCCGACAGCACGATCATCAGCAAGGTGCCCAGACATGCATGCGCCGCCAAGGCCTTCCAGCGCGAATGCGCTTCCAAGGGGTCGCAGGTGCGATGGATGGCTGGCCGCAATCCCCACGCGAACAGGAGCGAGAGCACGCCTATGATGGCCAGCAGGGGCACGACGGGATAGGACTGGCGGATATTGCCCAGCACTTCGTTGGTGTACACCAGGTAATCCACGGCGATGAAATTAAAGCGCGTGGAGAATTCATCCCAGAATAACCACTCGGCCAGCGCGTCGAACAAGAGCGCGAAGGCCCCGGCAAAGATAACGGCGGCGGCCAGCACCTTCACCAACGGGGAACGTATCAGCCGGCTAGGAAGCAGCGCCAAAAGCAACCCAAAGGGAATGCACAAGACGGTGGCCACTCCCGCGTCATAGGCGAAGCCAAGGGCGAAGCTGTGGGCGAGGGAGGCAACTGTCCACTGCGCGGCGCTTGCGTTGGAAACGGCCAGCACCAGCCGCAGCAGTGTGAACACCACCAGGCAGGTCGCCCACAGGCCTGCCACGATGCGGTAGCGGCCTTGAATGAGCGAGCGCGGAAAGGACAAAAGAATACGGGTCATGGATAACTCGCAAGGGGATTACTGTTTCGGAAATTGGATACGCACGACGAGCCCGGAACTAGTGGCCGGCTCGTGCAGAGTGACCGTGGCGCCATGGCGCTGCGCCACGTTCTTGACTATGGCAAGGCCGATACCGCTACCGGTTTCCCCTTCTGTCGCGGCGGCTTCACCGCGATAGAAGCGGTCGAACACGCGCTCGCGCTCGCTCGCCGGGATGCCTGGGCCGTTATCGGTGACCTCGACCCGCGGGCCGTCTTCGGTAGCGATCACCGCCAGGTCGATCTTGCCTCCCGGCGGAGTATAGCGAACCGCATTCCCCACCAGATTGCCGATCATGGCGTGCAAAGCCTCCGTGTCGCCTATCACGCTCACGTTATCGGCGCGGACGACACCCAGATCCACGGATTTCTTTTGGGCGATGCCTGAATGCTCCATGGCGACCTGGCGCATGATTTGACCCAACTCGGCGGGTTTACCTTGCCTCACGGAGACACCGGGTTCGTTGCGCGCAAGGGTGAGTAGTTGATTCACCAAGTGAATGCTGCGGCGCAGCCCCGCCTTGAGAGATTCGAAAGCCTGCCCTCTGGCTTGGTCGTCCTGTGCGCGTTCGGCGAGTTGGACTTGAAGCTGAAGGGCGGTCAAGGGAGTGCGAAGCTCGTGGGCGGCATCCGCCGTGAAGGCTCGCTGCGCTTCCAGGGCGTGGCTCAGGCGGCCCAACAGATGATTCAGTTCGCTGACCATGGGCTGCAATTCGGCTGGGAGTTCCTGCTCCTCGATCGGTGCAAGGGAGGTGTGGTCGCGCTGCTTCAAGTCCTGGGCGAGGGTATTGAGGGGCGAGAGCCCTTTGCTGACCGTGATCCATATCAGCAAGCCTATGAACGGCAGCAGAATCAAGAAGGGCAGCACGGTGTTGAGCGCCAAGCGCGCGGCGCGCTTTTGCCTCACGGCCATGGGTTGCGCCACCTGGATGTTCAGTCCGTCCTGCGCCAGGACAAACACCCGCCAAGTGCCCTCTCCCTGGTTCACGGAACTGTAGCCCGGCTTGGACTGGGGCGATAGCCTCGTCTCGGCGTGGGAGGAGTAGAGCTTCGTTCTGTTTTCGTCCCATACCTGGATGGTGAAGTCGTACTCGGCTTCCTCCTCCAGGGTCCCGAGGATGTCTTGGTCCTCGAAGGGCTGGTCGCGCAATGTGAGCGCTATCTGCTTCAAGTGGTAGTCGAAGACCTCGCTCGCTTCCCGGTAGGCCGTGCGGTAAATGGTCAGCGCGGCCAGCGCGCCCGCGGCACACAGTACCAGCAGCAGCCATAGCAGAAGGCGGGCACGGATGGATCGCACTAGATTGGTTAGCCGCTAGGGCGCGGCCACGAAATAGCCAACGCCGCGCACATTGCGAACCCAGTCACTACCCAGTTTCTTGCGCAGGTTGTGTATGTGGACTTCGACGGAATTGCTTTCCACTTCCTCTCCCCAGCCGTACAGGCGTTCCTCGATCTGGCCGCGAGAAAGTACCGCCCCCGGGCGTTCGACAAGGGCGTGCAACAACGCATACTCCTTACTGGACAAGGGCACTTCTTCGCCCGCGAGCGTGACGCGGTGGGAGGCTGGTTCGAGCGTGAGGCTGCCGATCGCTATGGCGGGTTCGGCGCGGCCTGATTGCCGGCGTAAGAGGGCGCGCACACGCGCTGCCAGTTCGTCCAGGTCGAAGGGTTTGACTACGTAATCGTCCGCCCCCGCGTCCAACCCTTCTATGCGGCTCTCGACGGCGTCGCGCGCGGTCATGATGAGCACGGGGAGGCCCTTACCTTGGCGGCGTAAGCCTCGCAGCACGTCCAGCCCAGATTTGCGCGGTAGGCCGAGGTCGAGAAGAAGCATCGTGTAATCCTCGCTCGCCAGGGCGTGTTCGGCGGCCCGCCCGTCTTGCACCCAATCCACCGTGTAGCCATCCTGGCGCAGGCCTTGGCGCACACTCTCGCCGATCATGGAATCGTCTTCTACAAGGAGGAGTCGCATGGAAATAGGAGGTGGCGGGAGCGGTGTTGGTTCAGAAGGGGGATGGGCGGGAGGGCAATGCCAAGAGTAGCGTGCCTTCGATCGCAGTCAAATAAAAACGGGCCCGGGGAAGCTCCCCGAGCCCGCTTTTCTCAACGAGTGAGGCTATTACTTGGCGGGCGCTTCGGCGGCACCATGCTTCTTCTTGGCGCGCTTGGCTTTCTTGGTCTTGGCGGCATCGGCGGCGGGCGCGTCGGCTACCGGGGTCGCGGCGGGGGCGGCGTCCTTGGCGAAGGTAACGGTGCCAGGAATGGCCAGCGAGAACATGATGGCGGTGACAGCTAAGAGATTCTTGGTCATGGATGATCCTCAATCAGGTAAATCGGTAAAGTTGGTGCGACGGCACAACTCGTTGCAACACCGTGCCATAACATCTTAGGCGGCCAGACTTAAGCCTAACTTAAGAGATCCTAAATACCGCCGCCCGTCGCCATATGACGCCGCCATAGGGCGCATTTCGTAAAAAAAGTATGTTCTCAGAGGGAAAAACGCGCGATTACCGATTGACAACTGCATTCTCACTAGGCATTCTCCACTCGCCGCGCAGTGGCGCTCCAGGAGAGGACGCTCACGAGAGCGCGACGTACCCTTTGGAGATAATCACGATGGCAACTGCCAAAAAGAGTCCGGCCAAAAAGGCCCCCGCCAAAAAGCCCGCGGCGAAGAAAGCCCCCGCCAAAAAGCCAGCGGCAAAGAAAGCAGCTCCGAAGAAGGCGGCTGCTCCCAAGAAAGCCGCTGCTGCGAAGAAGCCCGCGGCCAAGAAGCCTGCCGCTGCCAAGCGCAAGCCGAATGCGGCATTTATGAAGCCCATGACCCCCAGCGCGTCGCTCGCCGCCGTTATCGGCACCAGCGCGATGCCGCGTACGGAAGTCACCAGCAAGCTCTGGGCGTACATCAAGAAGAACAGTCTGCAAGATGCCGCCAACAAGCGCATGATCAACGCCGACGACAAGCTCAAGGCCGTGTTTGGCGGCAAGAAGCAAGTCTCGATGTTCGAGATGACCAAGTTGGTCGCGGGCCACCTGTCTTAATTTGCCACCAGGCCCGGTCCGTTCCGGACCGGGCTTTCTTCCCCCTGCTACATTCTTACTTGGCGGATTCTCCAGCCAGGATAAATTCGGCCGCTTTCTCGGCGATCATGGTGGTTGGCGCGTTGGTGTTTCCGGAGGTGATTCGGGGCATGACCGAGGCATCCGCGATGCATAACCCCGCAATGCCGTGCACCTGAAGGCGGTCATTCACCACGGCTCGCGCGTCGCTGCCCATCTTGCACGTGCCCACCGGATGAAAAATGGTGGTTCCCAAATCTCCCGCGGCGCGCCTTAACTCATCCTCGGATACGACGGCGGGCCCTGGCTTGAGCTCTTCGGGCCGGTACTTCGCCAACACCTTCGCGGCCATGATTCTTCGGGTGAAGCGCACGGAATCCACGGCGACCCTGCGGTCTGCCTCCGTGGATAGGTAATTGAGCAGGATGGCGGGTGCCGCCTCGGGCTGCGTGGATTTGAGCCGCACCGTGCCACGGCTGGTGGGCCGCAGATTGCACACGGAAGGCGTAATGGCAGGGTAGGGGTGTAGCGGATCTCCGAACTTGTCCAGGGACAGCGGCTGCACATGCCATTCGATATTGGCCGTGGGCTGGTTCTCATCGCTCTTGGCGAACGCACCCAATTGCGAAGGCGGCATGGTGAGCGGGCCGGTGCGCCAGAGCAAGTATTCCAGGCCCATGGCCATCTTTCCCCACAGGCTGTTGGCGCGCTCGTTGAGCGTGCTGGCCCCGTGCACTTTGTACACGGTACGAATCTGCAAGTGATCGTGCAGGTTCTCGCCCACGCCGGGCAATTCATGGAGGACGGGGATGCCGAAGTGGTTGAGATGCGCCCCTGGTCCCACCCCGGAGATCTGCAGGATGTGCGGCGTGCCAATGGCACCTGCGGCCATCACCACCGTCTTGCGTGCATTAATGCGGTGCATGCCGGCGGCGTCGCGGTATTCCACACCGTTCGCGCGCTTTCCCGTCTCGCCTGTTGCGATGCACACGCGATGTATGTGTGCGCCGGTGCGCACCGTGAGATTGGGCCGGTGCAGCACCGGCCGCAGGAAGGCCTTGGTCGCGCTCCATCGCACGCCCCGCCGCTGGTTCATCTGGAAGTAGGCGCTGCCGAAGTTGTCTCCCCGGTTGAATTCCTCGATCTTGGGGATGCCGCATTCGGCCGCCGCCTCGCGCCAGGCGTCTAGAATCTCCCAGCTCACCCGCCGCTCTTCCACGCGCAAGCCGCCTCCCACGCCGTGCAGTTCGTCACCGCCGTGGGCGTAATCCTCGGTGCGCTTGAAGTAGGGCAATACATCGTCCCAGGACCAGCCCCGGTTACCAAGGGCTGCCCAATGGTCGTAATCGCCACGCTGGCCGCGCATGTAGATCATGGCGTTGATGGAGGAGCATCCGCCCAGCACCTTGCCACGCGCGTACCCCAGCGTGCGTCCGTTCAACCCTGGATCGGGCTCCGTCTTGAAGCACCAATCGGTACGCGGATTGCCAATGGTGTAGAGATAACCCACGGGGATGTTGATCCAGAAATAATCGTCCTGGCCACCCGCCTCCAGCAGCAGCACGGAATTTTTTGGGTCCGCGCTCAGGCGGTTGGCGAGCAAACATCCCGCACTGCCCGCGCCGGCGATGACATAATCGAAGCTGCCTGCGTTGCTAATCATGCCTTTCCTCCTCGCTCGTTGGCTGCGGATTATAGAAGGCGCCCTGCGCAATAGATTGGAATTCAACGCCATGTACTCTCCCGAAATTACATCCGGCACTCTCGCCATGCTGCGCGAGGTGTGTACCGCCACGCTCACCACCCAGCTTTTCAAGCTGGGTTTTCGCAACACCTTCATCCTTGGGCTACAAGCGTTGTCCCCGAAGCAGCGCATGGTGGGCGAGGCCGTGACCTTGCGGCTCGTTCCGGCGCGCGAGGACTTGGCCACCTTCGATGCGATATCCCAGCCTGGCTACGCCCAGCGTGTCGCCATCGAAGGCATGAAGCCCGGGCAAGTCCTCGTGGTGGAGGCACGCGGAGTGATGGGAGCGGCAGTGGGAGGCGAGGTCTACA
>JBJXGQ010000135.1:0-5009 GCA_046160525.1 Burkholderiales bacterium
TCCCGTCTCCTCTCCCGCGGGCCGCTGAATGGGCTGCGCGAACCAACGCAACCGCCGGTCAAGCCTTGCGTTCGTGGAGAGGAACTTATTCAGTCTCGCCAGCGAGGAGTAGTGCCTGCTGGTAGACCGCTTCCCCCACCCAAAAACCGGCCCGGTTGCGCAACTCGTCGAGCACTGGCCGTACGGCGGGCAGCAGCGCCTTGTGTTTGGCCGCCAACAAGACACCGATGGTGCCCAGTACCGGAATACCGAGAGCTGCCGCCGCGCGACGCCCCAGCTTCTCATCCATGAGCACCAGCACGGGCTTGAGTTCGAGCGCCGCGGCAAGTGTTTGCGCCTCGCCCCTGTCCAATTGCAAGCCAAGCACCGTGGCGGTGCCGGAATTTAGGGGCGAATACAGTAAGAGCCATGGCCACTTCCTCGCACCGGTGGCGGGCGCGCCGGGTCCGCCTGCTTCAAGCTCATCTAGAACCGCCGAAGTCACGCGGACTTCGCCAAACAATTCCGGCAATAAATCCTGCCGCCCGATGGCCGCCAAATTCATCAGCGGGGACGTGTTGCTCAATACCCGCATCAGCGCCAGCCAAGGCGTTCGAGTTGCCCCCGGTCGGCTTCAAGCTCGTCCTCATCGTAATGAACGGGAATGCCACGCGCGGCCAATGTTTGTTGAAATTTCCACTGGCCAGTACCCGCCACGCGCGCGGCTTGGCCAAGGGTGAGGCGCCCAAGGTTATAGAGCGATAGCGCGAGTTCGAGCTTGATCTCCTCCTCGCTCATTCGTGCGCCGGCCAGGGCCTCGTCTTCAAGGACAATATGCATGATTTGCCTTCTTCGTGGATATCACGTGCCGCGTATCGAGTAACAGCTTCAAGGGGAGCCGCCCAGCCAGAAATCGCTTGGCAGCGGCGCATCGAAATCCGCATGCAAGCGAATCTTCCCCCGGTATTGGCCGAACGTCCTAGTACGGGCCGGCGCCGGCAGGGCTACGAGCTTGACCTTCGCGTGGCCATGGCCGGCGATGAAAACCTCCTCGCCTTGCCCGGCCATATCGATGAGCGCACCCAACTGGACGCTTGCTTCCTCGATCGTGACACTCTTGGACATGACCACCGCTCCGTTAAGGCCGCACTGGGCCAAGGAAGGAAAAAGCCGTTCACTCACTAACACACGCTAAGACATGCGGACCACTCGCACGGAGTATACCCACGGGCCTTGCGCGGGTCGCCCGGCTTTCCCTCCCCCGCTTGCGGGGGAGGGCCAGGGTGGGGGAGATTTCGGCAACTGGCGCATCCCAGCCCTGGACCTGCGGCTCACCCACGACCAAGCAAGCAGTCTGTCCTCAGTCCTCGGTCCTCTGTCCCCTGGATGGCAAGACGGCGCGCGCGTACCTTGGACTTTGCCCGGATGCTACCTTTTTGCGCTTCACTCAGGGGCGCGCCCCTCATGCCCTTCTCGCAGTTCTGACTCTGGATCCGCGCGGCTTCCAAGTCCGCTTCGCGCTCCGCGATCCGGTAAGCGCTGTCGGCATACACTGGCCGCGTGGCGCCTTTCTCATCCAGGCTGGCATCGACTAACTGGTCAAACACCACGCTGTTATGCACGTTGGCCGGGGTGACCTCGTAGCATTCAATGAACTCGTTGTCTTGGTCTGCGTTGTGGTTCTTTTACCCGTAGTGCACCTCCTCGTCCTTCTTCGTCCAGCGCGCATCGGTGTCTTTTTGCACGCGCTTGTCCGGCTCGTCCTTCCACAGCCCAGGATCCTCGCCGGCCGCGCTCGCCTTGATCTGGGCGTTCTCCTCGCGCGTGTTGCGAGTTGGGACGCGAAAAAGGCCCAGCCGGTACGGACATGTATGGGCTGGGAAAGGGACGCGGCCGAGAAGAGGACCTTACTGCGGAGCCCTAGGGAACAAGAGGTTTTAGTCTTGCATTATCAACAGGGCGTACTGGTTCGACATGCGGCCGTGGTTGATGACGAGAATGCGGTAAGTGCCCTCTTCTTCGGGGACAAAGACGCACAACTCGTTGTCGGAATCGTCTTGGCTTTGGCAGACCTTGCCACCTCGTGAATCGACGAGACTTAAATCCAGGTCAGTATCGCCGTCTCCGCTTAAGTAGACGAGCACTGGCGAGCCGGCATCTAGCTTGACGGGGTAGACGTCCGTGGCGTGGGATTGGACAAGATCTTCGACGCTCGCATCAACAGCAGCGTGCGATAGCGACGTGGCACAGACCAGGGCGGTGGCCAGGGTAAAGAACTTGAGATTGCCGAAGCGTTGCATCTTGAACCTCCTTGAATATTGCAAGTGACGAGTGATTGGTTTTGATTATGGCGCCGTCGTATTGCGGCGCGGGCGCCCGTTGTGCGGGCGAGGATCGGAGATCCTGGAAGTCATACAAACACCCGAACTACCTATATAGACGGAAGCAGAATGGGGATGTCAGGGCAGAAAGTGGGCCAATAAAGATTCGGCTGAGAAATAAGGCGCGACCTCGGCAAAGGCAATCACCTCGATGAGAAGTTCTCCAAAGTCCGAGTACAACATTTCGCGGAACTGGCACCGGCATCTAACCGGCCACGACAAAGCGAATGAAGCCTGTGGCATTACCCTTGAAACCGTTGCATTCGAAGAAACGAATCATCTTCTGGGTATGCGCAAATTACAGCGAGGTGCCTGCGGTTTCGCGCTGCCTTCTCGGCGAATTCTAATTAAATGGATTTCGAAATCTCTCCCAATCGCTCGTTCTTGTTGTGACATTCCTCGGCATTACTACGTCCATCCAAATGCGTGGAAAGCCAAGAACCTCCTCGCATACTGGTAGGAAACAACATCCCTTGCCACGAATCGTCACCACAATCGGAGACCAGTTACGGCTAGGACGAGAGGGAGAGATCGCCGCCAGGATGGAGTGTAGGTAAATTTTGCTTGGAAGGGCGTAGTAAAGAAAAAAGCGCCCACCGCGTTCGTGAATGGCTGCGATTGGAAAGGCGGCGGGCGTGGCAATACTTTTCGGCATCAAGCATCGCGTTTTCATCTTGGCCTTGTGCTAGCCATATGGCTACCCCGATGGCTTGAATACAGAAGTCATGAATGGCGGAGACAACGCCTAGCCGTCTTCGGCATCGTCATTGGTAGTTTGGGTTGGCCAGAGAGAGAGTGAGATTTCTGGGGTTTGTATGAAAGTGCCGGCGGAAAATATACCGCTCGATCCTGACAAAGTGCTGGGCGTGCCCGTCAATAGGGGTAAGAGGCCGGACTGCACCTCGAGGCAAATAACCACCACTTAATATGAAGGAAGCCGATCATGAAAAAGCCCATTACCACCTTAGCCGTCGCCCTAAGTAGCCTCGTTGCCACCCAGGCACACGCTTACTGCTATTACGAGTACTTCTACAACGGCTGGTACTGGTATTACGTGTGGGTGTGCAGATAGGCGAGCGGCCTCTCCGGTGGACCGGTCGTACTCCCCAGTTCCGGGCGGCGCGGTTAAGAGCGCTTGCCTGGAGCCTTGTTTTGTGGAGTTCCAACCGGCGCCAATATGTCAGTCACTGCTGCCGGCGATCGTAAGTGAGTGCCTTCGACGCATTGCTGGCAAGCGACTTATTCGTTATGTGCGATCGGATCTACGGGACAACATCATGGAGTTTCGATCCTAGACCGCGATAAGCTAAGCCGGGTTTACGGCCCAAAAGGCTGCGCGCGCCTTGGTGTAGGAAAATGAATATTGTGCGTGCGAGTCCGCGGGTGCACGAATCGTTCGAGGCGCGGCGAGGCAGTGCCCTGGCACCCTATGGATTGTGAGGCGGCGGGGGTAAGATGCGTGCAACGAAGCTCGGCGACGACGCCGTTCAGTATCTCCGGGCGGATCGAAGAGAAGCCACGAGAACGATGAAGAAACAAGATACATCTGCTGAATTTACCCTACGTTACAAGACCCGTGAACCCCAAGCGCCTGCGAGGAGAGTGCGTTGCATTGCGATAGCGGCGCTGGCACTCGCGGCGAGTCTGTGCGGCTGTGTTGACCCTACAACGCATGGCCGCTCGCGTGTAACGAACGGTCCTTGGGCGGGTGCGGCTAGGACGGTATCCAATGCGGAGGCCCGAATCGAGGAGCGAAATAGAAGGACGGTTGCGCTGCATGTCGATGGGAACTATGCGGGCTGGTTGCGGTTTGCAGAAGAGACCTATGAATCGGCACTTCTGACTTTGGGCGAGAAGCACGAGGGTACGGCTGCTGCCCTGAATAATTACTGCGCCGTGCTTCATGCGCTGGGCCGCACGGCAGAGGCGCTGCCCTGCTTAGAAAAGGCACTGCCGCTCATTACCGCAGTGCTGGGCGAGCGTCACACTTATACGCTGGGATCGATCAACAACTACGGCTCAGCCCTTAGTGCGCTGGGCCGCCCGGCGGAGGCGCTACCCTACTTTGAGAAGGCGCTGCGGCTCCGGACCGAAGTGCTGGGCGAGCGTCACACTGATACGCTGGCATCGATCAACGACTACGGCGGCGCAATTCAAGCGCTGGGCTATCCGGCGGCGGCGCTGCCCTACTTCGAGAAGGCGCTGCGGCTCCGGACCGAAGTGCTGGGCGAGCGCCACCCCGATACGCTGCGTTCAATCAACAACTACGGCCGCGCCCTTCATACTCTGGGCCGCACGTCGGAGGCGTTGCGCTACTTTGAGAAGGCATTGCGACTCCAGACCGAAGTGCTGGGCGAGCGTCACACTGATACGCTGGCATCGATCAACGACTACGGCGGTGCCCTTCAAGCGCTGGGCCGCCCGGCGGAGGCGCTGCCCTACTTGGAGAAGGCGCTGCGGCTCCGGACCGATGTGTTGGGCGAGCGCCACCCCGATACGTTGCGATCGATCAACAACTACGGCGATGCCCTTCAAGCGCTGGGCCGCCCGGCGGAGGCGCTACCCTACTTTGAAAAGGCACTGCGGCTCATTACCGCAGTGCTGGGCGAGCGTCACACTTATACGCTGGGATCGATCAACAACTACGGC
>JBJXGQ010000136.1:0-3456 GCA_046160525.1 Burkholderiales bacterium
AAGGTATTCGGCGATCGCGTCGCGGCCGTCGATTTTCACCGTCCACTCGGGGTGATGCAGCGACACTTCGATGAGGGCCTCATCGGCGAATATCGCGGAGACATTGTCCTTCCCGGTGTTGTGCAACGCCCAGGCGTTGAGATAACGCAAGAAGGCGGTTTCGGCGCGGTCCAAGTCGAGCTTTTGGGCGCTGGAAATAGGGTCTGCCGGCCCGGCGCATGCCACCGCGGAGGAAAGCGCAAGGGTTAAGGAAGCAGCGATGATGCGTAGCTTGGTCATGAGTGACTCCTAGAGTGAAGTTGGTTGGGAAAAGAGGAAATAGGCATCAGTAAAAAGTCGCGCACGATCCGCATCTGGTCTTCGCTGGCAAGCCAAGGCGCGTGGCCGACTCCGGGAAATTCCACCACCTGGGTCGCGGGATGGCGTTTACGCATTTCCTCGCAAGTGGTGTGCTCCAGAACATTGGACTGGGCTCCGCGCAATACCAATGCTGGGCATTGAACCTTGTCCCACACGGGCCACATATTCAAACCCTGGCGCAGGTCGCTCCCTAGGCGAAACTCCATGGTGGGATCGCGCCGGGGGGTAAGGACAGCCGGATCGAACGCCAGGGTGTAGCTGCCATCTTCGTTGCGGCGGGCATTGTGTTCCGCGAGATGGCGCCAGTGCTCCCCCGGCAGGGGCCCGAAGGAGGCACAGGCCTGGCGCAGGTATTGTTCAACCTCGGTTAGACCGGCGAAGCGAGTATGCTGGCCATAGTCATGGGCGCTCATTGCCAGCAACGCATACCAGGGAATAAAGGGACCGACATCGTTCATCACCAACCGGCGGATGGGCGAGTTGGCCTTGGCGGCCAGCATCATGCCGATGAGGCCACCCATGGAAGTGCCGATCCAGTCCACTTGGTGCATAGGCGCTGGGCCAGCGTCATTGCGCCTGCGCGAATCCGAGGAGAGATCTGCCGGCGCGGTTACCCGGGCAAGGAGCGCGGCGGCGTCCGCTTGGTAGAGGGAAAAACCGTAGTCGCGCTTGTCTTTTAGCCAATCGCTGGCTCCGCGGCCCGCCACGTCCATGCACACCACGCGGAAATCGCGCGATAGGTCGGTCGCAAGCGCATCGAAATCGCGGCTATTGCGCGTGAGTCCATGCACGCACAGAACGATGTTCGGATTGGCCGGGTTTCCCCATTCCGTATAAGCGATTCGGTGAAACCCTTGCGGCCCCAGGCTCATGAAGTGATTCAGGCGTGGCGCGCCATACTTCTTTCCGGTGCGCACGGAACTGGTCCCGCCATGGGCGCTCACGGCCTGGGGTACCCGGGCCGGACCGGAATTAGTGCGTCGCACAAGAGCGACGCTCAAGCGTTTTAAGACTGATTCCATGACTCCACTATGCCTTGTATACTGCATTGCAGCAAATGAATGGTTATCGTACCGAGCATGAGAAAACCTAAGGCCTAAATTTGGGAGATAGATGGAAGCGATAGCCGATGCCTGAGCGATTACCCCCGTTAAATGCTTTACGTGCTTTCGAGGCCGCCGCGCGCCATTTGAGCTTCACCCGTGCGGCCCAGGAGCTTCATGTCACGCCGGGCGCCGTAAGCCACCAGGTCAAGGGACTGGAAGACTTCCTCGGGGTGCAACTATTCCACCGCCTGCCCCAAGCCCTTGCCCTCACGCAAGTGGCGCACGCCTGCCTGCCCGATCTTAAGCAAGGCTTCGCCAGTCTGTCGCAAGCGGTTACTCAATTGGCAAAAGGCGCGGACCACGGCCCCTTGACAGTGCGGGCGGCCCCGGCCTTCGCCACGAAATGGCTGGTGCCCCGCTTGCCAAGATTTACCGCTGCCCACCCGGACATCGATCTGAGGATCTCCGCCAGCCTGGCCTTGGTGGACGTTCTAAGAAAGGATTCGGGCCCAGAACGCGCCGAAAATTTCACGCCGGACCTCCAATCGGATCTGACCATTCGGTTTGGCTTGGGCGAATACGCGGACCATGAAGTCGACCTGCTGTGCTCCAGCTCCGTTACGGCGCTATGCTCGCCGCGCCTGCTCAAAGGGCCAAAGGCCTTGAAACGCCTGGAGGATCTCGCTCAGCACACGCTGCTGCACGACGACACGGTGTACTTCGACGAAGCGGAGCCCGATTGGGCTTTCTGGCTGCGCAGCGCAAAGGTCGAAGGGGTGGATGTGTCGCGCGGCCCGCGCTTCAACAACGCAGGCCTGGCTATCGCAGCCGCGGCCGATGGCCTGGGAGTAGCGCTGGGCATGCCAAACCTGGCGGAGCCCGAACTTGCCTCGAAGCGCCTCGTCATGCCCTTCGAATTCAGCCTTCCGTCGCGCCATACCTACTATCTGGTACGCCCTAAGTCATCGCCCATTCGCCCCGCCGCCGCGCAGTTTCGCGAGTGGTTATTGAAGGAAACCCGGGGCACGGGTGCATAGGGGTGTAGGGCCAGAGAGAGTCCTGTTAGTACTTCCGCTGTACCCAGTCGGACACCCATAAGAAGGTAACTACCCCAACTAAAAAAATGGCGAACGGTATCCCAACGGGGATTTCGGCCGCCGGGATCATGAAGGCGGCGACCAGATACGCTCCGCAGGCGCGGAGCACCACGGTGTACGCAAGTAGGATTCTCCGAGCGGGCGCCGCGGACGCCGAAAGCGCACTTGAAATCGGAATAACCATCGGGCCAGAAACGAGCGCCAGCACCAGTAGCGTTTCAGTCGCTAAAACCAGCCATGCGCAAAAACTAAGTAGCGCGAACAGCAAACATCCGGCGAACCAATTGGCTGTATTCACCTCCTGCCGGCTGAGTGCCATGCGACCCATCGGGTGCGTTCGCAGGAGCAAGTTGAACAAAGGATCGGCGATTCACAGCAGCAGCTTGAACAATGGATGGGCAATCCACGTCAAAAGGAAAGCCAAGTAGGGTCCCAGCACCAGCCAGGTGAGAGGGGCCCATTGCGGATTGCTTTCAGCGAACATGCGCGCCTGCATCGATAGCAAGAAACCGCCAACGATCAAACCCCAGAACGTGTTGGCTTGCAGGTTTGAGCACCAAAGGAAGCACACCAACAAGGTGCGATAGATTGGATTGCGCGCCTTGAGCGTTTCGACCATGCCTTTGCGTGCCAAATCCGAGGTGCTGTCCAGGCGCAGGGCTTCCTGAAAATGCGTCATCGCTGCGTCGAAATTGCTCACACGCATTTCCTGCCAGCCGCGGGAAGCGTGTGCCAGTGCATCTTCCGGGTTTGCCGCCAACGCGCTTTGCGTGGTGGCGGCGGCTTCATCCATGCGGTTCATTTGGCTCAATGCGGTGGAGCGCAGATAGAGGCCCGCGGAATTCGTGGGATCGAGTTCCAGCGCGCTCTCCGCGGCGTGCAACCCGTCCTCCCATCGACACCTCTGAATCTGAATGTTGGAAAGGCGGATGTAGTACTCGGCATTCTCCGGC
>JBJXGQ010000137.1:0-3755 GCA_046160525.1 Burkholderiales bacterium
AATTCGCATTCAGCCTGCAGTGTGGGTTGATTCAAGGGCCGTTCCAGTTTTCGAATCTGAGAGAGCGAACACCGATTGACGAGAAACGCTCCCACCCCTTGGGCTAGGAGCGCATTCAAGAAGCGCGATAGGTCTTCCTCGTGCAGCAAACCAAACTTCAGTTTCATGAGCGAATGCCTAACATCCAAGCTGGGCGCGCCCAGGACATCGCCCCTGGGCAAGGGTTGCTGGGCGGTGATCTCGTACTGTACTCCGTATAAATCCGCATGGGTATTGGCCACCCGCAGGGCGTCGAGCCAATCCAGGCGGCGTTCCGCGCCCACAATCCCTTCCTTTTCCAACTGGTAGTAAGCGGGAAGAAACTTAAGGATAAGATCGCGCTCCTCCCCAGATTTGTAGACCCGCGATCTGGCTTCCGCCAGCGCGCGCTCTTGTGCGTCGCGCTTTTGCTTAGCCTCGATCACCGAGCGGTTGGCGAATTGAACCAGCATCGCACTCACGACAAGCGCAGCCAAGACGGCCGCGATGGGCCGAATGAGCGCAGGTAAATCTCGAACGATTTGGAGAGCCATCCCCTTACACCCCTGGTTTGAGAAAAATCAGCGCTTCAAAGGTGGCGCTAAGGGGTTGCTCTGTTTTGGAAGCGGAGGTGTCGCCGGAAAGCGCGCCCGCCGAACTGGAAGAAACGGGAAGCTTGGTGGCCTGTGCACTCGCGACGGAAGGATGGGCGCTCAACAAGGCGATGAATTGCTCTATGAGGGTGATGGCCGCGCGATAGTCGCCGTTAAACTCCGTGAGCTCCGCCGTGAAGGTCAGAGACTGAACGAAGGTTCCCGGCGGGTTGGCCTGCGCTCCGGGTTCATGTTTCCAGGCCATGGATGTGAGAGCGACCCCCGGATTCTTGTCGAGCGCTTGTGCCAATACCTGGAATACGGCGTCGGGCGTTCGGTAGCTTGCGCGAAGACGGGTGGCTGCTTCGGAGGCGTGGCGCAATTGCTCCGATGTGGCGGGTGTGGGCGGAAAGGTGCGAAAAATCTCGTTGTAGCGCGCTTCCTCGCCGCGTGCTTGCAGGGCATAGGCTTGCGCCTCGTCATCCAGGGCGCTCGCCCGGAGCATGCTGATGGCCATCCACAGCAACGCTACGCTGGCCGCTGCCCCCGCTGCGGCGTAGAGCACGCGGGAAGCTTGCATCCGGGTATAGCTACTTGTGACGGCCGGGGGCGCGAGATTCGCCGCGGGAGGAGACTTACCAAGCAATTGAAGGGGTAGCGCGTCTCGGTTGGTTCGCAGAATGTCCGCCGCGACGCCTAGGCGTTTGGCGAGATCCTCGGGGGCAATACGCAAGAGACGAAGCTTGCTAGCCGTGCTGTCCAACGCGGTCTCAAGCTCTTCTAATGAACCGTCCTGGTCCAATATGAGCACGGTCACCTGTTCGTCCACGTGGGTCACGTTCAGGGCGTCCAGGTATCCGCGTGTGTTTCTGACTTCCTCGGCGAAGCTCACCGCCGGGGCGTTAGGGGCATCGGGCCGGGCAAGGGTGAGCCGGCTAACGCGATACTCCCCGTTCTTGAAGAAACTCTGGCGCAAGCCGGCCGCATGCCGGGAGATGACGAGTACGTTACGGTCGCCCAGGCCTTGGGACTGAATAAATTGCGAGAGCGTGAGGGGTGCAAGGTAAATCCCAACCACGGGCATGCGCTTGGCGGTCACCAAATTGAGCCAGGGCTCAAGCCCCTCGGAGTTGGTCAGTGCGGCGAAGAAATAGCGGTCTTCGCGTTTGCCCTTCTTATCCCGGTGGATCAGTTGCGCCGTGCAAAAAGGCGAGTTCCGGTAGGATTGCTTGAGCTTGCGGGCGAGGAGTTCGCGCTGGTCCTGGCCCGTGGCGCGAGGCAGGGTCTCGAAGCGATAGTCCTCGTCCAGGGTATCGGCGAGGAAATAAATGGGAGTGTGGCGCAACCCGCCTAGGAAGGCCAGGAATTCACGCTGCCCGGCTTCGTCGTCGGCGAACTCCTGAACGGCGCGCAATTGGCCGCGCGACCACAAGGCGGCGGTCAAATGGAAGGCCGAAACACACAGTAGTAGCTTGCGCCGCATATCAGAATTTCAGGTTGCCGATGATGTCGTAGACCGGTGTGAGCACCGAGTACAGTATCAGCAGGAGTAGCAATCCGAGAATCAACGTCAACATGGGTTCCAGGAGTTTGAGGGCCTTTTCCACGGAGTCCTTAACGTCCCTCGAATAGAAGTAGTTGATGTTTTGCAGGGCCGTATCGAGGGCGCCCGTTGCTTCTCCCACCCGCATCATGCGCACCACCAGCGCCGGAAACAGCCCGAGGCTTTGAAAGGTATTGGAAAGGCTCTCGCCGGCGCTGATTTGCTGGCCGGCACGCTGCAAGGCCTCGGCGATGACTTTATTGCCCACCACGTCTTCACTGGTCTTGATCGCGTCGAGGATGGTAATGCCCGACTTGTACATGAGCGCGAAGAAGTTCGCGAACCGGGCTAGGATGATTTTTTGCAGGATGGGCCCGATAACTGGCAAGTGCAATTTGGCGTAATCGAACAAATAGGCCGCGCGCGGATTGGTACGAATCGAGGCGGCCAATCCCGCGGCCGTTAACACTGGGAAGGCCAGGATGAGCGGCCAGTACTTCGTGGTGAACTCCGAAATGCCGATCAAGATCCTGGTTTGTAAGGGCAGAGCCATACCCATGTTCTTGAGGAGGCTTACCACTTGCGGCACGAGAAAGACCAAAAGGAACATCATCGCCGAGAGCACAACGACCAGGACGAATGCGGGATAAATGAGTAGCCGCCGCGTTTGCGAAGCCAATTCGTCGTGCCATTTAAGACTATTGGCAAGGTTCTCGAAGACCTCGGTCAGCCGGCCGGCCTGCTCTCCGGCTTTCACCAGGCTCACGAAGACTGGCGAGAATATGGTGGGAAAGGCAGACATCCCTTGGGAAAGCATCTTGCCGCCCTCGATATCTTCCACCAATGAAGACAGCACCTCGCGAAAGCGCGGGTTGGGGGTGTGCGTGCGCAAGTCCCTCAGCCCATCGATGATGGGAATACCCGCGCGCGATATTTGTTCCAAGTCAAAACACAGAGTGATGAGGTCGCGCCGGTTGATGGTGCCGCGCCGAAACGCGGAGGCGTCCGTGCGCAACTGGCGGTAGGTGATGAGATCCAGGTTTATGCGCTTCAAGCGCAGTTCGAGATCCGCTTCGTTGTTCGCTTCCAGTTGGCCGCTCGTGCGGCGTCCGAGCCGGTCAATTGCTTTGTAGCGGTAGGCGGGCATCTCTAAGGCAGGGGCTGGGGACTGGGGGCTAGGGGCTGGGGGGTGCGAATTCGTGGCTCGAATGTTTCGCGGAAAAAGGCCGGTTGCATTTGGCCCCGGCTTACTGAAATTTCTGCGTTAAATCGACGGAACGGGCGATCTCCGTGATGCTGGTAGTGCCGTCCAACACTCGTGCGACTGCCTCCTCGATCAGTGGCCGGAAGCCTTTTTCCACCGCTACATTGCGCAGCTCGCGGGCGGTGGCGTGCTTGGCCACCATTTCGTCGAGATCGCCGTCCATGCGCAAAATCTCCATGATGGCCACGCGGCCCCGGTATCCGCGAAATCCGCATGTCTTGCAGCCCGCGGCACGATAAATTTTGTTGGGGAGATCGGCGCCGGCGCCCAGGATCTGGCGCTCCTCCTTCGACGGCGAGTAGGCTTCCCGGCACTCGGCGCAGAGAACGCGGATGAG
>JBJXGQ010000138.1:0-2823 GCA_046160525.1 Burkholderiales bacterium
GTCGCCATGGCCTCCGCCTCTTGCGCGTGCAGAGTCGCAATCTCGCGGATGGACTCCGCCGCGGCAAGCAGTGACGTCTTTTTGGCCGCTGGGTCCGTGGGAAATTTCGATGGCAACAACTTGGCTCCCTGTGTCATATCAAAACACGAATGGGCTGCAGGCGATTTGGTGGCACGACGAATACATGACCGAGTACGGAACGCGGCGGCGCACGGAAACCTCCTTTCTCTGGATGATACCTGATGGCTTTGCAGCCGGCGCGAAAACCTCGCGCGCTCCGGTTGTTGCGGGGTTCGGATAGGCAAGGAGTTACGCAAATAGATGCGATTGACACGGCGGTTAGTCACGTATACACTAAATTGTAGATATATAATGGAAGGAGGTGTAGATGGGAGTTCGGCGCGCGAAAATATTCAAGCACGGCGGAAGCCAAGCGGTACGCCTCCCGGCGGAGTTTAGGTTCGATGCGGAGGAGGTCTTCGTTAGCCGGGACCCATTGACCGGAGATGTAATTCTCTCCAAGAAGCCCACGACTTGGAGGGAATTCTTCTCATTGCGCGATGCGGCGGAGGTTTCGGCCGACTTCATGAAGGAGCGGGGCGATGCCCCTCCACAGATCCGAAAACTGTTGGGGGAATAGGCGTTGCGATACATGCTCGATACCGATACTTGTAGCTACGTTATTCGAGGGGTGTCGGAGAAATTGGACAAAAAGATATCCGTGGTTCGGCCACACAACCTTTGCATATCGGTCATAACACAAGCGGAGTTATTGTTCGGCGTGGAGCGCAAAGGCGGACCGCCGAAGCTTGCGGGTTTGGTTTCCAAATTTTTGCAGAAGATCCCCAGCCTACCTTGGGACGATGAGGCTGCGCGCTGGTACGCACGGATTCGCGCGGGTCTTGAAGCGCAGGGAAAACCCATCGGCAATTTGGATCTCCTGATAGCTTCCCACGCACTGGCCATGGACTGTGTTCTGATTACGAACAATGAGCGCCATTTCGGTAAGGTACCAGGCCTCACCGTGGAGAATTGGTCCTAGCCGAGTGCTGGGCCAGTCCGCAGCATCAAACCTTAGCGCGACGATGTACGTTACTTGGTAATGTTTGACTGGGTATTTAGCGCGGGCACTTGGGCCGGTAGGCGAACGTTGAAGGTACTACCTTTGCCCGCTTCGCTAGTGAGCGTAATGTCCCCGCCCATCAAGCGCGCTAACCGGCGGCTAAGCGCGAGGCCCAATCCGGTACCGCCGTACTTGCGCGAGGTTGTCGATTCCGCCTGGGAAAATTCCTCGAAAAGCCTGCCCGCTTGTTCTGCCGTAAGGCCGATGCCAGTGTCGCGGACTTCGAAGTCTATCCAGGCTGGTTGCCTCCCCTCACCCTCGGTCCCTCTCCCGGAGGTAGAGGGATGCACTTCACTCCCCTCGCCCCCCGGGAGAGGGGCAGGGGGTGAGGGAAAATGCTCCCCCTCCACGCTTACATTCAACGATACCATCCCCCGCTCCGTGAACTTGCAGGCATTGCTCAACAAATTGAACAGTACCTGCCGCACCTTGGTGGGGTCCGCGTGCATGCTGCCCGTGGCCGCATCGCACACGACCTTCAACTCGTTGCCATTCTTCTGGGCCAGCGGGGCGACGACGGCGGCGATTTCGTTGACGAGATCCGCCACAACGAAGTCTTCCAGTATCAATTCCATCTTACCGGCCTCGATTTTGGATAAATCCAAAATCGAGTTGATCAACTCAAGCAAATGTTTTCCGGCGCTGTTCACCTTTTTCAAATCAGGCACCAATTCTTCGGCCCCTTGATCGGCGGCATCCTCTTGCAGCATTTCGCTGTATCCGATAATGGCGTTGAGGGGCGTGCGCAGCTCATGGCTCATGTTGGCGAGGAAAGCGGTCTTATGCTGGCTGGCGATCTCCAATTGACGGAACAGCCGCGCATTCTGCATCGCCAGCGCGGACTGGCTGGCGAAAGTGGTTAGAAGCTCGACGATCTGCCGCGGGAACTCACCCGGTTGGTTGCGAGTGACGACCAAGGCGCCCATCACCTGATCCTCGCGAACCAGTGGCACCGATAGCACGGCGCGCGATCCCGTCTCGATCATGAGGTCCCGCACGCGGCTCTGGTAGGCACCTTCCACGGCAATGTCCGCAATCTGCATCGGCTGGCGTTGGATGACCACCTGGCCCGTCAGCCCCTCGCCAACCCGCAGGGGATTGCGCCGTAGTGCATCGATGACTTCCCCGGACAGGCCGTTGGCCGCGCGGGCGAGTAGCTCCTGGGTCTCTTCGTCGTAATCGTAGATCAACCCGGACTGAGTGCCCGATAGTTGAATGGCGTGGGAGACGATGGTGCTCAGAACGGTATCTGGATCCAACGTGGAACTCACCGCGCGGCCCACCTCGCCTAGGGCCGTAAGCTCGCTAACGGAGCGGCCAAGCTCCGCGGTACGCGCCTGAAGCTCGTTGAACAGCCGCGAGTTCTCGATCGCGATTACAGCTTGGTCGGCGAAGGTTTGCAGCATGGCGATCTGGCGTTCGTTGAACATCGCGGGTTCGCCACCCGTAACGGTTATGGCGCCGATCGGATTGCCGTCTCGGAGCATCGGTACGGAGAGCGAGGCGCGAAAGCTTAGCGTCTGCGCCATCAACTGCAAGCCGTATTCCGCGTCCTTCTGGATATCCGGTATATAGGCGATGTCGCGGTTGAGGATGGCCCGAGCCGTCGTACCAGCGCGGCCCGGAGGCATGGGAAAACTTCGCCGGATTGCCTCGATCCTGTCCGGATTGGCGCTGTCAGCGGCGGCGAATCGGATGAG
>JBJXGQ010000139.1:0-2828 GCA_046160525.1 Burkholderiales bacterium
TCAGCCCAACCTACATTGAAGCTGCATAACCCAATGCCCCTCACCGCCTTCCGCCATCCGCCTTTGAAGCCAGGCCAGATAGACCGGCCCCATCTCCTATGGCAGGCCGGAGATTTCCTGCTGGAGAGCGGCGAGTCCATCCGCGATTTCGAGGTGAGCTACGTCACGCACGGCACCCTGAACAGCGCCCGAGACAATGCGGTACTCGTCACCATATCGCTTACTGGCAATCATCACCGCCTGGATTTCCTCATCGGTCCGGGCAAAGCCCTAGACCCTGAGCGCTACTTCATCGTGTGTGTGGACCCCATCGGAAATGGGCTCAGCATTTCGCCCAGCAACAGCTCGCGCCAACCCGCCAGCCAGTTCCCCCGTTTCACGCTGCGCGACATGGTGCGCAGCCAGCACCGCTTGCTCACCGAGGTGCTCGGTATCACGCAATTGCACGCCATCGTGGGTGCCTCCATGGGCGGCATGCAGGCTCTGCAATGGGGTGTGAGCCACCCGCGCTTCATGCGCCACATCGTGGCCATGACCGCCATGGCCCGCACCGCGCCGTGGGCCATCGCCGTGGTGGATGCCGCCCGCCATGCATTGATGGCCGACCCGGCGTGGGACGGAAAGGAATTTCGCGCCTATCCCGAGCGCGGATGGCGAGCGTGGACCGGTGTGATGAGCGTTCTGGCTGGGCGCACGCCCGCTGCGCTGGAGGAATTGTTTCCCGCTCCCATGGATGTGTTGCCCTGGATAGAAAAGCTCGCCGCCACCAACCGGGCCAGCGGATTCGACGCGCTGGATTGGATCTACCAGACGCATGCCTACGAGGCGCATGATGTCGGCACGACCAAGGGATTCGATGGCGATTGGCAGAGGGCGCTTCGCAACATCGAAGCCCGCACCTTGCTACTTTCCCCGCCGCTGGACCTATTCAATCCGTCGCAGTGCGCGGCAGAGGCTGCGGAGTACATCCGCGCGTGCGAGTTGGTTACGATTCCGAGCTTACAGGGGCATCAAAGTGCAAGTAGTACCAAGGCAGAGGATGCGGGGTTCCTCAATGCAACCGTTGGGGCGTTTCTTCGCCGCGGCGTGCAAACCTAGAGAAAGCTGTTCCCCCCTCATGCACGGGCGATGCCCGCTGCTGAAACCGTCGTACTTGCGCAGGTTAGGTGCTGGTTTTGAATTGCAGTCTGACAAAATGTCTTCCTGTGGCCGTTGGCGAGAAGTCCTCCGGACCTAGAGAGAGGCCCTCGCGTTTGGCCAGAGGGTAGAAGCGGTTGTAGGCGGCCTCGTCGAAGGCGTAGGCCGCTCCCAAACGCATCCCGCGCATGATCTCGCCAAAACGAGTCTTGCGAATCGTGTGACGCGTTGGTTGGCCAGAGCCAAGGGCAACCAGATAAGCCTTCATCCCGGCTTCAGACCCCGCAATAACGCACGCATCCCCATCGCAGGCGACTTCGCTGGGCGATGTGTACGCAAAGTATCCGATCACCTTGGCATCATCGGCTGCAATCATCTCACTCCTTCTGACTGGCACCTAACCTAAACCTAGCACTGCACCAAGCGGGCTTTTCACCGCCAGCCCGCCGCGCTTGAGCACATGAGTATAAATCTGGGTTGTTCGCACGTCGGAGTGGCCAAGCTGTTCTTGCACGGTTCGTATATCCGCTCCGCGTTCGAGTAGATGGGTTGCGAACGAATGTCTCAAGGTATGGCAACTCGCGGGTTTGACAATACCGGCGCTACGTACAGCAATACGCACAGCCCGCTGTACATTGGTTTCGTCCACATGATGCCGGCGCGTTTCGCCGGAGCGCGGATCCGTGCTGCACTTGGAAGCGACGAACACATATTGCCAGGCCCACTCGCATGGCGCGTTCGGATACTTCCTGGCAAGTGCATAAGGCAAGTACACCGTGCCTTGACCCGCCGCGAGGTCCCGCTCGAAAAGCGTTTTTCGGTTCTCCAGATGTCGCTTGAGTGGCTCCATGAGTTCATCGGGCAAGGTGACAACCCGGTCCTTCGCTCCCTTGCCATCGCGCACGAAGATGGCCCGATGCTCAAAATCCACGTCCTTTACCCGTAACCGCAGGCTCTCCATCAGCCGCAGCCCTGAGCCGTACTGCAGGCAGCCGATCAGCCAGTAAACGCCGTCAAGTTGCCGCAGCATGTGGCCGACCTCTTCCAGCGTCAGCACCACGGGAATGCGCTGGGGCTTTTTTGCCCGCACGATCCCGGTCATCTCGCCAAGCGGCTGATCGAGTACAGCCTTGTAGAGATATACGAGCGCGTTCAACGCTTGATTCTGCGTACTCGCCGCGACCTCTCCCGTGACCGCGAGGTAACTCAGAAAAGCCCGCACTTCGCTCATCCCCATCTCGCGCGGATGACGTTTGCCGTGGAAGAGGATAAAGCGCTTTATCCAATCCACGTACGCGGTCTCCGTGCGGATACTGTAGTGCCGCACCCGGATCGTGGCTCGCACCTGGTCCAGCAGCGTGGGACCCGCAATGTTTGACATCCCGGCCTCCTTTGTGACTGTGCTTTTATACATCCCTAGGAAAAAGATGTCAACGCTTGATCGAAGCCGGTAAGAAAGGCGGCACAGCCCCTTCTATTTTCGGCAGAGGTACTCCATCGGTGTGTGCCGCTCGGTCCTCAAGTCCGGCGCCAAGCCCTTGATGCGCTGCGGCAATGCATTCGCGCTCCACTGCGGCTATACTCAATTTCGAGAAGGGTGCCGCATGCGGGATAGGCGGTATTCTTCCGTGTTGAAACACGGTACTTTTCGGATTGAATCACGGGAGTTTCCCGTCTACTTAATGTTGGGC
>JBJXGQ010000140.1:0-3479 GCA_046160525.1 Burkholderiales bacterium
ATAGTGTGGGCGACCTGTGAGAAATGCGGGCAAGTCAGCCTAGGTGCCGGGATAGATAGGGGCCCAGCACATTCGCCACGGGACGAGGCATGCGGCGCCACAGGGCAATAAACGCTTTGTACTTGGGGTTTGAAGGATTGTTCTGGGGAATCCGGTCTCCGGAGGACAACCAATACTCATAGTGCAACGGCTGCGGCTCGAATCCCCAGTTTTTCTTGAAGTCGAAGGAGCCAGTGCCACGTTTGCTACGGCCGTAATCGAATACGCGCAATCCGCGGGCGCAGGCGCGGCGCATCAGTTCCCAATACTTGAAATCGTTCGCGGCCACATCTCGCGCGCGAGGATCGTCTCCCGCGTAGTAAGGCAACACCTCGTCGCGAAAGTAGAAGGAAAGAACTCCCGACAATGAAACCCCTTGCGCATCCACCACGATGAGCGCCTCCACGTCTTCCCCAAACTCTTCTTTCAACGCGTCGAAGTAGCGTTTTGGAAAAGGTGGCGTGCCATGCCGGTGTACATTGCCGGCATAAAGCTGGAAAAAACGCTCGGTGCCAGAATCGATTTCGCTACGCAATCCCGCCTTGATGCCTTTGCGCACCATCGCGCGCTGTTTGCGCGGAATAGCAAGCATGTTGGCTTCTTCATCGGCGAGGATCTCCTTCCTGAAGGTGACGTATAGGTCCTGCCGTGGCCACTGTGGGTTAAGTGCCGCGCGGTTGCGTAGCTCTAAATGCTTCGCTCCCAGATCGCCAGCCAGCTTAACGGCGGCATCCGTCAACGCATGCGCAGCCTCATCCGAAACCCCAGCGGGTCCGCCATAGACGCCGAAGGGCAACGAAACTAGGCCGTGCCCGAACAGCATGCTCTTGACTTGCACGAGAGGCATGACACCTTCGATATCTCCGCCGCGCTCGGCCATGAGGAAAAAAGTCCGGTGCCCAAATACACGCTCGATGAGCGGCTTCCACCCAAAGCGGTGGAAAAAAGTGGCCTCGGGGCAAGTATGAACGAAGGCATCCCAACGGTCCCGGTCGCGCTGCGCCGCCTCGGTCACTTGTATGGGAGATTGCGCCGAATGCACCGCGGCGACTTCAATGGCCGTGTGATTCACGACATCCTATCCTTGAATACGCGGTCCATGCGGTCCCAACGAAAATCCGCCACCAAGCGCTTGAGCCGGCTCTCGGTTTTGTGCAGATTGACGTAGTGGCGAAAGCGCGTCTTGGCGCTCACACCAGGAATCCGCGGCTGGCCAGGATCTAACTCCCAGGGATGAAAATAAAAGATGATCGGCTCGCCATCTTTCCGGTTCACGCGGCGAATGGACCAGCACGACAAGGCATAGGGCAGAAACCGAAAATATCCTCCGCCGCCCGCGGGAAGATTGGTATTGAACACACGCACTGTAGTGACTGGGAACTCCGTCAGCCCCTTGCGCCGGTGCGAAAAGCGCGGAGCGTCAGGCATTCCGTAATGGTCGTGACGAATTGGATAGATGCTCGAACTATAACGATAGCCCGCTTCTTCCAGGCAGTCGAAGGCCCAGGGATTCGCCGCGCCGATGGAAAAACTCGGAGCGCGGTATCCCTTTATGCCTACGCCCGAGAGATCTTCAAGAATTTTCTTCGCACGGCGCACATCATCGCTGAATTGCTCCGGCGATAAGTCGGTGGCTCTGTGGTGCCCATAGCCGTGGCTGGCGAGCTCATGCCCTTCACTGACGATTCGCCTGACCAATTGCGGGTAGCGTTGCGCAACCCAGCCCAGCATAAAGAAAGTTGCCTTGGTATTGCTCTCGCCCAAGATACGTAGGATAAGCTCGACATTGGCCTCCACGCGGCATGGGATACGGTCCCAATCGGAGCGTGGAATATGGGGGGCTAAGGCGGAGACCTGAAAATAATCTTCCACATCCACCGTGAGCGCGTTGGCTATTCCATTCATGCCGAATTCGAGTTGGGCACGTCAGGCCGCGGCCAGATCCGGTGCGAGTTCTAGCCAAGCGGCCATGTGCTGGGCGATGCGCTGCGCAGCATGGCCATCCCAATACTCGGGTATGCGGCCGCGCTTGCCGCCTGTTTTCATGACATCGCCAAAGGCCGCCAAGATTCTCGCCGGTTCCGTTCCCACAATGGTGTTGGTTCCCTCATCGGCGGTGATGGGCCGTTCGGTGTTTTCCCGCAGCGTCAAACATGGCACCCCCAGCGCAGTGGTCTCCTCTTGTATACCTCCGGAATCCGTCAGCACTACCCGCGCTTTCGACATGAGGCCGAGCATTTCAAGATAGCCCTGCGGCGGCAGGATCGCAATGGAAGCCCGGCTGAGGAAATGCGCAAGCCCGAACTTCTCGATATTGGCCTGGGTTCTAGGATGTAAGGGGCAAATCAGCGGCACGGATTTGCTCACTTCTTCCAGCGTTTCAAGCAAACCGCGCAATACCGAGGGTTGATCGACATTTGAGGGGCGATGAAGGGTTACTACTGCGTATCCGCCCGCGGTAGTGCCAAAATTCGATCTCGCGTGGTGGCGTGACAAGGTGTCAGCCGCGGGAATCGCATGCGGAAGATTGGCCAGCAAGGTATCGATCATGACGTTGCCCACGAAGTGGATACGCTCCGCGGCAATCCCCTCCCTCGCCAAGTTTGCGTGAGCCGAGCGCTCAGTTGTAAAAAGCAAATCCGAAATTTGATCCGTGAGAACCCGGTTGATCTCCTCTGGCATGTGCCGGTCATAGCTGCGCAAGCCCGCTTCGACATGGATCACCGGAACGTGGCGTTTGGATGCGACCAGCGCGCAGGCCAGGGTAGAGTTCACGTCGCCTACGACCAAGACGCAAGAAGGTTTGAGTTCGTCGATAACGGGCTCGAAGCGGCGCATCACCTCGGCCGTTTGAATTGCGTGGGAGCCGGAACCTACATTGAGATTGACGTCGGGTACCGGCAAGCGTAGGCCGCGAAAAAGCTGGTCATTCATGGCCTCGTCGTAATGCTGCCCAGTGTGCAGCAGCATGGCCTTAGGCAATTGCGCACACGCGGCGAAGGCCCGCATGACCGGTGCAATCTTCATGTAGTTCGGACGCGCACCCACCACGCTTAGAATTGGCCCGGTCATGCTTAGTCTCTTAGGGATTCAATGTTGAAAAAATTGGATAAGAACTTGCAGGACGGCGCGTTGGTTTTGGGGGATCTACAAGGGGAACGCCCCTTGTTCTTCCTGGGGGATAAACAAGGGGGTTCTCCCCTTGTTCGTAATATGATTGTTGCCGAAGCGCGTGCATGCGTTTTGGTTCCGGCTCCGCCGGCTTAAGGCTACAGCTCTATATCCACATGCCGCGTGGAACGAGGGGTGGCGGACGGTGACGCCGTGGAATCCGGCGTGTTGGCCTGCCCCTGCGACGGTTCTGGTTTCACCAGCCGGTGCAAGGCACTCAAGGCAGCCGCCATGGCTTTCTCCAACCGTTCGAGCCGGCTTTCCATGTT
>JBJXGQ010000141.1:0-6913 GCA_046160525.1 Burkholderiales bacterium
GGTTTGGATACGGTGTCCTTGAGAGTTTGCAAGTTACGCGGGCGCACGCCCAGCTTGTCCAAGGGTATGGGTTCACCGGCCGCGAGAATCCGCATTACGATATCTTCGACACCGCCTTGCGAAGGAATGGTGGCTACGCGCAACTCGATGTCCAGCGGTGCGTATTTCTTGAATTTGATCTTGCCGTCCTGAGGTTTGCGCTTTTCCGAAATGTCGAGATCGCACATGATCTTGATGCGCGCGACGATGGCATTGCGGTAACTCGCCGGCACGGAGATGTAAGGCGAAAGCGAGCCGTCCTTGCGAAAGCGGATTTCGGTCTTGCCCTTGCCCGGCGCGGGTTCGATATGAATGTCCGAGGCGCCCTGCTGGTAGGCTTCGACGATGACTTTATTGACCAACTTGACGAGCTCGTTGTCCGCTGCCAGGGACATCTCATCGGAACTGGAGCCGCTTTCGTCATCGAAACTTTGTTGGCCTCCCATGTCCGAGAGCAACTCGTCGATGTTGGGGCCCGAACTCAGGTCCGCACCGAAGAGTAGGTCAAGCGTGGCCTTGAACTCCTTGTGCGTGGTGACGCGGTAGACGATTCTGCTTTTCGGGAAAATATTGACGACTTGGCGGGCGGCACGTACCCGCTCGGGGTCGGTGGTCACGATAATCAAGCCTTGCGGGCCGTCCTCCACGGGCGCCCACGCACTGCTCTCCAGGAAGTGCCGCTTCAGGTTTCTGAGCAAGTCGAGGGGTTTGATGCGATTGGGCTGGTGCGGCTCGTAGGGCACTTTGAAAAACTTGGCCAGGGCTTCGCCCACCGCCGAGGGTTGTACCTGAAACTCTCCGATCAAAACTGTTTCAATGTCCAGTCCCTGTTTGCGGGCCGAACGCACGGCGAGATCCATTTCTTCGGCTGATATGACAGCATCGGAAATTAGGTGATCGTACTTGCCGCGTACGGCCGCCGCCGGTTTTTGCCGTTGCTTGAATGCGATGGCCAGGGTCTCGCAAAGATTGAGAATCCCTTCCTGCACCAACGGCCCAAAGGGATGCCCGCTCTTGGAGTTGATAGCTTGAACTACGCCCAGGGGCTCCCCGTTTCCGGGGTCGGTAATGGGAGCCACCAGCATTTGTTTCGTGCGAAATCCGGTGCGCTTGTCGACCTCCTTCAGGAACTGCACGGTGGGGCCCAGTTTCTTGAGCTCCGCATCGTCGTAGACATCCTTGATATTGACCAACTGCAACGATTTCGCCACGAATCCCGCGATACTTCCCCCGCCCACGGGTAGCTTGAGATCCTTGAAGGAAGTGAGTCCGGTCTTGACCTTGGACTGGATGAAACTCTTGTCTTCCGCCACGGCATATATGGTCAGCCGCTCCGCGCCCAAGAGATTGCAGATGTGCTCGCCCAGCTCCAACATGATTTCGTCGATGTTGGTCGTCGCGTGAATGCGGTTGGTTACCGCTTGCAGCGCTTTCTGGAATTGGAGCTTGATCGTCGCAGCGGCCAGGGTCGTGGTATCTGCGGGCTTTTCTTTCGGCGGGATCACCGTGCTCATGGAATTTAACCTGTGGGAATTTCGATCTTGTTAACGGCTTCCCCTGGAGCTTAATTAATGGTGGATTCGCCCGCGGAGCTTCAACATCACTTGGCGATGTGCTCCACGACGGTCCGCAGCGGGGACGATGACCCGCGTGGCGGCCGGCCCCGGGGCCTAGCAGCCGGGGCGGCGGACGATGCAAGCAACCAGGACCCTGGCGCCGAACGGTTAGAGGGCTTAAGCGCCAGGCTTGAGGTAGAACTCCATCTTCACACCCGCCAGTTCGATCACGTCATGATCGTGCAGGGCATGGGCCTGGGCATCCAAGGTACGGCCATTCACCACCGGAAAGGATGCTCCTTCCACGTGCGTGATGTAGAAACCCTGCGGACGCTTCGCGATGACGGCGACTTGCACGCCCGGTTTTCCCAGGGTGGTAAGGGGCTTGTTCAGCGGTAGCTCTTTACCAGCGCTCGGGCCAGAAAGAATTTGCACGGCGCCCGTCGCTTGGCCGTTCCCAGGCACGGGCGCGGCACCAGCCGTTGGCATGCCAGCGGTGCGTGTAAACCCTTGGGTGGTGATGCCCGAAGTCTTGGTCGCAGCATTGACGCTAGGCTGGCTTCGCATCATGTCCGGGTTGACCACGGTGTCGCGCATGCCCGATTTGATAGCCGTGACCGTGGCGGTCCCTCCGCCATCGGCTTTGGCCGCCGCCGCGGGTGTGCGCATCACCATGGTCCTCTCGAAATCCGCCATGGAACCCTGGGCGGCTTGCTCGGTCACGTACTTGAGTTTGTACTTGCCGATTTCGACTACATCGTTGCCTTGCAAGAAATGCTTCTTGATGGCTTGGCCATTGACCAAGGTACCGTTGGTGCTCCCCAAGTCCTCTAGAAAAGAATCGTTGAGGATGGTCACGATCATCGCGTGCTCCCCGCTGACGGCCAGATTGTCGATCTGGATGTCATTGTGGGGTTTGCGCCCGATCGTCGTACGTTCCTTGGAGATGGGATAGTCCCGAATCACCATTCCGTCTAGGCTCAATATCAGCTTCGCCATTGCCGGTTTCCTTGTTATCTAGCTAAACCATGACTTCAAGCGCGCTCTCCAGCCATCGGCCACGGGGAACGCCTTCTTTACCCTGATGAGCACCACCGACACATTGTCCCGCCCGCCATGATCGTTGGCGATTTGCACCAACTGGTCGGCTGCGAGAGGAAGGTTCACTTTCAGGGAATTCACCGTGAGAAGAATATCGTCATCTTCCACCATGTCATTGAGGCCATCCGAACATAATAGGTAGATATCCCCAGTTTGGGTATCCAGGGTCTGGATGTCCACCTCGACCTTGGCCTCTATACCAACCGCTCGTGTGACCAAATTCTTGTTCTGCGACTTCCTGGCCATTTCCTTGGTCAGGACACCGCTATCGATTTGCTCCTGCAAGAGCGAGTGGTCGCGTGTGATCTGTTCGAGCTTTTCGCCGCGCACCCGGTAAAGACGCGAATCCCCGATGTGCGCAACCGTGATGTGATTATCGTGCAGAAAAGTCACGACAAGGGTCGTCCCCATGCCGGAATACTGCGGCTGCGTGTTGGCAGCCTGGTAAATAGACACGTTGGCCTTTGCTATTGCCTCGCGCAACACCCTGGCGGCCCCATGTTCGGCCTTGCCGTGCTTCACGCCATTCAGTAACCGGGGAGGTGTGCGCGCAATCGCCTGTCGCACCTCTTCGGTAATCATGGTCACCGCCATTCCACTGGCGACTTCGCCAGCGTTGTACCCGCCCATGCCGTCCGCCAGGACAGCCAAGCCGATCTCGGGGACGGCACTGAGGCTATCTTCATTATGCGGGCGGATCATCCCGGTATGAGAGGCGGAGCTAATCTCCAGCGCCTGCCGTAGGTCGCTCATGCCTATCTTCCAAGCATCCAAGTATTTAGTGCGAACCGCATCATAGCCTTTGAACGTACGAAATTATTAGTTTGCTACTAGACCCCTGGGACAACCTTTCGCGGGCCTGTTCGGAAAAATCTTGCTCGTACCGATTTGCGCCGTCAAGTGCTGCCCCCGCAACGCGTCCTAACGGCCGCCTTGGCGCTACCATCCCGGTAATCGTCAAAACCCGAAGGAAATTGAGGAAATCCGTATGGGCCCTCGAAAATCCAGACTCGCACTCGTCTTCCAGGCGGGCCCGGCAAAGACCGGCACGCTTGAGCAAGCCATATGCCATTGAATTAAAAAGACCTAGATCCGCTGTTGCGCTAGACAGCCAGCACCAGCCACCACACGGCGGCAACATTGACCAAACTTACCAATACCGCCGCGCTTCCCAGATCCTTGGCGCGCTTGGCCAAATGGTGATTCTCGATGGAGATGCGGTCGACCGCGGCTTCCACCGCGGAATTGAGTAGCTCAACCACCAGCACCAGAAGCACGCTGCCGATCATCAGCGCCCGCCCTATTCCCGAAGCGTGCAGCAGGAATGCCAAGGGGATAAGGACCAAGGCCAGGAGCAACTCCTGGCGAAACGCGTCCTCATTGGTTACCGCGGCCTTGAACCCATCGATGGAGTAGAACAGTGCGTTGCGAAGCCTGGTAAAGCCCGTTTTCCCCTTGTGCGGGCTCTCGTTCAAGCAGCGCTCCACGCAAGATCGAGTTCGCGCGCGGCCTTGACGTCGTCCAGGCGGCGCACCGGCGTGGTGTGCGGCGCGGATTTTACGAGGGCCGGGTCGGTGCGTGCCTCCTCCGCGATCTCCCTCATGGCGGCAGCGAAGGCATCCAGCGTCTCCTTGGTTTCTGTTTCCGTAGGTTCGATGAGCAGGCACTCGGAAACCAGCATGGGGAAGTAGGTAGTAGGTGCGTGAAAGCCCTTGTCCAGCAGCCGCTTTGCCACGTCCATGGCGCTAACTCCCGTTGCCTCCTTCAAGGCGCGCAGCGTCACAATAAACTCATGGCTGGCACGCCGGCTGGGAAACGCCACCTCGAAACCCGCTTCGCGCAGCCGCGTCATCAGATAGTTCGCGTTCAATGAGGCGTAATCCGCAACGCGCGGCATGCCCTCCCGCCCCAGCATGCGGGCGTAGATATAGGCCCGCATGAGTACGCCCGCGTTGCCCATATGGGCGGACAGGCGGCCGATACTTTGCGGCCGGTCCGCCTCCGCCAACCACCGGTAGCTTTCCCCATCCTTGCCCACCATGGGGATGGGAAGGAAGGGCAACAAGCGCTGCGTAACGCCGACGGGCCCGGCCCCTGGCCCTCCCCCGCCATGGGGTGTGGCGAAGGTCTTGTGCAGATTGATATGGATCACATCGAATCCCATATCGCCTGGCCGGATCTTGCCCAGGATGGCGTTCAAATTGGCGCCATCGTAGTAGAGCAATCCCCCCGCGGCGTGGACGATGTCTCGGATCGCGAGGATATTGCGCTCGAACACACCCAAGGTAGAGGGATTGGTCAGCATGAGTCCCGCCGTGTTGGGTCCCACCGCGGCCGCAAGCGCATCAAGGTCCACGTCGCCCTGCGCCGTCGTGGGAATCTCTCGCACGGTAAATCCGCACATGGTCGCCGTAGCGGGGTTGGTGCCGTGGGCCGCATCGGGAATGATGATTTCGGTACGCGCTAAATCCCCTCGCGCGCGGTGGTAAGCCCGAATCATGGCAACGCCCGCGAACTCGCCCTGTGCACCGGCCATGGGAGTCAGGCTAATACCGGCCATGCCCGTAACATTGGCGAGGATCTGTTGCAGATCGTAGAGGCAAGCCAGATAGCCTTGGCTCGCGGCATCGGGCGCCAGGGGATGCCGGTTCAAAAACTCCGGAAGCGAAGCCAGCGCATTACACACCCTTGGGTTGTACTTCATGGTGCAAGATCCCAAGGGATAGAAGTGGGTGTCGATGGAGAAATTGCGCTGGGACAAGCGCGTGTAGTGGCGCACCGCCTCCAGTTCGGACACTTCGGGCAACAGCGCGGATTGATCGCGCAGGTACCGCGCGGGAATCTCCGGTGACTCGCTGGGCGGAACCGGAACCTGTGCCTTGCTCCCTCCGCCCTTGCGCGATCGTTCGAAGATGACCCGCACGTAGGTTTGCCTTACTTCAACGCCGCCAGCGCCGCGTCGTAGTTGGGCTCGTTGGCGATCTCACCCACCAACTCGGAATGCAGCACCTTGTTGTTTTCGTCGAGCACCACCACGGCGCGCGCGGTCAAGCCTTCCAAGGCGCCATCGACGATATCTACTCCATAGCCGCGATGGAAATTCCTGTCCCGCAGCGTGGAAAGCGTCACCACGTTGTTGAGGCCCTCGGCGCCGCAGAACCGGCTCATGGCAAAGGGTAAATCGGCAGCCACCACCAACACCACGGTGTTGGTCATGGCGGAGGCTTTCTCGTTGAACACCCGCGTGGACTTCTGGCAGGTTGGGGTATCCAGGCTGGGCACGATGTTGAGCACTTTGCGCTTGCCGGAATAGTCCTTCAGGCTTACGTTCTTAAGGTCCTTGGCGACCAGATTGAAATCCGGAGCGCTAGCGCCTTTTTGCGGAACATTGCCAGCGACGGAAACGGGATTACCCTTAAGGGTGACAGTGGACATGGGGACTCCTTTATGTGGTTTAGTTGGTTAGGGACAGCGCAGCGCAGTAGCGCGCGATGTCCTGGGTGGTTTTGGTTTCGGTGGCGCACACCAACAATGAACCGTCCAGTTCAGGATAGTCACCGGCCAGGTCCAGGCCACCGAGAATTTGCTGCTTGAGCAGAGTTTCTAGCACACTTCGCACGGGCCGGTTCAGGCCGAATACCGCCTCGTGAAAACACGGCGCGGCAAAGCGGCGCTTTATTCCCTTTTCCTCCAGCATCGCGCTCAATTTTCGCAAATTGCCATGGCAACCCAAGGCAACATTGCGCAAGCCGTCAGGCCCCATGATGGCGAGGTAAATGGTCGCGGCGGTGACCGCCAGGCCTTGGTTCGTGCAGATATTGGACGTGGCCTTGGAGCGCCGGATATGTTGCTCGCGCGCCTGCAAGGTCAGCGTGAACCCAGGTTTGCCATCCAGATCCAGCGTGCGCCCTACGATGCGTCCGGGCATTTGGCGCACCAGCGCTTGCTTGCACGCCAGGAATCCAAAGTATGGGCCACCGCTGGCCAAGGGTACGCCTAACGGTTGGCCCTCGCCCGCCGCCATGTCGGCACCGCGCTCGCCCCACTGACCGGGCGGCTTCAGCAAGGCCAGCGATACCGGATTGACCAGCGCGACCGCCAGCGCTCCGCGCGCGTGCGCCCAGTCCGTAAGCCGGTCCACTTCTTCAAGACAACCGAAGAAGTTGGGGTTGGGAATTACCAGTGCGGCAAAGGCAACGCCTTCGAACCGTGCGAGG
>JBJXGQ010000142.1:0-5383 GCA_046160525.1 Burkholderiales bacterium
GGCGCATACGCTCAAAAATACGCTTGCTGAAGCCATCGTCCGGGGTACTATTGCCGCGCAGTACATCGCCCACTAGCCCGTAGAGGGTGTAACGGTCGCGAAGCTCAGGATCCCCGGCCGTTTCATGCAGAACCCCTTTCACTTCATCCTGCGCAAGTTGTCCGTCGAGCAAGAGCGAGACTTTGAGGCCCATGGCTACCACCTCTGGTTGCGTTGCGAGCCAAGCACTGGCTCGAGGCGCTTGGCGATAAACTCGCGAGCGCGGAAGATTCTGGTGCGAACGGTGCCGATGGGGATCTCGATCATTTCGGCAATCTCCCCATAGGACTTGCCTTCCACCTCATACAGCATCAAGGCCTCGGCTAGCTCGGGTTGCAACTTCGCCAGGGCCCGCTGTACCGTTTCGGCGATCTGCTTGGCTATCAGCGTGCGCTCCGGGTCTTCCGCATCGGAGATACCCGGCTCAAAGGCGTCCCCTCGTTCCTCGGGCGCGTCCTCCCCCAGCAGTACGTCGCCAGGTTCGCGCTTCAGATGACTGAGGGCGGCGTTAGTCGCGATACGGTAGAGCCAACTGAAAAAAGTGCTGTCGCCACGAAATGAAGCAAGCCCCCGGTAGGCGCGGATAAATACATTCTGGACAACGTCTTCGACGCCGCCAGAATGGCGCACGTAACGCGCCACATGACGCGCGATGCGCCGCTGGTATTTCACGACCAGCGCCTCGAAGGCTTTCGCATCGCCTGCCTGTGCAAGCGTTACAAGCACCGCATCGTTATCGGTGAGCAACATAGTGCAGCGAGCTTACACGAGGCTGCCCAGCGGTGCAATCGCCCGCCCTTCACATCGCACATGAGGGAGTTACAGCATCGCTGCCTCAGTCCGGTCTCCCGGCAGCGGTTCCAGCTACGGCCTGCCCACCCATCGCCCGCTGGCCTGAATACGCGATCGCGCCATTTCTCGGCAAGGGCGCCCGGCCGAGAAAATTCTCCCAAACAGCCTTGACAAAGCCGTGGCGCACTACGTCTTCAGGGTCATCTCGCATGCCGGGCAGGATCACCAGCAGCGACTTTGCACCGCCGCCCTCAGGCGCCGCATCGAAGATCGTCTTCATCGGAATTGTAGTGGGGCGCGACGCGGCGCAACCTCCCAATACAAACACCGCGACCATGGACAAGAACCAATGCAAAGTGCGCCCAACTACGCTTACACGACTCAATCCGTTCCTCCTATTCCATTCCATGCCACTCCCCTTCAAATTGCAACGGTTTAGCCTGCCCCTGCCTACCTACGCACTTTGTTGCGCGCGAGAATGACTCCAATCCGGGTGCCCGGTTCAGTATATTTTTTCGCAGTACACAACACGAAAAAAATGAAACCGGGTGTTCGCGCTGAAGTCAGACGCCGCAGTGATGCAATCGGGCATCACGTGTTCAATCTAAACCCTCATTGAAAAGGTACTCATAGTGAAAATACTATCTCGCTTTATCGCTGGCGCCGCGTTTGCGGCAACCACCTCGATCGCATTCGCCGCCGACATCGTGGACACGGCAATCTCCTCCGGCCAGTTCACAACCCTGGTCAAGGCGGTACAGGAAGCCGGTCTCGTCGATACCCTCAAGGGGAAAGGTCCCTTCACGGTATTCGCTCCCACTGACGAAGCCTTTGCGAAACTGCCCGCAGGTACGCTTGAATCCCTGCTCCAAGATAAGAAGAAGCTCGCGGCTATCCTGACCTATCACGTTGTACCGAAGCAGGTCATGGCGGCACAAGTAAAGCCTGGGAAGGTCAAGACCGTGCAAGGGCAATCGCTCAACGTTACGACCATGAGCGGTAATGTCATGGTTGACAACGCCAGGGTCATAAAGACCGACATCGTCGCCTCCAATGGCGTGATCCATGTGATCGATACGGTCGTCCTACCCCAGTAATCGCCGCGGACGTCCAACTACTCCGCCCGGCCATTCGCCGGGCGGGCTCTTTCCATGAGATTCTTGCGGGTCTTAGTAACATCCGTGCGCATCTGGTCGCTCCACCCAAAGTACCTTGATCCTCAGGGTTTGGTTGCCCTATGGCGAGAGGCACTGCTTGCTCAAGCGGTACTGAGAGGCGAAACGCAAGGTTACCGCCACCATCCACAGTTGAATCGCTTTCGCAGCCAGCGCGCTCCAGTCTGCGCGATCGCTGCCTACCTTTCAGCGCTCCACCATGAAGCATCTCGCCGCAACTATTCCTTCGATAAGAGCAAAATAGGTAGGGTACGAAGGCGTGTGATCATTCCAGTGACTTCAGGGCAAATAGAATACGAGTGGAAGCACCTATTGGAAAAGCTCGCACTGCGAAGTCCAGCAACCTACGCACGGCTGCGGGCGGAAGAATCACCGCAATGCCACCCTTTATTCAGGCCATGTCCGGGCAGCATTGAAAACTGGGAGCGCGGATCATTACACGAACCCCAAAAATTCGGTATAAGCGCTCTATCATTCGACGGGTACACGATCCTGAATTGATGCGGCGGCCGAGATTCGCCACGGTCGTCAGAACTTCGTCGATCCATCGAAGTCCCACGTTGCGCCTTCAAGTAGCCGGTAGTCAATTGCAATCAACCAATGGAGATAACGATGCCAACGGAATCGAAATGCCCGTTCTCGGGCGGTGCGCGCAGGAACGCGGTGGCAGGGGCCCAAACGAACGCCAACTGGTGGCCGGGTCAACTGAAGCTGAACATCCTGCACCAGCACTCCCCGCAGTCAAACCCCATGGGCAAGCGGTTCAAATACGCCGAGGCGTTCAAGAGCCTCGATTTGAATGCCGTGATCAAGGACCTTCATGCCTTGATGACAGATTCGCAGGACTGGTGGCCCGCGGACTATGGCCACTATGGGCCGTTTTTTATCCGCATGGCGTGGCATAGCGCAGGCACGTACCGTATCGCCGACGGTCGCGGCGGCGCGGGTTCCGGCGCGCAGCGGTTTGCACCGCTCAACAGCTGGCCGGACAACGGCAATCTCGACAAGGCGCGCCGGTTACTGTGGCCCATCAAGCAGAAGTACGGCCGGAAACTATCATGGGCCGACCTAATGATCCTCGCCGGTAACGTCGCGCTGGATTCGATGGGGTTCAAGACCTTCGGTTTCGCCGGTGGCCGCGAGGACATCTGGGAGCCGGAAGAAGATATTTACTGGGGGCCGGAGGGCAAGTGGCTGGCAGACGAGCGCTATAGCGGCGATCGCCAACTAGAAAATCCTCTTGGTGCCGTTCAGATGGGCTTGATCTACGTAAATCCGGAAGGCCCAAACGGCAAGCCCGATCCCCTTGCTTCGGCACGGGATATTCGCGAGACCTTTGCTCGCATGGCGATGAATGACGAAGAGACTGTCGCGCTTGTTGCCGGCGGCCACACCTTTGGCAAGTGCCATGGCGCGGCCGAGCCGGGCAAGTATTCCGGTCCCGAACCCGAGGGCGCCAGCATCGAGGAACAAGGCCTCGGCTGGAAAAACAGCTTCGGCAGCGGCAAAGGCGCGCATACGATTACCAGTGGCCTGGAAGGCGCATGGACCACCAACCCGGTCCAATGGGACAACGACTACTTCGATATCCTCTTCAAGCATGAGTGGGAACTGACAAAGAGTCCCGCGGGTGCGCATCAGTGGACTCCGAAGGGCGGCGCGGGAGCGGGCACGGTGCCCGATGCCCACGATCCAACAAAGCGGCACGCTCCCATGATGTCCACGGCGGACCTCGCCCTGAGAATGGACCCGGCCTATGAAAAGATTTCGAGGCACTTCCATAAGAATCCTCGAGAGTTTGCCAGCGCCTTCGCCAAGGCTTGGTACAAGCTGACACACCGCGACATGGGACCTGCTTCTCGCTATCTTGGCCCGCTCGTTCCCGCGGAGCCACTGCTGTGGCAAGACCCCATACCCGCCGTGAATCATCCATTGACCGGGGATCAGGATATTGCCGCTCTAAAGGCGAAGCTCCTCGCGTCCGGACTTTCCATCTCCCAACTGGTTACCACGGCGTGGGCGTCGGCGGCAACATTCCGCGGCAGCGACAAGCGCGGCGGAGCAAACGGCGCGCGCATTCGCCTCGCGCCGCAGAAGAATTGGGAAGTCAACCAGCCGGCTGAACTGGAGAAGGTATTCCAAAAGCTGGAAGCAGTGCAGAAGGAATTCAACAGCAGGCAGTACGGCGGCAAGAAAGTCTCGCTGGCCGACCTGATCGTGCTCGGCGGCTGCGCCGCCGTCGAGGCCGCTGCAAAGAAGGCCGGCTTCGAGGTGAAGGTGCCCTTCTCTCCGGGGCGCATGGATACTTCGCAGGCGCAGACCGATGCCGGTTCGTTCGCCGTGCTGGAGCCAGTTGCCGACGGATTCCGTAACTATGTCCGCAAAGGACAAGAAGCATCGGCGGCTGAGTTGCTGGTGGACAAAGCCCAGTTGCTCACGCTAAGCGCCCCTGAGATGACGGTTCTCATCGGCGGCATGCGTGCCTTGAATGCCAACTTCGAGCAGTCAAAACACGGCGTCTTCACTAAGCGGCCGGAGACACTGACGAACGATTTTTTCGTCAACCTGCTGGACATGAATACGCAATGGCAAAAGTCCGCCGCCTCGGCGGGCGTGTTGGAAGGGCGCGACCGGGCGACTGGCGAACTCAAGTGGACGGGCACCATTGCCGATCTCGTCTTCGGTTCGAATTCCCAGCTTCGGGCACTCGCGGAAGTCTATGCGTGCGGCGACTCGCAGCAAGCGTTTGTGCATGACTTTGCGGCCGCCTGGAGCAAGGTGATGAACCTCGATCGCTACGATCTCGCGTGGTCTTGACGGCAATATCTCCAAAGCAAGGCGCCGGCAATACCAAAATCGGCAGCCCAGTTCGGAGTCAAAAAATAGGTCAGTCCCACTTCCCCGCTTACTTTGTTATCGACATCCAGTCCTCCGATATCGCTGGATACGTCCGGCTCGATATCGATGATTCGAAGTCTAGCGACAAAATTTCCACTCTCGGCGGGCAAGGCTGGCGCCGCGGAGAGGATTGAAGCGGTTAGGAGTACGGCGGCAAGGGGTTTGGTCCGTTTCTTCATCTAGCGTTCCTTTTCACGAAGTAGTAGGGTTTCGATAGCTGTCTGGTTACTCAGCATCGATGCATGCAATGCAGAACGCTTGCATCACCTCAGTGTTGCATCTTGGAGTATGTAAGTTTCAGATGCAACGCCAGCGGCCGCCAGGGGGCCATGCATGCCATGGCCCGCGGTTTAATTGGCGAGGTGCCGGGAAAAAGCGGGCATCCGGACCGGGGAGAAACTAGCTCAGGGATAAGGCCTCTATGACCACCCGCCACCCAGGGCACGCACAAGATCCGCGATGGCGGCGCGGGGGGGGCG
>JBJXGQ010000143.1:0-14319 GCA_046160525.1 Burkholderiales bacterium
CGGCACGCCGCGAATGATGGCCGTATTGCCCTCCACTTCGATCTGCGCGCCTAACCGCCGCAGTTCCTGCACGTGCATGAAGCGGTTTTCGAAGATGGTTTCGGTGACTACCGCCGTGCCCTCGGCCCCGGCATTGAGCGCCATGAACTGCGCTTGCATGTCCGTGGGGAAGGCCGGGAAAGGCGACGTTCTCAAACTCACGGCCTTGGGCCTACCCGGCATGCGTACACCTAGCCAGTCCGAGCCCTCCTCCACTTGTGCACCCGCTTCGCGCAACTTCGCCAGCACGGCGTCCGCCAGCCCAGGGCGGGTTTCGCGCAGCCGGATGTCGCCCTGAGTAATGGCGCCCGCCACCAGGAACGTCCCCATCTCGATGCGATCGGGCATCACTTTATAAGCGGCTCCGTGCAGGCGTTCCACCCCTTCGATGGTGATCAAATCGGAGCCTTCCCCGCTGATCTTGGCGCCCATGGCGATTAGACAACGCGCCAAATCCACCACCTCCGGCTCGCGCGCGGCGTTCTCCAGGACAGTGATGCCTTGCGCCAGCGTGGCGGCCATCATCAGGTTTTCCGTACCGGTCACGGTCACAATGTCCATCACGATGCGCGCGCCCTTAAGACGCTTCGCCTGCGCGTGCATGTAGCCATGCTCGATGCTCACCTCGGCCCCCATGGCTTGAAGGCCTTTGATATGCTGGTCAACAGGGCGCAGACCGATGGCGCAACCGCCGGGCAAGGACACCTTGGCATCGCCGAAGCGCGCCACCAAGGGGCCCAGCACGAGCACCGATGCGCGCATGGTTCTGACCAGCTCGTAAGGCGCTACGGGAGAGTGGACATTGGCCGCGGTCAGGCACACGCCCAACTTCTCGTCGAGTTCCACCTCCACGCCCATCTGCGCCAGAAGGTTGAGATTGGTCGTGACATCGCGCAGGTGCGGGACGTTTTGAACCCGCAACGTTTCCGGTGTCAAGAGTGAAGCGCAAAGAATCGGCAGCGCGGCGTTCTTGGCGCCGGAGACGCGCACCTCTCCTGTGAGGCGCTCTCCGCCTTCGATCAGCAATTTGTCCAAATCAGTTCGCTTCCCGCGCCCATTGGTCGGGCGTGAGAGTCTTCATGGACAGCGCGTGAATCTCCTGGCGCATGCGGTCTCCCAGCGCCTTGTAGACCAACTGGTGCTGCTGCACGCGGTTCTTGCCGCGGAACGCCTCGCACACGATAACTGCCTCAAAGTGCTGGCCGTCGCCGGCCACTTCGACGTGCTCGCAAACCAAGCCTTCCGCGATGTACTTCTTGACGTCTTCCGGTGATACCAAGGGATACTCCTTTCGCTACATTGCTAATGGCGCAATTTGTAGCCCGTTCGAAACAGATGCAAGGTGAAGGTACTGAGCAACACCAAGCAGAGCGCCACGATGGCCAAGCTTTTGCCCGGCGGCACATCGCTCACGCCGAAAAAGCCGAAGCGAAAGCCATCGATCATGTAGAAGAACGGGTTCAAATGCGAAATGCCCTGCCAGAAAGCGGGCAGGGAGTGGATAGAGTAGAACACACCGGAAAGAAACGTGAGCGGCACGATGACGAAATTCTGGAACGCGGCCATCTGGTCGAACTTATCCGCCCACAGCCCGGCCACCAAGCCCAGGGCACCGAGGATAGCACCGCCACACAGGGCGAATGCCAGCGCCCACAGCGGATGCGCGAAGGGTAGCGGGGCCAGCCACATGGTCCCGAGCACCACGCCGATGCCCACCATCACTCCTCGCAAGGTGGCAGCCATGACATAGGCCAGGAAGGTCGCTCCCGGCGTCAAGGGCGTGAGTAAAAGGAACACTATGTTGCCCGTGACCTTGGATTGGATCAAGCTCGAAGAGCTGTTGGCGAAGGCGTTTTGCAGCAACGACATCATGGCGAGGCCCGGAATCAGGAACGCCGTGTAGCCCACACCGGGATAGACCTCCACCCGCCCCTCCAGCACATGGGAAAAGATGAGAAGGTAGAGCAAGGCCGTGAGCACCGGGGCGACGACGGTCTGAAAGGCCACCTTCCAGAAACGCAGCAGTTCCTTGTACAGGAGGGTCGAAAATCCGCTCATGCCGCCTTGGCCATTATGCGCACGAATACCTCTTCCAAATCCGCTTGCAACACTTCCATCTCCAGCACTTCCACGGAGGCTTCCCGCAGGCCAGCGAGGATGGTCTCAATCTCCGCATAGCTCTTCAGGCTCAACACAAAGCCGCTCTCCTGCTCCGCGGTAACCTTGGTGCGAAGGGCTGGCGGCAACTGGGCCTGCGCCGTTCGCAACCGCAAATGCACGCCTGGCAAGCCACGCACGAGATTGGCGGTGGTGTCCAGCGCGACGATACGGCCTTGCTTGAGCATCGCGATGCGCCCGCACAGAGCTTCGGCCTCCTCCAAATAGTGCGTGGTCAGCACGATGGTGTGGCCAGCCGTATTGAGTTCTCTAATGAACTGCCACAGCGCCTGGCGCAATTCGACGTCCACCCCCGCGGTGGGTTCATCCAAAATAATGACCGGGGGTCTGTGGACCAATGCCTGCGCCACCAACACCCGGCGCTTCATGCCTCCGGAGAGGGATCGCATGTTGGCATTGGCCTTGTCCTTCAGGTCGAGGCGCTCGATGAGGTGGTCAATCCACGCATCGTTATTCCTCAGCCCGAAATAGCCCGACTGAATGCGCAAGGTTTCGCGCACGGAAAAAAAAGGATCGAACACCAGTTCTTGCGGAACCACGCCCAAGGCCCGGCGCGCCTGCCGGTAACCGGTACGCACGTCGTGGCCGGCGACTCGCAAACTTCCCTGGTCAGCGCGCGAGAGGCCCGCCAGGATGCTGATGAGGGTCGTTTTCCCCGCCCCATTGGGACCCAGCAGGCCAAAGAACTCGCCGGATTCCACCGTAAGCGTCACGCCATCCAAAGCCTGCACACGGCCAAAGCGTTTGTAGACGCCTTGTACTTCGATGGCCGCCATACCGTTTAGGCGCTGGGTAACAGATCAAGGACCTCGTACACCGAGGCCAAGCTGCGCATGTTTTGCGTGAGGTTGTGAAACCGTATGGTTTTGCCTTGGCGAGACAGGACTCGCGCCCACTCGAAGAGCAGGCTCAAGGCCGAAGAATCCACTTCGGTGACGGCGGAAAGATCCACTTCGACAGCATCGCTTCCCCCTGGCGGGAATTGCTTCAGACCCTCGTCTCGTAACGCCGCGGCGTTTCGAATCGTAACGGGGCCTACGACCCAGTAACGGCCCTCCCGGTTCTCGATGCTCACTTCTTGGTTTGCGCGGCGGCGGTGCGCTTGCTATTCATCTCGGTCAAGGCCGTGATGAGCCCATCGATACCGCCGTGCTTGATTTGCTCGGAAAATGTGCTGCGATAGGTGCTGACCAAGCTCACCTCGTTCACCGTCACATCGTAGACCTTCCAGGCGTCCGCGGCCTTGAACATGCTGTAGTCAACGGTGATGGGCGGTGCACCGCCCGGCAGGCGGATCTGGGTCTTTACTTGCACATCCTCGTCGGTGGGTTGCAGCTTGACGGGTTTCACATCCACCACCACGCCGCGCGCCGCGGAATAGGCGGTGGTATAGGAACGCAGCAGTAACGCGCGGAACTGCGCGATGATGCTTTGCTGTTGCTCCGGTGTCGCTTGGCGCCAGTTCTTGCCTACCGCCAAACGGGCCATGCGCTCGAAATCGAAGTGCATGACAATCTTTTCCTCGATCGCCTTCGATACCTCGGCGGCGGTGGCATCGCCCTTACTCAATATCTTGAGAATATCGCCGGCCACGCCTTTCACCAGGGCGTCAGGTGCCAGTTGCGCGTAACTCAAGGGCGCGAACAGCGACAATGCCGCGATGCCGGCCCATCTCACGAACGTTCTCTTGCTGATATTCATTCTTACCCTCGCTTGAATTTTCCGGCTACTTCTGCGCATTACCCTCGGCTGCCTTGCTGTAGAGGAATTGTCCGATTATCTTTTCCAGCACCACGGCGGACTGCGTCATCTTCATGGTGTCTCCGTTCTTCAAAAGCACCTCGTCGCCGCCGCCCTCCAGCCCCACATATTGCTCGCCCAACAGACCCGCTGTCAGAATGGAGGCGATGGTGTCCTTGGGAAACTCGTAACTCTTGCCGATGAGCATGGTAACGCGCCCCACGAACTTCTTGTTGTCGAACTGCACTTGGTCCACGCGCCCGACGACCACCCCCGCGCTCTTCACCGGCGCACGCACCTTCAAGCCGCCGATATTGTCGAATTCGGCAATAACGCGGTAGCCATCGGTTTCGCTGACGGAGCTGGCGTTGCCCACCTTAAGCGCCAGCACCAGCAGGGCGACCAGCCCCCCGGTAACGAATATTCCCACCCATAGATCGACCGCGGTTCGTGACATCTTGAGATCCTTATATTCCAGTAAACATGAACGAGGTCAGCACGAAATCCAGTGCCAGTACCGCCAAGGCGGAGGTCACGACCGTGCGCGTCACCGCGAAGGACACGCCTTCCGCGGTGGGCGGTGAATCGTAGCCCTCGAACAAGGCGATGGCCGTCACCGCCGCGCCGAATACCACGCTCTTGATAACGCCATTTACGATGTCGTAGCGTAGGTCGACATTGGCTTGCATCTGCGACCAGAAGGCTCCCGTGTCCACCCCGAGGATTACCACCCCGATCAGATAGCCCCCGAAAATTCCCATGGCGCTGAAAATCGCCGCCAACAACGGCATGGCGATAAAGCCCCCCCAGAACATGGGCGACACCACGCGCGCGAAGGGGTCCACCGCCATCATCTCCATGGCGGAGAGTTGTTCGTTGGATTTCATTAACCCAAGCTTCGCCGTCATGGCGGAGCCCGCGCGGCTCGCAAATAGCAGGGCGGAAACCACGGGACCCAGTTCGCGCACGAGGGATAAGGCCACCAACGTTCCTAGCGCTTCGGCCGAACCATAGCGCTTCAAGGTCTCGTAGCCTTGCAGGCCCAGCACAAGGCCCACGAACAAGCCCGAGATGATGATGATGATGAGCGACAGCACGCCGCTAAAAAACACTTCATCCAATAACAACCGGGGCCGGCGAAAACCGAGAAGGCTTTGCGATAGCACTTGCCCCATGAACCGGGTGGCCGAGCCAAAGCGCCACACCCCGTTGACCACTTGGTGGCCAATCAAGCGTACACCGCTGTCCAAGGCCTTGATCATCGTGCCGCCAACCTTAAATCCTCCGCGTAATGAGGTGAGGGGTAATGGAAGGGCACCGGGCCGTCCGGGTGCCCATGCACGAATTGCTTCACGAAGGGCTCCTCCGAGCTAAGGATCTCCCGCGGCGTGCCTTTCGCCACGATGATTCCCGCGGACACGATGTAGACATAGTCAACGATGGGCATGGAGCCATGGATATCGTGAGTCACCAGGATTGAGCTGGCACCCAGGGCATCGTTCAACTTGCGAATCAGGTTGGAGATAACGCCCACGGAGATGGGATCGAGTCCTGTAAAGGGTTCGTCATACATCATCAGCATGGGATCCAAGGCAATGGCCCGGGCCAAGGCCACCCTGCGCGCCATGCCGCCCGACAATTCCGACGGCTTGAGCGCACGGGCACCGCGCAAGCCAACGGCGTTGAGCTTCATGAGCACCAAATCGCGAATCATGGATTCCGGCAGCCCGGAATGCTCGCGCAGCGGAAAAGCCACGTTGTCGAACACCGAAAGATCGGTGAACAGGGCGCCGAACTGAAACAACATTCCCATGCGGCGGCGCAGCGCATAGAGGTCGTCGTGAGGCAGCCGGTGGACGATTTCGCCCATCACCCGCACCTGTCCAGCATTGGGCTTGAGCTGCCCGCCGATCAAGCGCAGGACCGTGGTTTTTCCGCTGCCGCTGCCGCCCATGATGGCCACCACTTTCCCGCGCGGAATGGACATGGAAATTCCATTCAAAATCGTGCGAGGGCCGTAGCCGAAACGAACATTATCGATTTCTACGACGTTATCTTGTCCTGCCGGCACGCTGTTCATTCTGCGTTGAAGGTGCGCGGCATTCTAATTCAATGCGGGGCCGCCGCCTATTTCTTGTATGCCAGTTGCATTCGCGGGAAAATCCCGGCACTGTTCGCCCCCAACATGGAAGCCCTAACCCCTCCCAGCCCGGATGCCGTGCCCGCCATTCGGTTCCGCAATACCGGCCGCCGTTATGGTGTGCAACGAGCCGTGGAAGACGTGACCTTCGACGTCCTGCCGGGAGAGTGTTTCGGCCTGGTGGGCGGCAACGGCGCGGGCAAGACCACCTTGCTCAAATGCATGCTCGATTTCATCCCCGCGCATGCGGGATCCATTGAGATATTCGGTGTTCCCTACGGCGAAACCCGTGCGCGCGCGAAGATCGCTTTCTTGCCGGAGCGCTTCGTACCTCCCTATTATTTAACTGGAGAGGATTTCCTGCGCTACATGCTCAAACTGCATGAGCGGCCCTACGATGCCAATGCGACCGCCGCGATCCTTGAAGGTCTGGATCTCGACAAGAGCGCGCTGCGCAAACCCGTGCGTGCTTACTCGAAGGGAATGAATCAGAAGCTGGGGCTCGCCATGTGCTTCTTGAGCGAGAAGGAATTACTGATTCTCGATGAACCCACAACGGGCCTGGACCCCAAGGCCCGGGCGCTATTCAAGACGCAGCTGCGGAGCGCCGTGGCTCTCGGCCGCTCGGTGCTGCTGACCTCTCACTCCTTGGCGGATGTAGAGGAGACGTGCCAGCGCATGGCGTTGTTGCACCAGGGACGGTTATTATTTCTAGGATCGCCGCGGGCATTGCGCGAGCAATTCGGTGCGCCGACCTTGGAATCGGCTTATCTTGCCTGCATTGGGGAAAGACGAAATTAGCGGACCCAGCCGGATGATCTGGCACAATTGGTTTTGGTTTCGATGGAACAGGTAGCCGCATGGAAGATGAAAAGAAACCCGATCTGCTGATTGTCGACGATGACCCGCTCATCACCGACACGCTTCAATTCGTCTTAAGCCGCGACTTCAATGTCTTCTGCGCCGAGTCCCGCCCACAGGTAAAGAGCCTGTTGCGGCAACTGGATTCTCCGCCGGAGCTAGCCCTCATTGATTTAGGTCTTCCACCGAAACCCCACCAACCGGACGAAGGCTTTCAACTCATCACCGAGTTGCTGGCGCACTCCCCGCGCATCAAAATCGTGGTGCTGTCGGGACAAAGCGACGAGAGCAACGCCAAGCACGCCCGTACATTGGGCGCCATCGAGTTCGTCGCGAAACCTTGCGAACCCGAACGGCTTAAGGAATTGCTGCACAGTGCGCGCAACATCGCCACCGCCGAGCGCACGGCGGAAAAGCAGCATAAGGGCGATGGCCTGGTCGGGAAAGGCCCCGCTGTCGAGAAACTTCGCCAGCAAATTCGCCAATACGCCAGTTCCCCGTTTTCAGTACTCATCGAAGGCGAGTCGGGAAGCGGCAAGGAGTTAGTGGCCGTATCGCTACACAACCAAAGCCCGCGCGCCAGCAAGCCTTACCTTACGCTCAATTGCGCGGCCATGGCGCCCAACTTGATGGAAGCCGCCTTGTTCGGGCATGCTCGCGGGGCGTTTACCGGCGCCACGGTCCAGCGCGCGGGGTTCTTCGAAGACACCAAGGATGGCACCCTATTCCTGGACGAAATTGGCGAGTTGCCCCTGGATTCCCAGGCGAAACTGCTACGCGTTCTGGAAAACGGCGAATACCAGCGCGTGGGCGAGACACAAAACCGTTTCAGCCAAGCACGGGTGATTGCCGCCACCAACCGGGATCTTCGGCAAGAGGCCAAGGCTGGCCGCTTTCGCGTCGATCTTTATCACCGCTTGAGTGTATTCACCATCAACGTGCCCCCATTGCGCGAAATGGGCGAGGACCGGCGCCTATTGGCGGAATTCTTCTGTTCCTTCTACGCCAAGCAAAGCGGCCTGGCACCCTTCGATTTCGATGCGGGCGCAACGGATCTTTGGATGCGCTACGACTTTCCGGGCAACGTGCGGGAGCTTCGCAACATTGTGATCCGGCTCTCCACCAAGTATCCAGGCCAGCGCGTCAACGCGGAGCAATTACAAGCGGAGTTGGATCCCGACGCCTTCACCTCGGAGAGCAGCGGGCTGGTATTGCCGCGGGAGGCCGGCGCGGCTCTTGAATCGGCCAAGACGTACCTGCAAGCGCACAAGGACTTCAGTCTCGACGCTTTGCTTCAGCACTGGGAGAAGACCTTCATCGATGCCGCCATGGCATTGAGCAACGGCAACTTGAGCCAAGCGGCCAGAATACTCGGGGTGCATCGCACGACCTTGTATAGCCGCATGCAAACCTTTGGCGGCGGCGCTGCGGCTTCGGGCGGCGAACCACAGTCCTGATGCGTCCCGCCCATGTACTACTCTTATTTTGGTCTGAGCCAACCGCCCTTTCGCATTACCCCGGATACCGATTTTTTCTTCGAGGGCGCTAACCGTGGCGCCGTGTTGGAGGCATTGGTCTACGCCATTACCCAAGGCGAGGGCATCGTCAAGGTCGTGGGGGAAGTCGGTAGCGGCAAGACGATGCTGTGCCGGGTACTGCAGGCGCGCTTACCCAAGCACGTGGAAAGCGTCTACCTGGCCAACCCCAGTGTGTCGCCCGAGGAAATCCTGCACGCCATAGGCTTCGAGTTGCAGTTGCCTATTACGCGCGAGGCGTCGCGCCTCGAAGTCATGCATGCGCTCAACGAGTACTTGCTCGCGCGCCATGCGCAAGGGCGGCAGGTGGTGGTTTTCGTGGAAGAATCGCAGAGCATGCCCATTCCCTCCCTGGAGGAAATTCGCCTGCTCTCCAATCTGGAAACCAAGCAACACAAGCTGTTGCAAATCGTGCTGTTTGGGCAGCCGGAGTTGGATGTCAATCTCGCCCGCAACGAGATCCGCCAGCTACGCGACCGAATCACCCACAGCTTCTCCCTGGGTCCCTTGCGCATCGACGACGTGCATAAATACCTCTCCTTCCGCCTACGCGCGGCCGGCTACCGCGGGCCCGAATTGTTCAGTCCCGAGATCGCACGCCAGATGGCCAAGGCCAGCGCCGGGTTAACCCGGCGCGTTAACATCTTGGCCGACAAGACCTTGCTGGCGGCCTTCGCCGATGGAACGCACAACATCAAGAAAAAGCACTTGGACGCGGCCGCGGCCGATAGCGAGTTCGCCGCCGGTACCGGATTCCGCTGGCGCATCGCACTCGTGGGGGCAGCCTGTCTGATTGCCGCGGCCGTGGCCTGGGTGGGTTATCGCGGCTTGGTTGTCACAAAACCTCCCATCAACGCCGCCGCTGGCAACCTGGCGCCGGGCAACACCCAATCCGCCATAGCCGCGCCCCCTCCCAGCCCGCCGGCACCGCCCCCACTGTCAACTCCGGCGGTAAATTCCAACCCCGCGATTGCAAGCGCCGAGGCGTTTTCCGATCCCCTCGAGCTTCGCCTTTCGGCCACTCACGAATGGCTCGCCAAGACACCGGGTAACCTGCTCAGTATTCAACTGCTGGGATCGGGCGACCTGGTTTTATTTCGCCGGTATTTCGATGAATTGCAAAAGTCGGTTGAGCTAGAAAAAATCTTTGTGTACCGTACCCGAACGAGTAGCGGGCCTTCGGTCACACTGTTGTACGGAACTTTCTCTAACCGGACGGAAGCGTTGCAAGCCCTGGACGCGCTTCCCCCGGGGCTGCGAACCAACCGGCCTTACATACGTACGGCCGATGGCATTCGGCTAGAGTCCGTTCTTTCCGCGGGTGAGTCCAGAACGCCTAATTGAATGTGAGACGGGAGAAAACGACAATGAGACCTACCCCCCCAGTGTTTGCAAGAAGCGTGACGGCAGCCGCCTGCGCACTGTTAGTTTCTTGCAGCACTTACCAGCCATCGGTTCCTCCCTCGCAAGGACACATCAGCCGGGACAAGAGCGCTTCGGGAACCGCCGATGCCCCCTTGCCGGTCGTGAGCGCGCCAGGCTATGTGCCGCCGCCCAAGCCCAAGGCCAAGGTGCCGACCTATAGCGTGGTAGTCCATGAGGTGCCGGTAAAAGAACTGCTCCTGGCGCTGGCCCGCGATACCAAGGAGAACATCGACATCCACCCAGGATTACAAGGGTTGGTCAGCCTCAACGCCATCGACGAACCCCTGAATTCGATATTGGACCGGGTCGCCAGGCAGGTGGACATGCGCTACCGCATCGAAGGCCGTACCATCATCGTGGGCCCCGACACCCCCTACATGAAAACCTACCAGGTCAACTACGTGAACATGTCGCGTGATACCACATCGACGGTGTCAGTCAGCGGGCAAATCGCCGGGGGCGGAGGGGGAGGCGGCGCCGGCAGCACGGGATCGTCACAAGGCGGTGCATCGACGACCTCCGTCAGTTCCACATCGAAGAATAACTTCTGGGATGTGATCAAGGAGAACATTCAAAGCATTCTCAAGTCCACCAACAAGTTGTCTCAATCATCCGAGGACAAACAAGTACGCGCCGAAGCACAGCGTAATGCGCGAGAGGAGAAACTGGCCCAAGCCGAGGCGGTGGCCCGGGCGGGTGCCAATGCCACGAATCTGTTCAACACGGTGTTTGGCCCCGATGGGCAGGGCAAAAACGAGTTGAGCGACGTGGCCGTCAACCCCATCACCGGGACCATCATCGTCCTGGCCACGGACAAACAGCACGCCCTCATCCAGGAGTTCTTGAGTGGGGTCACTAACTCTTCCCAGCGCCAAGTCCTGATCGAAGCCACCATCGTCGAGGTTCAACTGTCCAATGCCTATCAAGCCGGCATCGATTGGGCGCGAGTCACACGTGCCGCCGGGGATGGATTTTCCATACGCCAGCAATTAGCACCTGTGATCAATCCGGAGGCGCTGACCATCGCCTACGCGAACAATCCCAATGCGCCCACGGTTTCCGCGACGCTTAAGTTGCTCGAGCAGTTCGGCAATACAAAGGTACTGTCGAGCCCAAAACTGATGGCGATGAACAATCAGACCGCGCTATTGAAGGTGGTGGACAACATTGTTTACTTTACATTTGAGCGGGAAAGAGTCGACGGCACCTCCAATACCGCGGGTAGAGAAACCATTACCACCACTATAAATACCGTCGCGGTGGGCGTATCGATGACCATGACCCCCCAAGTCAACGAAAATGGTGTCATCACACTCAATGTCCGGCCCACCATCAGCCGCGTATTGAGATTCCGTGAAGACCCCAACCCAGCGCTTAAATTCAACGCCGCCGGAGGGCCGCTGGCTAATCCCGTGACCAACCTCATCCCCGAAATCACCGTGCGCGAGATGGAGTCGGTCCTGCAACTGTCAAGCGGCCAAACGGCCATATTGGGAGGTTTAATGCAGGACAATATCCGCCGGGACAAGAGCGGCGTGCCCGGCCTGACACGCATTCCCAACGTTGGCGACGTGTTTAGCCAGCGAGATGAGGCGGTGTCGAAGTCCGAACTCGTCATCTTCTTGCGGCCCACGGTGGTCACCAACCCCTCCCTGGACAGCGACGAGTTGAAGTACTTCCGCCGTTTCATTCCCGAGGTCGAGCGTACCGGATCCAGGCCATGAGTTTGCTGTTGCAGGCACTGCAAAAAGCGGCCCGTAACCGGGAAGGACCGGCATCGGAGACTGGCACACCGTTAGAGTTGGAGCCTACGGATTCGGGCGCCTATGCCCCAGCACCCGCCGAGCGCATGCGCTCGGATGACCTCTCGCCCCCGCCAAAGCGCGTCATGTCCGCAGCGGCGGCGGCCGCCATACTTTCCGCTTCCGAACCATCCGGCCCCACACTCGCGGACTATGTTCGCGAGCGCCCAATGGCCGCAATCATGCTGCTGGCCCTAATTTTTGCGGCCGGCTACGGGTTTTATCTATATATCCAGATTTTTCATCCACAGTGGTTACGGGGCGAGTTCTCCCGGCCACAGGCCATTTTAGCGAGCACTCCCCCGCCCACGGCGCTACCGCCCCCCCGCCAGATCGATACAGCGCCCGCGTCTCAGCCCTACAGTTCACTACCAGCGCAGGACCCGTACGCCGCGGGCCAGGCGGCAAGTACCTCGGCAGCTACAGCCGCTCAGCCCAACTCCGAGTTAGCGTCCTTGATGAACCTACCGCCCAGCCCGCCACCAGCGGCGAATAAGCAGGCGGATCCGAATTCACGGCTCTCCGCGCTAGGCGATGCGCTCAATGCGCCAAGTGGGGTCACTGAGAAGCGCGCAAAGAATACGATCGAAGAACCACCGGTTCATCCGCGTCCCGTGGAAAAACAGCCCGCACCTGCGCGCACCGTGGTGAAAGAGCCCGTGCCTCCACGTGCTGCCCCGCCCCGCCCCGCCTTGGCGAATCGCGCTGGCCCCAAACCGGCCTCCGCGCCTGCACTGCCAGTGATGGAACTCAATGATCAGGTGATCGTCAACGCGGCCCCTGGCGTCGCCGCACCGGCGGGACCCACCACCGCCGATGCATACCGGGCGTGGAAATCCGGAAAGCTCGATGAGGCCAGGGTTATATACAGGGAGCTGTTGGAGCACGATGAGAGAAACGTCGATGCATTACTAGGCGCGGCGGGCGTCGCCCAGCAGCAAGGGAATTCCCAGGAAGCCCTGAATTACTACGGACGTGTGATCGAAACCGAGCCTCGCAATAGCGCGGCGCAAGCGGGCATCATCGCAATCGCCGGGCAAGCGGACCCCAGTGCCAGCGAGGCGAGGCTCAAGCAATTGCTCGCACGCGAACCGTCCGGCTTTCTTCACTTCAGCCTTGGAAATCTGTACGCACGCCAGAATCAGTGGTCGCAGGCACAGCAGTCCTACTTCCAGGCCTACCAAATGGACGCGGATAATTCGGACTACGCGTACAACCTGGCGGTGGGACTGGAGCATGTCGGCCAGGCAAAATTAGCCATCACATATTATCGAAAGGCACTGGATCTAAGCATGAAACAAGGCCGGGCAACGTTCAACCAGGAGCAAGTGATCGACCGCATCGCGAAATTGTCCCGACGCGCCAATTAAAAAGAGCGCCTAATGGCCGAGCAGAAGAAGTCCGCGCGCCTAGGGGAAGCGCTGATCCAGCAAGGGCTGATCAGCGCAGACCAGCTCCGAATCGCCCTCACGGAGCAAAAGAAAAGCAATACGCCATTAGGGCGGCTGTTGGTCAAGCTGGGCTTCGTGACCGATGGCGTCGTTCGCGACTTGATGGCGCGAACCATCGGCCAAGACAGCATCGACCTCTCCCATGTCGTGGTCGATGCCGAAGCATTGAAGCTCGTGCCGCAGGATTTCGCGCGCCGGCAACGCGTGCTTCCCATCGCCTACGATGCGATGGAGCAAACGCTAACAGTAGCCATTACCGAAACTTTCAATCTCGTCGCCCTGGACCAGTTGCGTGCCAATCTCGGGCAAAACATTCGCATCAAGACTTTCCTGGCGACGGAAGGCCAGCTCGAAGATTACATCGACCGCTTCTACGGTCACGAGCTCTCCGTGGACGGAATCTTGCGGGAAATCGAGACGGGAGAAGTCGATTACGTAAGCCTGCAGACCGGCGGCGACGAGTACACCCAGCCCATCGTGCGCTTGGTGGATGCACTCCTCGTGGATTCGGTGAAGCGCGGCGCCTCGGATATTCACTTTGAACCCGAAGCGCATTTTCTGCGGATTCGTTACCGCATCGACGGTGTGCTGGAGCAGGTGCGCAGCCTGCACAAGAGTTACTGGGCTGGCATCGCGGTTCGCATCAAGGTCATCAGTGTTATGAACATCGCCGAAACGCGTGCGCCGCAAGACGGCCGCATCTCGCTTAACTTGAACGGCCGGCCGGTGGATTTTCGTGTGTCCACCCAACCCACCATCTACGGCGAGAACATCGTGCTTCGCGTGCTGGACCGGGAGAAATCCATCATCAGCCTGGAGCAGATGAGGCTCCCGCGCCCGGTGATGAATACGTTAAACCTGATGCTGGCGCGCCCGGATGGCGTGTTGATCATCACAGGCCCGACCGGGAGCGGCAAAACCACCACGTTGTATTCCATGCTGACCCAAATCAACAACGAATCGGTCAACATCATGACGATGGAAGATCCGGTGGAGTATCCGGTAGCCATGATTCGGCAAACCTCCGTCAACGAAACCGCGAAGATGGATTTCGCCACCGGCATACGCTCCATCATGCGGCAGGACCCAGACGTCATCCTGGTGGGCGAGGTACGCGATAAGGAAACCGCGGAAATGGCTTTTCGCGC
>JBJXGQ010000144.1:0-6668 GCA_046160525.1 Burkholderiales bacterium
CCGCGGGGCGCACCGGGCGAATCGTGAATATCAAGAAGGGGCAGTTTGTTTCCCCGCACGATATCCGCCACGCGGCCGACAAAGTCGCTTCTACCGGGAACAATAACATCATGCTGACCGAGCGCGGCTCCAGCTTCGGCTACAACAACCTGGTCGTAGACATGCGCGGCCTGCAGATCATGAAGAGCTTCGGCTGGCCGGTGGTGTTTGACGCAACGCACAGCGTGCAGCTCCCCGGGGCGGCGGGCGCATCGTCGGCCGGACAGCCCGAGTTTATCGAGACGCTGGCGCGTGCCGCCGTGGCGACGGGCATGGTGGATGCGCTATTCGTCGAGGTTCACGAGGAGCCTGCGCGTGCGCTCTCGGATGGAGCGAACGCGCTACGGCTCGACTTACTGGCGGGGTTGTGGGCGAGGCTACAGGCGATTAACGACCTGGTGAAGGGCTTCGCTACTTCAGTTTGAAGTTGACCTCGATGGTGGCGGCAACGCGCACTGGCGAGCCTTCCTTGGTACCCGGCTCGAAGCGCCACCTCTTCACACACTCCACGGCATTGGCGTCGAGTTCCCGGTGAAGGCTTCGCTTGATAACGATCTTTTCGGCCACGCCCGCCTTGCTGATCTCAAGACCCAACACCACCGTGCCCTGGATCTTCTCCGCTTCGGCCGCGTCCGAGTAGCGGGGCTCTTCTTTGTGACTGAGTTTCGGCGCCGCCACTCCGTTGCCGATCTTATAGACGGGATCGTCGTTCTGAAAATAGAATCCGAATAGCGTCATGGCCGGCGCCAGCGTGAGCATGGCGCCTAACAGAAGATAGCCACGGCGGAAGCGAGCAGGGGCGGGATTGTTCAACATCATAATTCGTTCCTCGAAATCGGTGTGATCGAGCATGCCCATCGCGAGCCGCGAAGGTGCGGCGGGTGACTGAGCAATGACTCGGGCTGCCTCTATCAAACCCTGCGCATAACGATGGCGGTCACCGAACGCGCGCGCGGTCAAATCGTCACAGACCAATTCGCGCGCCTGCGCGAGCCGGACTTTCATACACCAAACAGCGGGGTGGAAGGCCACGGGTAACGTGGCGATCTCCATAGCGAGGTTGCGCGCAAAGTCATGGCGTTCCAAGTGCGTCCGCTCATGCGCGAGGGCCACCTCCACGGCGAGCGGCGGCGCCACACGGCGGAAGCTGTCGGGCAGGAGAATGCGGCGGCGCAAGATTCCAAAAGTCATCGGCACGGCAATCGTGTCGGCCGAGAGCCGCGAAAGTTGGGCCCACCGCCAGAGTAGCCGCGCCCCCGCAAATCCCACGGTGAGCAGGTAGGCGGCGGCCACATACCGCGTCCAACGGAAACCGCTAGTGCCGGTGGGAGCGGAAATAGTGGCGACAAATCGCAAGCCCTCGATCGCCGAGGCCGCGGTGGCTTGGGGCAGCAGCACACTGGCCAACGGCGCCGCCACCGCGACCAACAAGCCCAGGGTCCACGCCAGTTCACGAGCCGCCACGTGCACCCGCGCTCGCTCGATGCACCAACCAAGGGCCGCGGCCACGGCAGCCATCCACGCCGCGTTCATCAGAAATGTGAGCAGCATCCCTTCGTGCCAAGCCGGGATCATTCGCCACGCTCCACCAGCTTGCGCCGCAGCTCGTCAAGCTTCGCTGAATTCAATTGCCGGGCCTCCACCAGCCCCATTACCAAGGCCTCCGCCGATCCGCCAAACATGCGGTCGATCAGATCCTTCATCGTGTGGCCTACCGCCTCCGCCCGGCTCAGCGCGGGCCGGTACACATACGCCCGGTCCTTCAGTGACCGCTTGACCTTGCCCTTCTGGAGCAGCACATTCAGCATGGTTTGCACCGTGGTGTAGGCGAGTGGCTCGCCCGGCAGACGCTCCTGAACCGCCTGCACGACGGCGGGCCCGGCGTCCCAGAGCACCTTCATGATCTCCAGTTCGAGCGGGGTCAGCGGGCCATTGCGTCGCTTCATGTCCTAAACTATTAGGAGTATGCGACAGCCGGAGCTTCCTGTCAACTAAAACTTTAGGACTCCCCGCCGCCCTCGCCTAGGGCTACAAGAGCGGCGATATGAGCAACGACACTGGCGGACGCAGATTCTTCCTCGGCTCCCTGATCGGCACCGCCTGCGCCGCGCAATACGTGCCAAAGCAAAGCGACCGGCCTGAGGCACCGGCTGGCGGCGACGAGCCCGGCTTCGAAGACATCTTCGACGGCAAGACGCTGATGGGCTGGGAAGGCGACCCCACGTACTGGCGCGTGGCGGAAGGGGCGATGGTGGGCGAGATCACGCCGGCCACCGTCATCAAGAGCAACACCTTCATCATCTGGCGCGGTGCTGAGCCCGCCGATTTCGAGTTGAAGGTTGATTTCCGTATCACCTCCGGCGGTAACAGCGGAATCAACTATCGCAGCGTTGTCGCGCCAGACAAAGTGACGCCGTCAAATAGGTTCGCCATGCGTGGCTACCAATGCGACATCGATGGCCAGAATCGCTACACCGGCAATAACTATGAAGAGAAGGGCCGGCTGTTCCTGGCCGTGCGCGGGCAGGTGACTCGGGTTACCGGCGCCGGCAAACCGGTGATCCTATCGAAGCTGGGTGAAGAAAAGGCGCTGGCAGCTCTGATCACCAGCGACTGGAACTCCGCGCATATCATTGCTCGCCACAACATCCTGATGCATCACCTGAACGGTCAACTGATGAGCATGGTCATTGACGACGATGCCGCCAACCGCCCAGCCAAAGGACTCATCGGAGTTCAGGTCCACGTGGGCGGACCGATGAAGGTCGAGTACCGGAGATGGCGGTTGAAGAACCTTTGATGCGTAGGAAGAACGACATGATCGCCATCCGCCATCTCGCCTCGCTCCTCGCCTTGCCGGTCTCACTGGCCGCCGCCGTGATCCCGGTCGATAGCACTGGCTTCCGCCCCGGCGGGCCGATCCAAATGCAGACGAACGCAGAGACGGTGACGATCCGCTGGAGCGATGAAAAGGCGCGGCCGTGGAGCGCGGTCTTCTCTTTGGAACCCACCCAGCCGCCGATTACGCGCATCGCGCAGGGCGATCGTTCCGTCCTCGAAGGCGCGCGGCCAAACTATTGGGTGGAGACCGGCAAACGGCGCGGCGGCTTCGATCAATTCTTCGATTTCCCGCCGTCGCATCCGGACGGTACACGGCGCTTCATGGCAGAGTTCACGCCTACCCGCGCCCGGGTGCGCACTAAGGGCAGTCGCGTCGAGATCTTTTTTGAAGGCCTCCGGCTGGGCATCTTCCAAGGCGGCGTGGCGTACACTTTCTTTCCCAGTTCGCGGCTGATTCAGCAGGAGGCAGTCGCCTCCACCGGCGAGCCCGACACAGCGTACTACTTCGATGTGGGGCTGCAGTGGGACGCGCGGGCGGACCGCGGCGTGGGCAACGTGATGCACACCCGGATCGCCTGGTACGATACCGAGCGCAAGCTGCAGGAGCGTACCCTGCCCTTCTTTGCCTCCGAACGCCAGCCCCTGCAGACACGCTATCGTTCGGTGGCGGCGCAGGTGGCCGGCGGGTCGATCGCCGTCTTCCCTTCCCCGCACCAGTACTTCATGCCGCGCGACTTTACGTCGAACCTCGCCCAAGTGTGGGCGCGTTCGTTCCGCGGTGAGGCGGCGCTGGGTATTCGTCAACTGCCGGATGAGAACTGGCGATTCTATCCTTGGATGAACGCGCCGCCGGGCTCCGAGCAGCGCATGGCGATGTTCCTGCAAGTCTCAACCGATGCGCCCGCGCGCGCGCTCGATGAAGTGACTCGCTATACGAACCAGGATCGCTTTCCCGCACTGCCGGATCACATCCGCGTGGCCACGCATTTCCATTTCGCCTACTCGGTCCAGGCCGCCGTCAACGGCGCGAACTGGGAGCCGCCTTTCAAGACCACGCTCAAAGGCTTAGGGATCGATGCGGCGCTGATCGCGGATTTCCACGGTGACGGCCATCCCCAAGCCGTGGACGACACACGCCTCACCGAACTGGAAGCTTACTATCGCTACTGCCGCGCCCAATCGGGCGGCGATTTCCTGATTGTGCCGGGCGAAGAGGCCAACGCGCATCTAGGTGGTCATTGGATGCTGGCGTTCCCCAAGCCGGTGCAATGGATCATGTCGCGCAAAGCGGACGAGCCCTTCGAAGCTCAGCACCCGAAGTTTGGCAAAGTCTATCGCGTGGGCAACGCCGCCGAAATGCGTGACCTGATTCAACGCGAGAACGGCATTGCCTGGACCGCCCATCCCCGCACCAAGGGCTCGCTCGGATTCCCGGACAAATACAAGGACGCCGAGTTTTTTCGCGACCCGAATTTCCTCGGCGCCGGCTGGAAGCAGATGCCGGCCAATCTGGCCACGCCGCGTCTGGGTGTCCGCTCGCTCAACTTACTTGACGACATGGCCAACTGGCTGCCGGACAAGAAACTTATCCCCGAAGTGGATGTATTTCAGATGGACCCGTCCCACGAGGTCTACGCCCACATGAACGCAGCCTACGTGCGCCTCCCCGCGTTACCCAGCTTTGACAACTATGGCCAGATCCTTACGAAACTCCGGGAGGGCGACTTCTTCATTTCCACCGGCGAAGTGCTGCTGCCCGCCGTGAGGCGATCGGGCGGCGAGATTCGAGCCCGGGTGAAGTGGACGTTCCCGCTCGCGTCAGTGGTATTGACAGTGGGTAACGGGCAGCGGGTCGAGCGTGAGATTCACCCGCTTGATTCCACCGCCGCCTTCGGAGACCAGGAGTTCACTTGGCGCGTTCCGCCCGCCGCCAAGTGGGCGCGCGTCGAGGTGTGGGATGTGGCGGGTAACGGGGCTCTGACTAATCCCCTGCGGTGATGGCCGACGGCGGCTACAGACCAGAAATCTGCTCAAGTTGCTCGACCCACCCCCGAAAGTGTGTGCATTCCTTGCGCATTCGAGCAATGCCCACGGCTCCAGCGGCGAGGGTTCCCTCAATGACTTTCTTGTATGCAGGGTAGACGGCTTCGATTCTCTTGGACGGGGCCCTGTGCGGGCTGTTGTTGATGTCCTCTGGAGTCGGGAACCCGTTTCGGATCCCATGGAAATGCGGAGCTTGGTGGGGCTGCTTTAGGGCGTTGGCCAAGGCGTCGGGATCGCTAAATAGAAGCCCCTCGAATTCGTGCAGTGCGAGAAATGGGATCAGCCTCACATCGGGGCGTAACGTTGGAATCTGGCTGCAGATGTCTCTCTTGATCTCTTGCTCGAGGTATTCCACGTTTTGAAGGCTGGTCATCTGCAGCGGCGTAGCTGTGCCCGGATATGCTTTTCCCAGTCCATAGAAGTCGATCATCGTGGAACAATACGCACCTTGGTCCTGCTTGAGTTGCCTAATCAGGTCTTTCCGGAGCCGGGCGTAGTTCGGTCGGCCTCCCTTATGGCCGGGGACGCCCAAAATAATCGGATTCACGAAAACTTGTCGCGGCCACAGCGCTTCGGCCAGGGGGCCTTTGACAAACGATTCTTCCGTCGGCCCCTCTACGATGACCACAACACGGCTCACGACCGCGTGTCTCCGCCCTTCACCATCTCGGGGACTCGCTCCTCATGCGGCCTCCCTCCGAGTATGTTTTTCTGCCACAATTCGCCAAGAGTATAGTCTGCGAGCCATTCTGAAAGATGCGTGGAATCAAGGCGCCTGAAGGTGGACTCACCATTCGCTCTCTCCACAACGATTACGTCTTCCGGGGCGAACTCATTGAGGAGAAGCGCTGACTGAGTCGACACGATGACTTGGCTTCCCGGATTGGACTCGGCGGCCTGTTTGAAGAGACCCGCCAACAAGTTTAGGGCGTAAGGATGCAGCCCGAGTTCCGGCTCGTCGAACAGCATCGTCGAAGGCCTGGTTGGTTGGAGAAGCGCTGTCGCCAGGCAAATGAAGCGCAGGGTGCCGTCAGACAGCTGACTCGCTCTGAAAGGATAGTCGGAATCCCGCTGTTGCCACTCGAGCTGAATCATGTCCGGGCTGGTTGGTATGGGGCGAAGTTTGAAGTCGTCGAAGAATGGGGCGGCCAAACGCACAACATCTCGAATTCGGCCATAGCTTTGTGAATACATCTTTCGGAGGCGGAAGAGGAAAGGGGCAAGATTCTCTGCACTGGGCCGCAAGGTTTCGTTGTCGTTGATCGCGCGGGGCCGGCGCACCGGCGCCGAACCGCTAGTATCGTGAAAATGGTACACAATCCAGCTTGAGATGGCTGAAAACACGTACGACGGTACGGCCGATTTCAGATTGTCCTTCAGCTTAGCCTCAGAATGGCCAGAGCCCAACCGACGAGAGAAATTTTCGCGGCCGCTAAAGAGAGCAGTCTCCCCTGAAAAAACAAAACGGTTGTCTGGGGTCGGAACCAGTGTGAACTTGTATCCATTCTGGCCAAATTCTAGTTTGGCTGAAAATTGGGGAGTGATCTTGGGGCCGAGATGGAGACAAGCATCCGCCCCGCCCTCAACCGAGGCGATCGTCACCTGCAAGCGCTGATCGATCATTTCGCGGAGGAGCCGGAAGAATCCGACGAAGTTACTCTTGCCCGCGCCATTGGCGCCAATGAGCACATTCAAGGAGCGGAGCTCGAAGTCTTCCAGTTTGCGAATGGATTTGAAACCTTCTA
>JBJXGQ010000145.1:0-12417 GCA_046160525.1 Burkholderiales bacterium
CCATCCCGCGCGCCAGGTCCTGGAATGACAAACTCCATCTCCGAGAAGTCTGTGACTTCGCTGTAGTTGATGTCGGTCACGAACTGATAGGCGAGGAAGTCACCGATGGTTGGATAACTTCGCAGCAGCTCGAAGGCAGGCTGCATCTTTCTCATCTTCGACAGCTTCCCCGCGAGATCATCGGCCATCATCTTTTCGAGCAACCGCAAGTGGTTCTGGTGTTTGGCTACGTGGCCGAACGCCGACCCGCCTGGCGGCATGATATACGCGGCGGAGTAGATGCGGCCTCCCGCGCGCATGGTCTCCCCTAGCAGCCGATCGTAGTGCTCGAACTGGTACGCCTTGAACGTGACCGCGCCGAAGGTGTGCTCTAACAACTCCCACGTCTCGAAAGCGTTTGTAAACGTGTGAACCGAGATGATGGGATCATGAGTCCACGGCTCGACTTGCTTTGCTAGGCGGAAGTACACATCTTGACGCTCAGCCGCGAAACGCCAATAGGTGTCAAATACTGAACTGACCTTGATTGGCAGCAGGTGCGAGACGCCCTCTTCGATCAAATGATCGCGTGCGGATTTACTCTGCCTATCAGGCAGCAATACGTTGGCGGACCGGCGTTTCACGTTACCATCTCTGCTATTGACTGAGAAGACTGGCCGAAAACGTGATGGCCCAACTCGTGTGCGCATGTGAACGCGCGTCTGGCAAGTGACCTTAAAGCCGAGACATGGATCCGGGGTTTCGGCTGGCGGTCATACATGCCTTCCATATTGATGTCGTTGAAGCGCACGTTGACGTTGTGCGCGTCGCATAGGCCATAGATGCACGCGGGGCTCTGGAGATCGAGTCCGGCTCTGGTACGCGCGGCGATAGACGCATGCATGCCTTGCATGACAAGCGCCTTCTGCGAAGCGAAGGAGGAGGATGGCAAGGGTCGAGGACTCATTTGCGCGCGCCTCCGTCATCGTCAGGGTCCGTATCTGAGTTGCGCATGGACGCCAGCAACCTCAAGAGTCGGTCAAGGTCATCTGGCTTAAGCTTGCCCAGTTCGCGCGCGGCAAGTTGCAGCCGTGGGTCACCGGCTTCGAGTTGTTCGGCTGACTCGCCCAATAGCCACGACACCGTGACATCGTAGGTTTCCGCGAACTTCGTCACCTCTTCAGCAGAGACACGGCGATTGCCTGCCTCGATCTCCGAAATCGTCGGCCGATGCATGGCTAGTAATTTGGCCACCTGACCCTGCGACAGGCCGGCCACCTTCCTCGCCTCTCGCAGGCGCGTCGCAATCGCTCCGCGTATCGATTCCTGTATTTCAGTCATTGCGCATTCACTTTCTGGGCTGGAGCTGATGGTTGCGTTTCAGCCAACGCGACTACGATTGCTACGGCTTCATCGACCGTGAGCGCGATGGTGGTTTGCTCGCGCCGAAAGATGTTTACGTCGTTGGCGATCGTGATGCCAAGCTTCACGCCGAGCATTCCGATCGCAACCGGCCAAATCTTGCTGTCGAACTTGGGCAACTCGTCGATGGGTTTAGTGGTTCCTCCGACTGCCGGGCATTCCAAGCCACTCGCTATCTGAATGTTCTGCAGGACCTCGACCAGTGCGGCCCGAACCTCGTTTGCGTCCATTGGATTCTCCATCGACCATTACGGGCGGTAAGATAATCTTACCATCATAACCGCAAACCGCAAGCTCTCTGCGCAAAATCGTTTTGATCGAGCCGCCGCGCGCTATCTGGCGAGCCCACGCAGCTTGAATACTGTCAGAATTAAGCCTATACTTCTACCACTTTAGAGCTATCGCCATGCAAACCCTCGCCAAACAAGTTCTGGAGCACGCCGCCGGATTGCCGGAGGGCACGCCTTTGGTCGCCAAAGAACTGTTGCACTTGGGCAGCCGCGCAGCCGTAGACCAAGTGCTGTCCCGCTTGGTGCAGCGCGGCACCCTGTTGCGCGCGGGTCGCGGAATCTATGTCCTGCCTGTCGAGAGCCGCTTTGGCACTCGTGCGCCTTCGGCCGCGAAGATGATCGAAGGCTTGGCGAATCAGCGCGGGGAAATTATCGTGTCTCACGGCGCTGCTGCCGCCAATGCGCTGGGCCTGACCACACAGGTGCCAATGCGAGCGGTCTATCTCACTTCTGGCCCCAGTCGTCGCTTGAAATTAGGGGCGCAGATGGTTGAATTCCGGCACGCGCCGATCTGGCAACTGATCTTTCCTGGGCGGGCTGCGGGTGATGTGGTGCGGGCATTGGCTTGGCTGGGCCCGGAAAAAGCCGGGGAAGCGATCCGGAAACTACGCACCAAGCTGCCGCCCTCCGAACTGAAGGAAGTCGAGTCGGCACGGGCGCGCCTGCCTACCTGGATGGCCCAAGAGGTCAGCGCCTTGATGACTCATGGCTGAGTTCTTCCAACTCTCCACTGCCGAGCGCCTAGACGCGCTCAACGCCGCAGCCGACACATCGGGCCTCCTGCCCCATCTGCTGGAAAAAGACATCTGGGTGGTCTGGTCGCTGCGACACCTGTTTGCCGGCCCTTACGCGGAGCACTTGGTATTCAAAGGCGGCACGTCCTTGTCGAAAGCCTACGGTGTCATCCGGCGCTTCTCCGAAGACGTGGATCTGACCTATGACATCCGCGCTATCGCTGGCGATTTGGTAGGCCATGGGGATGCACCATTGCCGACCAGCAAGAGCCAAGAGAAGAAGTGGAGCAAGGAGATTCGTGCGCGCCTGTCGGACTGGGTCAGCGACGAGATCGTGCCACGTCTCAAGCGTGACCTTGAGGACAATGGCCTACCAGCAACCGTGCGGTCCGAGGACAACAAAGTGTTCGTCGACTACGCACCGCTGGCCACCGGCACCGGCTATGTCGCGCCCGCCGTCATGTTGGAGTTCGGTGCCCGCTCGACCGGCGAACCCAGCGAACCGCGCGCCATCCGCTGCGATGCGGCCGCGCATCTGCAGGAGGTGGAATTTCCCACCGCAACACCACAGGTCATGCGCGCCGAACGCACTTTCTGGGAAAAGGCCACGGCGATTCACGTTTTCTGTGCGCACGGCGAGTTCCGGGGTGGTGGCCGTTTCGCGCGTCACTGGCACGACGTGACAAGATTGGATGCCGCCGGCTTCGCCGACGCCGCAATCGCGGACTCAGGGCTTGCCCGTGCAGTTGCCGATCACAAAGGGATCTTTTTCGCCGAGAAGAACGCACATGGCGAAGTTATCGACTATCACGCTGCTGTCGCGGGTGGGCTTCAACTCGTTCCGGGCGCCGACGCGCTGCCAAAATTAGCTGCCGACTATCAACAGATGGTCGATGACGGCTTGTTTCTCGATGAAATCGAGTCGTTTGAAGCATTGCTCGATCACTGCCGAGCCATCCAACTGAAGGCAAATTCAAAAACGTAACTGATTACCGTTTCTGATATACCATCAAGCTTCGCGATGCCCATGTAAGGTTATTCACGACAAACGCGCTATAAAGTTTTCTCTTCCACTCGCTCACCGTCGAGGATCTTCGCTACTGTTGATACATCCTCGGCAATCAACCATGAACCGCGCGCCCAAAATAGAACTGGACAAAATGGCGACGCCTTGGAAAACCCTCACTCCCACTCGATAGTGGCCGGCGGTTTCCCCGATATATCGTAAACCACGCGATTGATACCACGCACCTCGTTGATGACGCGGTTGGAAACTCTTGCCAGCAGCGCATAAGGTAATTCGGCCCAGCGCGCGGTCATGAAGTCTTCGGTTTGCACCGCGCGCAGCGCCACCACGAATTCGTAGGTACGGCCATCGCCCATGACGCCCACGGAACGTACCGGAAGAAATACGGCGAAGGCTTGCGAAGTTTTCTCGTACCATCCGGCCGCTCTGAGTTCTTCGATGAAGATAGCGTCCGCGCGGCGTAGAAGCTCCGCGTACTCACGCTTGACTTCTCCTAGGATGCGCACGCCTAAACCCGGCCCAGGGAAAGGGTGGCGGAACACCATGTCGTGTGGCAAGCCCAAGGCCAGGCCGAGTTCGCGCACTTCGTCTTTGAACAACTCGCGCAACGGTTCCAAGAGTTTGAGGTGCAGCGACTCCGGCAAGCCACCCACGTTGTGGTGGGATTTGATGTTGGCGGCCTTCTTGGTTTTCGCACCCGCCGATTCGATCACATCGGGATAGATGGTGCCTTGCGCCAGCCATTTTGCCGTGCGCAATTTCGCGGCTTCTCGCTGGAACACTTCCACGAACTCGCGGCCGATGATCTTGCGTTTTTGTTCCGGATCGGCCACCCCGGCTAGCGCGCCCAGAAATTCATGGGAGGCATCCACATGAATGACGCGCACGCCTAGATTCTTTGCGAAAGTTTCCATCACTTGTTGCGCCTCGTTCAGGCGCAGCAATCCCGTATCGACAAATACGCAGATGAGTTGTTTGCCTAGGGCGCGATGGATCAAGGCCGCGGCAACGGAGGAATCCACGCCGCCGGAGAGGCCGAGAATCACTTCATCGGAGCCCACCTGCGAGCGGATTTTTTCGATGGCCTCTTGCACGTAATCAGGCATGTTCCAATCGCGCCCTAGGCCGCAGATGCCGTGCAAGAAGCGTTCGAACATTGCCTTACCTTGCAACGTGTGCGTGACTTCGGGGTGAAACTGCACCGCGTAGAAGCGCCGCGCTTCGTCGGCCATCCCAGCGATCGGCGTGGTGGCATTACTGGCGATCACCTTGAATCCGGGCGGCAGTTGCGTCACCTTGTCGCCGTGGCTCATCCACACGTCGAGCAAGCCGTGACCTTCGGCGTTGGCACGGTCTTGTATGTCGTGAAAGAGCGCCGAATGTCCTCGCGCGCGCACTTCCGCGTAACCGAACTCACGCACGTTGCCCATCTCGACCTTGCCACCCAATTGCGCAGCCATGGTCTGCATACCGTAACAAATGCCCAGCACTGGAACGCCTGCCGTGAACACGGCGGAAGGTGCGCGCGGAGTTTCCTCTTCGTGCACCGACGCTGGCCCGCCCGACAAGATGATGCCCGCCGCACCAAAGCCGCGCACGAACTCGTCACTCACATCATGGGGGTGAATTTCGCAGTAAACGCCATTCTCGCGCACACGCCGCGCGATCAACTGCGTGTACTGGGCGCCGAAATCGAGGATGAGGATTTTTTTGTGCATGAGTTTTTTACGTGAAGCGTGAAGGGTGAAACGTGACGGCGGCGATACCACGGTTATACGCTTCCCGCTTCCCGCTTCACGTCTCACGCAAGTCACTCGACCCTGTAATTGGGCGCTTCCTTGACGATCTGCACGTCGTGGACGTGCGCCTCGCGCACACCGGCGGCGGTGATCTCCACGAACTCGGCGCGCTGGCCCATTTCCGCGATGGAGCCACATCCCACGTAGCCCATGCTGGAGCGCAAGCCGCCCATGAGCTGGTGAATGACGCTGATAACACTGCCTTTGTAGGGGACCCGTCCCTCCACGCCTTCGGGCACGAGCTTGTCGGCCTTGTCTTCATCGTCTTGAAAGTAACGGTCGCTGGAGCCTTGTTGCATGGCGCCTAGGGAACCCATGCCCCGGTAAGTTTTGTAGGAACGGCCTTGGTAGAGTTCGATTTCCCCTGGCGCCTCTTCGGTGCCGGCGAACAAACTTCCCAGCATCACACAGCCCGCGCCGGCGGCGACCGCTTTCGCGATATCGCCGGAATAACGAATACCGCCGTCGGCGATAGCGGGAATACCGCTGCCATCAAGACCCGCCACCACGTTTTGAATGGCGGAGATTTGCGGGACACCTACGCCGGCCACGATTCGGGTTGTGCAGATGGAACCAGGGCCAATTCCCACCTTCACCCCATCGGCCCCCGCATCGCGCAAGGCCTTGGCCGCATCGGCCGTCGCGATGTTGCCGCCAATGACTTGCAACTTGGGGAAACGCCGTTTCACCCACTGCACACGGTTGAGCACCCCTTGCGAGTGGCCGTGGGCGGTATCCACAATCAACACGTCGGCGCCAGCTTCCACCAGCAACTCCGCGCGCTCATCCGTGCCTTCGCCCACACCGATGGCAGCCCCCACGCGCAAGCGGCCCAGATCGTCCTTGCAGGCATTGGGATGCTCGGAGGACTTCAGGATGTCCTTCACCGTGATCAACCCGCGTAGCTTGAACTCCCCATTGACCACCAGCACACGTTCCAAACGGTTTTTGTGCATCAGCGCCTTGGCCTCTTCGAGGCTGGCGCCTTCGCGCACCGTCACGAGCCTTTCACGCGGCGTCATGATGTTGCGTACGGATTGATCCAAATTGGTTTCGAAGCGCAGATCACGGTTGGTGACGATGCCCACCACCTGGTCGCCCTCCACCACGGGCAAACCGGAGATCTTGTGCTGGCGCGTCAAGTTGAGCACCTCGCGCACCGTCATGTTCTGATGAATGGTGACCGGATCTTTCACCACCCCGCTCTCGAAGCGTTTCACCTTGGCGACCTCGGCCGCTTGACTTTTTGGGGTCATGTTCTTGTGCACGATTCCTATGCCACCTTCTTGCGCCAAGGCTATGGCCAAACGCGCCTCGGTAACCGTATCCATGGCTGCTGACAGCAGGGGAATGTTTAATTCGATGCCCTGGGTGAGCCGGGTCTTCAAACTCACATCCTTGGGCAGGACCAGCGAGTGGGCCGGGATGAGGGAGACATCGTCGAAGGTGAGGGCCTTTTGAACCACTCGCATAATGGGGTTCCCGCGCAAAAACAACATTATACGGGAGCATGCCCGCTCGTCCGTCCCTTGGCGGCTACAGGCGCGGAAGGAAAAAACCTCAGAGGAATGCTTGTTGCTTTTTTACCCGCAGCCCGATCCATCTTCCTATTACCGAGACAACAATGATTCGAACCGCACTTCTCGCCCTCTGCGTACTGTTCCTTGGTAATGGCCAAGCCGATACCTACCGCTGGCTCGACGAAAATGGCAACGTGCACTATTCCGACCAAGTGCCCGCGGAGGCGAAGGATGTCACCGTTGTGCAGAGCCGCCGCAGTTCCGCGCCTACCAATTCCACGGCCGCCGCGGCCCCCACCAAGCCGAGAACCGCGGCGGAAATGGAGGCGGAATTCAAGAAACGCCGTGTGGAGGCCACCGAAGCCGAAGCCAAGAAGCAGAAGGAACTGGCCGAAGCGGCCGAGAAGCGCAAGCAGTGCGATGCCGCGCAACACCACGTCAAGATGTACGAACAGGGTGGCCGAATCACCCGCCCGGGCGCCAATGGCGAGCAAGTTTTTCTCGATGAAAAAGGGATCTCCGAGGGCCTCGCCGAGGCCAAAAAATCCGCGGACGCGTGGTGTAAGAGCTAGGAAAGCCTTATCGGGACTGTTTCTTAGTTCGGGCTACGCGCCGCAGCCGGGCTTCCTTGGGATCGGCGGCTAAGGGGCGGTAGATCTCCACCCTGTCACCCTCCCGCAGGAAATCGGCCAACCGCGCAGGCTTGCCCCAAATACCGGCTTCGTACCCCGCAATCTCCGGAAATAAATCCAGCAACCCCGAGTGACTGATCGCATCTTCGGCACTCGCCCCTTCAGGAAGATCCAGAACAACGCTATGCTGCTCCATGGGCAGCGCGTAGATGACGTTGATCTTCACCGGCCGTAGAGTTTTTCCGCCCGCGCCAGAAAGGCATCGACAAAACTGTTGGCGATGTAACTGAACACCGGGCCCACCAGTTTTTCCAAAATCCGGCTGGAGAATTCGTAGTGCAGGCGGAATTCGATCTTGCAGGCGTCTTGCGCCAGAGCATGAAAACGCCAATAGCCTTCAAGGTGCTTGAAGGGGCCGCTTACGAGACGCATGTGAATCAGCGAATAGGGCGTGGTCTCATTCTGCGTCTTGAAGCTTTGCCTGATACCGTGATAGTCGATACGGACTTCTGCTCGCGTCATGTTCTGTGTGCGCAACTCCACGTTCGTTCCGCCGCACCAAGGTAGGAACTCGGGATAGGCCTCCACGCGGTCCACCAAACCGTATATCTTCTGCGCCGAGTAAGACACCAAGGCGGATTTGTTTACGTCTGGCATGGTATGGCCCCAGCAGCCCACGGGGCTGCCGGTACAATGCCCCCCCAGTTCGCACCCTCACGATTCATGTCTCTCGCCCAAAACAAGAAAGCTTTTTTTAACTACTTCATCGAAGAACGCTTCGAAGCGGGCCTCGCTCTGGAAGGTTGGGAGGTGAAATCCATTCGTGGGGGCCACGTGCAGATCGCCGAAGCCTATGTGATTATCAAAAGCGGCGCGGCCTACCTCATAGGGTGTCATATCACCCCGTTGCAAACTGCCTCGACTCACGTGCATCCCGACCCCGTTCGCACTCGCAAGCTTTTGCTGCGCGCGGACGAACTGAAGGAACTCATCGGAAAAGTCGAACGCGCGGGCTATGCGCTGGTCCCCTTGGATATGCATCTGAAGCGCGGTTGGATCAAACTCGAAATAGGTTTGGCAAAAGGCAAGAAACAACACGACAAGAGAGAAACCGAGAAAGACCGCGACTGGCAGCGTGAAAAGCAGCGCCTGATGCGAGAAAAGCAAAAGGCGTAACGCGCCTGGTCATGTGTGCGGCAATCCCATCACTTCGCGTACGTCTCGCATGGTCTCGCTGGCGAGTTTGCGCGCACGCGCACACCCGTCGTCGATGATGTCGCGCACTTGCTTTGGATCGTCCAGATAAACTTGCGCCCGCGCGCGCATGGGTTCTTGTTCCTGTAACACGGCATCGATCACCGGCTGCTTGCACTCCAGGCAGCCGATCCCCGCGCTCTTACAACCTTGCTTCACCCAGTCCTTGGTCTTGTCACCGGAGTAGACCAAGTGAAATTGCCACACCGGGCATTTGTCGGGATCGCCGGGGTCGTTTCGGCGTATGCGCGCCGGGTCCGTGGGCATGGTGCGAATTTTCTTGGTGACGCTGGCGGCATCCTCGCGCAAGGTGATGGTGTTATTGTAGGACTTCGACATTTTCTGGCCGTCAAGCCCTGGCATGCGCGAGGCTTCCGTGAGAAGCGCGCCAGGTTCGGACAAAATCATCTTTCCGCCGCCTTCCATGTAGCCGAATAGGCGCTCGCGGTCAGTCACGCCCAGATTCTGCGATTCAGCGAGCAACGCCCTGCCCGCCTCCAAGGCTGCGGCATCGCCATGCTCCTGGTACTTGCTGCGCAGCTCCTTGTACTGTTTCGCCCGCGCGCCGCCCAGTTTCTTGATGGCCTCCTCCGCCTTTTTCTCGAACCCCAGTTCCTTGCCGTAGATATGGTTGAAGCGGCGGCCAATCTCGCGCGTGAATTCGATGTGCGGAACCTGGTCTTCGCCCACGGGCACCAGAGTCGCCCTGTAAATGAGGATGTCGGCACTTTGCAGTAGTGGATAGCCCAGAAAGCCATACGTACTCAGATCCTTGTCCGTGAGCTTCTCTTGCTGGTCCTTATAGGTGGGCACGCGCTCCAGCCAGCCCAGGGGGGTGATCATGGACAGCAGAAGATGCAACTCGGCGTGTTCCATCACCCTGGACTGCACGAACAGGATGGCCTGTTTCGGGTCCACGCCCGAGGCCAGCCAATCGATCACCATGTCCCAGGTGTTGGACTCGATCATGTGGGGCGAATCGTAGTGCGTGGTTAGTGCGTGCCAATCGGCCACGAAGAACAAGCACGGGTGCTCGTGCTGGAGCTTGATCCAATTCTTCAGCACCCCGTGAAAATGGCCGAGATGCAAACTCCCGGTGGGGCGCATGCCCGACAACACGCGGTCAGGAAACATAGGCAGTCCTCAAACTAGGCCAAATAACTTTACGATGAAGTGCAGCACTTCAAGTACGAGTGGCATTAATACCTTGCCGAGCACGTCACTAAACAGAAGCACCACCAATATTACGATTCCGAAGCGCTCGATACCCGCGAAGGACCGGGCCATGCGCGCGGGCAACAAACTGATGGCGATCCTGCCGCCATCCAATGGAGGAAGCGGAAGAAGATTCAGCACCATCAACACCACATTGAACTCGATTCCGCGCGCCGCCATTCCCACCATCGGCATGGTGAAGTAGTTTCTGGGAAGGTACTGCGCCAAAACCACGACCGACGCCCAGCCCATGGCCATCAATAAATTCGCGCCCGGCCCCGCCGCGGCTACCCACAGCATGTTTCTTTTCGGATTGCGCAGGTTATTGAAGTTCACCGGTACGGGTTTGGCCCATCCAAATAGCGGCCACCCCGCTCCCGTCAATTTATCGATGACGAGTATGGCCAGTGGGAGCGCGATGGTTCCGATGGGATCGATGTGCCGCAGGGGATTCAAGCTGATGCGCCCTTCGCGGTGAGCCGTATCGTCGCCGAAGTACTTGGCCGCGTATCCGTGCGCCGCTTCGTGAAAGGTGATGGCGAAGATTATGGGGATCGCGTAGAGCGCGATCATCTGCACCAAGGGTCCGATGTTATTCACGCCGCCACTCCGAATACGTTGGGGTCGCCCTTGCCCTCCCGGATCAACACAGGCCATTCTCCGGACAGATCCACCACCGTGGTGGGTTCGATGCCGCAAGATCCGCTATCGATAATGCAATCGGCTTGGTTCGCCATGCGCTCCTTGATTTCGTCCATATCGTGCAATGGGAGTTCCTCGCCCGGCAATGCCAGGGTGGAACTCAACAAAGGCTCGCCCAACGCTTCGAGTAACGCGCGGACCACTGGGTGGTCTGGAACGCGTATACCGATCGTGCGCCGTTTGGGATGCTGCAACCGCTTTGGCACTTCCTTGGTGGCCCGCAAAATAAAGGTATAACTTCCTGGCGTGGCCGCGCGCAGCATGCGATAGGCGCGGTTCTCCACCTCGGCGTAACGGGAGATCTCCGAAAGATCGCTACACACCAAGGTCAAGTGATGCTGTTCATCGATGCCGCGTATCCGGCGCAAGCGCTCCGTAGCCGTCTTGTCGCCGATATGGCACCCAAGCGCATAGCTCGAATCCGTGGGATAGACGATGATGCCGCCACCCCGGACGATTTCGGCGGCCTGCTGAATAAGTCTTCCCTGGGGATTTCTAGGATGAATTACAAAGTACTGCGCCATGAGGTTCGAACATTCGCCTGAGAGTTGACCGCGAGACAGCGTATCCAGGATCCCGCCGGCGGCGTATCAGAACGCATGGGAGCGCACTCCCGTTCGCTGCGCAAGCCCGGCCCCGCAAGCATGAGGGGCGCGATGTTAGCAGAAAGGACCGAAACCGCCGGGCCCGCAACACCGGGCTGGCCGCCGTGCCGATGAAGATATTTCCCCGCCCCCCCTCCCTGTGAAACAATAGACAAGATATAAGGGGGAGGGATATGACTACAGCAATCAAGAACCCGAAGGATTTCTATTCGGGCCTTCTGTTCATGGCCTTCGGCCTGGCGGCCGTCATCATCGGGCGTGACTATCCCATGGGCACGGCGGTGCGCATGGGACCAGGTTACTTTCCAACCATTCTGGGCTACATTCTCATCGTCATGGGCGGCATACTGGTGTTTCGCGGAGTGGTCACGCGCGGCGAGCCCGTCGGCGGCGTGGCGGTTAAGGCGATGGTGCTAGTCCTCGGAGCCGTTTCTTTTTTTGCCGGCGCTGTCGATGTCTTGGGGCTCGTAGTATCGGTCGCGGCGGTGGTGCTGATTAGTTCCATGGCCAACAAGGGCTTCAAGCCTGTCGAATTGGCCGGGCTTCTTCTGGCCATGCTCGGGTTGTCCGTGGGGCTATTCGGCTACGGATTGTCCTTACCCTTCAAAATCTGGCCGGTCTGACACCATGGAACTATTCGCCAATCTCGCCATGGGGTTCGATGTGGCCCTCTCGCCCATCAATCTTTTGTATTGCCTAGTGGGCGTGGCCCTGGGCACCTTGGTGGGCGTCCTGCCTGGCATTGGCCCGGTGGCCACCATCGCGATGTTGCTGCCCGCCACCTACGCCCTGCCTCCTGTGTCGGCGCTCATCATGCTGGCGGGCATTTATTACGGCGCCCAGTACGGTGGCTCAACGACCGCGATCTTGGTGAACCTGCCAGGCGAGGCTTCCTCCGTGGTCACAGCCCTGGACGGCTACCAAATGGCCCGGCAGGGCCGCGCTGGGCCAGCGCTCGCGGTAGCCGCCATCGGAAGTTTTTTCGCCGGCTGCGTTGCCACCCTCATCCTGGCGATGTTCGCGCCCCCTTTGGCGGAAGTAGCCTTCAAGTTCGGCCCCGCCGAATATTTTTCCTTGATGGTGTTGGGTCTGATGGCGGCAGTCATTCTGGCGCGCGGTTCACTGTTGAAGGCGCTGGCCATGATTATCCTGGGGCTGATGCTGGGACTCGTGGGCGCGGACGTCAATACCGGCCTCATGCGCTACACCTTCGACGTGCCTAATTTGACGGACGGTAT
>JBJXGQ010000146.1:0-7504 GCA_046160525.1 Burkholderiales bacterium
GCGCCGAATAAAGGCGAGAGTTCGGGCGCCGTAATGAAATCTCCCGCGCCGCCCAACTTGGCCGAGCCACCGGTGTAATAGCCAAGCGCGGGGGCGTAGAGGGCCATGTGCATGTAGCGCGCGAAGGAAATCCAGCCATCCGCGTGTTCGATTTCACGCGCGATGTGCGCGGCAAGCCGCTCGCTATGCGCGCGCGCGGCGGAGCCAGGCTGGGGAAGAGAGGCGAGATTCAGGATGGCGGGAAGGAGTGCTGGAGTAGAATCGTATTCAATAACTTAGCGAAAATGTACTCATGCAAGAAAGGGTAGTGCTCATCACGGGAGGCGCGCGCCGCGTTGGCGCGGCCGTTTGCCGAATGCTACACGCAGGCGGCGCGCAGATCATGATCCATTACCGGCGCTCGGCCACCGAGGCGCGTGCCTTGCAGGCCGAACTCAACGCCACGCGCGCGGATTCCGTAGCCCTGGTGCAAGCGGACCTGCTCAATCCGGCCGCGCACTTGCCCTTGGTGCAAGAAACGGTCAATCGCTTCGGCCGCTTGGATGTGCTCATCAATAATGCGTCCAGTTTTTTTCCCACGCCGGTGGGCGAGATCACGGCGGAAAACTGGGACGATCTCATGGGCACCAATCTCAGGACGCCGTTGTTTCTCTCGCAGGCGGCAGCACCCCACCTGCGCAAGAGCAGCGGCTCCATCATCAACATCATTGACATCCACGCCGACCGCCCCATGAAAAATCACTTGGTCTACAGCACGGCCAAGGGCGGGTTGGTGGCCCTCACCCGCTCGCTGGCCGCCGAGTTGGGACCGGAGATTCGCGTGAACGGATTGTCTCCCGGCCCGATTCTATGGCCCGAAGACGAGCGCTGGAACGACGAACTGGCGCGCCAGCGTATCGTCAATCAAACGCTCCTCAAGCGCGTGGGCGAGCCTGGAGATATCGCAAAGGCCGCCCGCTTCTTGGTGTTCGACGCCCCTTACGTAACCGGCCAAATCCTCGCGGTGGATGGCGGCCGCAGCCTACATCTCTAGTATGGACCCTCAAAAGCAACTCTACGAAGACAACAAACTTGCCAAACGCCTGCGCAGCCTGGCCGGCCAAGCCATCGGCGATTTCGGCATGATCAGCGAGGGAGATAAGGTGATGGTGTGCCTCTCCGGCGGCAAGGACAGTTACGCGCTGCTCGATGTGTTGCTCAGCCTGCGCACGCACGCTCCCATAGACTTCGAAATACTGGGCTTCAACCTGGATCAAAGGCATCCGGGTTATCCCGCGGAGATTCTACCCGCCTACCTAAAGGGCCTTGGCATCCCGTTTCATATCGAAGCGCAAGACACCTACAGCGTGGTCAAGCGCGTGATTCCCGAGGGCAAGACCATGTGCGGCTTGTGTTCGCGCTTGCGCCGCGGCGTGATTTACCGCGTGGCAAAGGAGTTGGGCGCCACCAAGATCGCCCTGGGACACCATGCGGATGACGTGTTGGAGACTTTCTTCCTCAACATGTTCTTCGGTGGAAAGTTGAAGGCCATGCCGCCCAAGCTCGTGAGCGACGATGGCCATCACATTGTCATTCGGCCCCTGGCCTACGTGCGAGAGAGAGACTTGGCACGCTACGCGATGCTCAAGCGCTTTCCCATCATCCCCTGCGACCTGTGCGGCTCCCAGGAGACTTTGCAACGCAAGCAGATGAAGGAGATGATCGGGCAGTGGGAAAAGCAGTTCCCTGGGCGCACCGAGAACATGCTGCGCAGCTTGTCCGATGTGCGGCTCTCCCATCTGATGGACCGCAAGCGTTTCGATTTCTCCGCCCTGGAAGCCACGGGGCAGGCGGATCCCGGCGGGGACATGCTGTTTGACCAGGAGACTCCCGCGCCGGGTGTGGTTTCATTCACTTCCATTTCCACTGGCCCTCTCCAATGACGATCGCCAACTTCACCCCTGGCAGCGCACTCTTGGGCGGCACTATCATAGGCCTAGGTGCCGCTGTGCTTTGGTGGGCAAATGGCCGCCTTGCGGGGATCAGCAATATCGCTGGCCAGGTCTTTGTCACCTCGGGCGATGAACGCTTGTGGAGACTGTGCTTCCTCGCCGGGCTCATCGTGGCCGGTACGGGCGCGGCCTTCGCGGTTCCCGAGTCAGTGAGTTTCGAGTTGAAGGCAGGTTATGGCCAGATCATCTTGGCCGGGCTGTTGGTGGGCTACGGTACCCAACTGGGTTCGGGGTGCACCAGCGGACATGGTATCTGTGGCATTGGGAGGCTTTCGCCGCGCTCCATCGTGGCGACCCTTTGCTTTGTGGGCGCGGGCATGCTCGCTGTGGCAGGACTCAGATTGGCGGGGCTGCTATGAACAAAGCCATTGCGGCCTTTGTAGCGGGCCTCATTTTCGGCATCGGCCTCCTCATCGCGCAGATGACCAATCCTGCAAAGGTCATCGGTTTCCTGGACGTGACCGGCCAATGGGACCCCAGTCTGGTATTCGTCATTGCCGGAGGCTTGGCCACGTTCAGCGCTGCTTACTGGCTCTCGAAATCGCGCCCCTCTCCGTTGCTATCCCCACTATTCGTCGTGCCACAAGAGAAAGTGATCACTCGCCCTCTCGTTGCCGGCTCGGTGCTATTCGGCATAGGCTGGGGGCTGGGGGGGTTCTGCCCAGGGCCCGCCGTGGTCAGCGCGGCATTCGGCGATGTGCGCGTCTGGGTATTCCTGCTCGCGGTGGGTGCGGGGATATTTCTTTTTCGGCTCTCAGGATCGCAAGAGGCCCAAATCCCAGTCTCAGCGGCGGATTGACTCCTAAGTCAATACCAGCTTGTCAAATTTACTTTGCTAAGCTAACCTCCCGGCTCTCTTCACAACTCCTCCTTTCGCCATGAACTGCGCGGAGCGACTCGTTTCCCTCTTTGGCAGCCAAGCCGAGGTGTCTCGCCGGCTCAAGATCGACCGGGCCGTGGTCAATCATTGGATGAAGTGCGGGTATGTCCCCTCGCGCTGGGCCATGGAAATCGAGCGTGTGACGGACGGCCAAATCGCCGCCACGGAAATCCTCAACGAAGCCAGCGCAGCCAAGCCCATCCGCATGAAGTCGCGCGGAGAGGAAGACAGCCTATTCGGACCATCTCTATCTGGGAGTGACACCATGAACCCCTACGTACCCGCCAAGCGCATCCATTCCTTCCATCCGCCCCAGCGCACCCTCATGGGCCCTGGTCCTTCCGAGATCAATCCGCGCGTGATGGCCGCCATGAGCCTGCCCGCCATTGGCTACCTGGATCCGGTGTTCGTCGAAATGATGGAGGAATTAAAAGGTCTTCTGCGCTACGTTTATCAGACCAAGAATCCGCTGACCTTCCCGGTCTCCGGCCCGGGCTCGGTGGGCATGGAGTATTGCTTTGTGAACCTGGTGGCCCCCGGCGACAAGGTCATCGTCTGCCGCAACGGCGTGTTCGGTGGCCGCATGATCGAAAATGTGGAGCGCTGCGGTGGAGTTGCTGTCGTCGTCGAGAACGAGTGGGGCGAACCCGTGGACCCCAACAAACTGGAAGAAGCACTCAAAGCCAATCCCGACGCCAGAGTGGTCGCCTTCGTCCACGCGGAGACCTCAACTGGGGTGCAATCGGACGCCAAGACCTTGGTGGAAATCGCCCACAAGTACGATGCGCTGGTCATCATGGATGCGGTGACTTCGCTGGCCGGCTCCCCCGTGTTGGTCGACGAATGGAAGGTGGATGCTGTCTACTCCGCCAGCCAGAAATGCCTGTCTTGCACACCGGGGCTTTCGCCTGTGTCCTTCAGCGAGCGCGTGGTGGATTACGTCAAGGCCCGCAAGGACAAGATCCATAGCTGGTTCATGGACATGAACTTGTTGTTGGGCTATTGGGGCGCGACCAATCGCACCTACCACCACACCGCGCCCACCAATAGCCTTTACGCACTGCACGAAGCCTTGCTCATTTTGCGCGAAGAAGGTATCGAGAATTCCTGGGCGCGCCACCAGCGCCACCACTTGGCGCTCAAGGCCGGGCTCGAAGCCATGGGCTTGAAGTACCTCGTGAAGGAAGGCTACCGCCTGCCACAGATGAACGCAGTGCATATCCCAGAAAAGATCCGCGCTCGCGAGGCGGACGTACGCAAGACCTTGCTCAACGAATTCAACCTGGAAATTGGCGCGGGCCTCGGCCCCTTGGCGGGAAAAATCTGGCGCATCGGTATCATGGGCTATAGCTGCAAACCAGAGAACGTGATGCTGTGCTTGTCCGCGCTGGGCTCGGTGCTGATGGACATGGGCTTGCCCTTGCACGTGGGCGAAGCCGAGGCCGCGGCTCACCATGCCTATGCGCAGATGCACGCAAGTGCTGCGCAATTGAAGAAACGCGCTGCTTGAGCCAATCGGCCGGAGCGTGATTGCGCGCGCCGGCCGGTTGGCCATGGCAGAATGGCGTCGTGACTAATAGACGCTGAAGTCTCTGGCCCGGAAGAGGTAGCCAGCCATGGGAAACGTTGAGTTTAAGAGCATGTCCGCGCGGGAATTTCTGCAATGGGAAGCGGAACAGGACGAACGATACGAACTCGTAGACGGTGAAGTCTTCGCGATGACGGGTGGCACCTATGCCCATGACCGCACGCGCACCAACCTTTCCGCCGCGCTCTTGAGTCACCTGCGAGGCACACCATGCCGCGTAATGGGCCCGGAGGTGAAGTTACGTGTCGATCAGGAAACTCCCGGGTTTTATCCCGACCTCATAGCGGTATGCCGTGAAATTGACCCGCGTGCCTACGAAGTCACGGAAGCAAAACTTATCATCGAAGTGCTTTCCCCATCCACGGAAAAAAAAGACCGTGGCACCAAGTGGAGCGAATACCAGAAGCTCGTCATGCTTGAAGAGTACGTGCTTATCGATCCAGACAAACGCCGGATCGAGATCTACCGGCGCATCGCTCCGGCGGATTGGCGGCTGCACATATGCAGCGCACAAGAAACCGTTCGATTCGAGAGCATCGGATTCGAGACCAGCTTCGCGGTCATCTTCGAAGATTTGCGGTAAATAATCGCTGACCATATCGCGAGCTTGAGGCAATGCACCGCGTTCTCATAACCACCTTCGCACTTGCTTTGATTTTGGGTTGCACGATTATTGGCTCAAAGGTAGTGTTTGTAACGAACCCAGAGAGTTTGTGGAAGACAGGATTCGAATCCGGAGGAGGAGGTGTTTACTTCTTTCGATGCCAGAAGGTGAGCATTTCCGTGGAGGAGATCGTTCTTGCATCACAAACCGTTGCGGTGAAGTTTGGACAAATTATTGGATGACGTTTTCGTACGATAAAAAACTTGCGGATATCCAAGAATTGGATCTTAATTTCCGGTTACCTTGGTTTCAAGGTGAAGTGCCCGGTCTATCGCTACATAGAAAGAAACGTAGTGATAATGAATTTGTATGGAGTCCAGGTGGCTGAGATGAGGAGTACGGAAAGAAAAAGTACGGGCCAGATAGATAGATGGCGCGCACCGGACCGGAATTACGCCTCGGTCGCGCGCCACATATACCAAGCTGCGATGGAGCGGTAAGGCGCCCAACGCTGGCCGGTAAGCGCCAGTTCTTTCGGGGTGATCATTGTGTCCAATTTCTTGGCCTTGGTGTACCCGGCCCGCACACCAAAGTCGTCTACCGGCAGAATATCGAGGCGGCCCAGGGAAAACATCAACATCATTTCCACGGTCCAGCGGCCCACGCCTTTTGCCTGGGTGAAGGCGGCGATGAGATCTTCATCGTCCCGGTTCATCAATCCCCGGCGATGAGCCGGAATGATGCCTTCCTCGGCTTTGGCGGCAACGTCGCGAATGTAGCTAAGCTTCTGCCGGGACAATCCGGCGGATCGTAATTGCTCATCGGTTTTCGTCAACACCAGGTTCGGCGCGGGAAAACGCGATCCGGGAAACAAATCGATGAACCTCCCCATGATGGTCGCCGCGGCCTTGCCATTGAGTTGCTGGTACATGATGGCCCGCACCAGCGCTTCGTAGGGCGAGCGCTTCCAATTGGGGGACATTGTGCAAGGCCCGTGAACACGGATTAGTTTTTTCAGCAAGGGATCGGCACGAATGAGAAACGCTTCGCCTTCTCGCACTTCGGATTGGTATTGTTCGCTATTCATCCCGGCGCTCTCGCTCATTCATCATGATACGGCGGCCTTGTATTGTCATGCCTGCATTTCGGTATTACTATTTGCGGCATGAAAACCTTAACAGTCAAGCTCCCCGAATCTCTCGCATCCTGGCTGTCCTCCAGGGCAAGGCAATTGGGCCGGCCGCAGTCCGAAGTCGTTCGCGAAGCGCTTGAGCAAGCACGGCGCGGAACGGGAAGCGTGAGCTGCCATGATCTCATGGCCGACGTGTGCGGGAGCGTTCCGGGTCCAAAGGATCTTTCAACGAATCCAAAGCACATGGATGGCTTTGGCAAGTGACCCGTATCCTCGTTGATACAGGCCCTTTGGTTGCATACTTCAATCCGCGAGACACGTGGCATCAATGGGCAGTCAACCAAATGACCACGTTCTCGGCACCCCTGGTGACTTGCGAACCTGTAATTACCGAAGCGTGTTTCTTGATCCATCGCGCGGGCGGACGACCCGGAGAATTAGTTAGAAAAGTAAGCGAAGGGGTGCTTGAAATCGGCATCGATCTGGCACGGGAATCGTCCAGCATCGAAGTGCTGCTGAACCGGTATCACGATACCCCAATGTCTCTGGCCGATGCTTGCATGGTGCGGCTCTCGGAATGCTACGCCGATTGCCGGATCTTCACCGTGGATTCCGATTTCGAGCACTACCGGCGTAATGGCCGCCAACTGATTCCGCTTCTGCATCCAGGATAGACCGGCTAGCCTAACCCCAGTCTTTGCCAAATGGTCGAGGCTGGGCCGGCTTGGTTCAGAGTGTAGAAGTGCAATCCGGGGGCGCCGCCTTGCAAGAGCCGGTCGCACAGATCCGTGACTACGTCCAAACCAAAAGACCGAATGGAATCCAGATCGTCTCCGTAGCCTTCAAGCTTGCGGCGAATCCAGCGCGGAATCTCCGCGCCACATGCATCCGAAAATCGCGCGAGCTGTGAGAAGCGCGTGATAGGCATCACGCCCGGAATGATAGGCACGCCGATGCCCATGGCCTGGCACTCATCGGCAAAGGCGAAGTAAGCATCGGAATTGTAGAAATACTGAGTGATGGCGGTGTCGGCCCCCGCATCCACCTTGCGTTTGAAGTTTAGAAGATCCTCGCGCGCGCTGCGCGCCTGCGGGTGATACTCGGGATAGGCCGCGACTTCGATGTGAATGTCCGCGCCGTAACACTCGCGCAGAAAGGCCACCAGATCGCAGGCATAGCGAAACTCTCCCGCCTCCACCATGCCCGAAGGAAGATCGCCGCGTAATGCCACCACTCGCCGGATTCCCGCCACACGATAGCGGTCTATGATCTCCCGCACCTTGGCTTTGCTGCTCCCCACGCAAGACAT
>JBJXGQ010000147.1:0-9155 GCA_046160525.1 Burkholderiales bacterium
CGTCCACGGCATGGGCCTTGAAATCGAAGTCGGACAAATTTGCCAGTAGAAATCGCAGGGTGTTGCGAATGCGGCGGTAGGATTCCACCACCCGCTTCAATATCTCCTGCGAGATGGACATCTCGCCCGAATAGTCGGACGAGGCCACCCACAACCGTAGCACTTCCGCACCCAGGCTATCGGAAACCTGCTGGGGCGCGATGACATTGCCGATGGATTTACTCATCTTGCGACCCTGGCTATCGACCACGAAGCCGTGGGTCAGCACCTGCCGGAAGGGCGCGTGGCCATTCATCGCGCAGCCGGCCAGCAGCGAAGCCTGGAACCAGCCGCGGTGCTGGTCCGAGCCCTCGAGGTAGAGGTCGGCGGGGTTGGTGAGCACCGAACTGCGTGCCAAAACGCTGGCATGCGTGGTACCCGACTCGAACCAGACATCGACGGTGTCAGGCACTTTGCGGTAGTCGTGCGCCTGGTCCCCCAGCAGGGTCTCGGCCGTGAGATCGAACCAGCCTTCGATGCCGTGCTGCTCGACGTGCCGGGCGACGCGCTCGATTAGCGCCGGAGTGTCCACGTGCAACTCGCCAGTCTCGACGTGTACAAACAGGGCCATCGGCACGCCCCAGCTGCGCTGGCGCGACACGCACCAGTCAGGCCGGTTGCTCACCATCGCGGCGAGACGCGTCTGGCCCGCAGCCGGGTAGAACTCGGTCTGGGCCACTGCCTGGATCGCCAGCTCGCGCAGCAGCGGCCCTCCAGCCGGCGCGTGGTTCGATTCCATGCCGATGAACCACTGTTGCGTAGCGCGGAAGATGATCGGCGTCTTGTGCCGCCAGCAGTGCGGGTAACTGTGCTGAAGCTTGGTGTTATGAAGCAGGTACCCTCGATCCTCGATGGCCGCGATCAGCAACGCGTTGGCATCCCATACCAGCTGCCCTCCTACGATGGGTTCGCTGGCGCGGAAGCGTCCGTCGCCGCCCACGGGATTGTCCACGGGCAGATCGTATTTCAAACCCACCACGTAATCTTCCAAACCATGGGCAGGTGCCGTGTGAACCAAGCCCGTGCCCGCGTCCAAGGTTACGTGATCCCCCAAAATGATGGGCACTGTGCGCTCGTGGAAGGGATGGTGAAGGGAAATGCCCTCGATTGCGGCGCCCTTGAATGTAGCGACGACTTGGCTCCCCTCCGCCAACCCATAGCGCGCGAGGCACGCACCACGCAAACCCTCCGCGAGAATCAGCAGTCCACGCGAAGTACGTACCAAGTTGTAGTCCAACTCGGGATGCAGCGTGACGGCCTGGTTGGCGGGCAAGGTCCACGGGGTGGTGGTCCAGATCACTGCGAATACCGGGTCGTAGATATGGGTGAAGGTCAGCGCCTTGGCCAATCCTTTCACGTCCGCCACGGGGAAGCCCACGTCGATGGCGGGCGAGGTGCGGTCTTCGTACTCGACCTCGGCCTCGGCGAGCGCCGAGTGGCACTCGATGCACCAGTGCACAGGCTTGGCGCCCTGATACAGATACCCGCGTTCGTACACCCGTCCTAGCGCGCGGATGATGTCGGCCTCGACACGGAAATCCATCGTCAGGTATGGGTTGTCCCAATCGCCCAGCACGCCCAGCCGGATGAAGTCGCGGCGCTGGCGGTCAATCTGGCTGCGCGCGTACTCGCGGCACAACTTGCGGAAGTAGTTGGGCTCGATGTCCTTACCGTGCTGCTTCTCCACCTGGTGTTCGATGGGCAAGCCGTGGCAATCCCAACCGGGCACATAAGGCGCGTCGAATCCTGCCAGGGTCTTGCTTTTGACCACCATGTCCTTGAGGATTTTATTGATGGCGTGGCCGATGTGAATATCGCCATTGGCGTAGGGCGGGCCATCGTGCAACACGAACTTCGGCTTACCCTTGAAAGCTTGGCGAATTTGCTCGTATATTTTCTTGTCTTGCCATTCCTTCACCCACAGCGGTTCGCGTTTGGCCAGGTCCCCGCGCATGGGGAAAGGCGTGTCGGGCAAATTCAGTGTGTTCTTGTAGTCGTTCATCAATGGTTGATCCGGTTGCTACTACTTCCGCATGGCGAAGTATTGCTTCGCCTCCTGCACGTCCATGGCGATCCGCCGGGTGAGTTCGGCAAGACCGGCATATTTTTCCTCGTCTCTTAATTTCTTCAGGAAGCGCACGCGAACGTGCTTCCCGTAAATTTGCTGGCCGAACTCGAACAGATGCACTTCCAGCACGGGCACCCCGCAATCGTTCACCGTGGGGCGCACCCCGACGCTGGCAACCCCCGGCCATGGCATTGCATCGAGGCCTTCCACCTCCACCACGAATATTCCCCACACTGGCGGGCGATTGTGCTTCATTTGCACGTTGGCCGTGGGAAATCCTAAAGTCCGGCCGAGCTGATCGCCCCGCACCACCCGGCCGCTGATGCTGTAAGGCCGGCCCAGCAATTGGGCGGCGGCATCGAGCTCTCCCCCCTCCAAAGCTTGGCGCACCCGCGTACTGGACACGCGCTCGCCGCTGTCGGCCAGGGTGGGCATGCGCTCCACGCTGAAACCCTTTGCGGCCCCGGCCGCGCGCAACACTTCGTAGTGTCCCAGGCGGCGGGCGCCGAAACGAAAATCATCGCCCACCATCACCCACTTCGCCTGCAATTGCCGCAGTAGTATGTGCTCGATGAACTGATCCGCGCTACGGCGCGCGAAATCGAAGTTGAAGCGGCACACATGCACCTGCTCCACCCCCGCATCGCGCAGCAATTCCAACTTCTCCCGCAGGGAAGTCAAGCGCGTGGGCGCCCGGTCCGGCGCGAAAAATTCCCTGGGGTGAGGTTCGAAGGTCACAACACAGGAACGCAGCCCGCGCGCGCGCGCCTGCGCCATCAGCAGCGACACCACCGCCTGGTGCCCGCGATGGACCCCATCGAAATTACCAATGGTCAGCGCGCTCGCGCTCACGGCGGCGGCGGAAGAATTACGCGTGACCAGCATTCAACGAGAGTCGGTGTCGATCAGGATTGGCTAGGGATTTTATCAGGCACCTCCCACGCATGAGGGTCAAAGCGCGCGCCGGGCGAAATCCCGCGGCCGGATGCCCACGGCCCACAAGGCCGCGAAGTAGGCCACCACGCCTAGCGCGATGGTCCAGCTAAGCTGCAGCACCCTCGCCGCCTTGCCGCCTCCCAGCCAAACTGCGGTATCGCTCGCGGCGAACCATAACGCACCACCCAAGGCCGCCAACCCAACCAGCAACTTAAGCGAAAATTTACCCCAGCCCAATTCCGGTTGATAAATCCGGTGCGACCGTAATTTGAAATAAAGCAGCATCGCATTGAGGCATGCGCCCAAGCCAATGGCCAGGGCCAACCCCACATGGCCAAGGGGAAAAACCTGGGTAAATGCGAGGTTGAATATCTGAGTAACGAGCAGCGTGACGATACCGATCTTGACCGGCGTCTTGATGTCTTGCTTGGCATAAAACCCGGGTGCGAGTACCTTGACCAGCACCAGCCCCAGCAATCCAAGAGCGTAGGCCATGAGCGCCTGGGCGGTCATGAGCACGTCGTGGGCGCCGAAAGCCCCGTGATAGAACAGCACCGAGACCAGGGGTGTGGCCAAGAGCGCCAGCGCCAAGGCGCATGGCAGGGTCAGCAGCAAGGTGATCCGCAGCCCCCAATCCATGAGTCTGGAAAACTCCGCCGGATCACCCTTCGAGTGATTTTTCGACAGGCTGGGCAACAAGATGGTCCCCACCGCCACACCCAGTACGCCCGTGGGAAACTCCATCAAGCGGTCCGCGTAATAGAGCCACGACACGCTTCCAGTGATAAGAAAGGAAGCAAAGATCATATTGATGACCAGGCTGATCTGGCCGATGGATACGCCAAAAATGGCTGGGCCCATCTGTTTCAACACCCGCCACACCCCAGGATCCTTCAGCTTCAGGCGGGGTTTGGGCAGCATGCCAAGCTTCTTCAAGTACGGCAGTTGAAACCCCAGTTGCAGCAACCCGCCCGCGAACACGGCCCAGGCCAGGGCCTTCACTGGTGGGTCGAAATAGGGCGCCAACCACAAAGTGAAGGCGATGAAGGAAAGGTTAAGGAGCGTGGGCGTGAAGGCCGGAATGGCGAATTTGCTGTAGGAGTTGAGAATCCCCCCCGCCAAGGAGGTGAGCGAAATGAACAAGATGTAGGGAAAGGTGATGCGTAGAAGCTCAACGGTCAGTTGGAACTTACCCGGACTTTGGTGAAAGCCCGGTGCGGTCGCGAGGATAATCAGCGGGGCCGCCAAGATGCCCGCGGCGGTCACGATCATGAGCACGAGACCCAAGAGTGCCGCCACGTGGTCCACCAACTCCTTGGCCGCAACTTCTCCGCGCTTGGTCTTGTATTCGGCCAGAATGGGAACGAAGGCTTGGGAAAAGGCCCCCTCGCCGAATATCCGCCTCAGCAAATTGGGCAGCTTGAACGCCACGAAGAAGGCATCCGTGTAGAGCCCCGCGCCAAAGGTCCGGGCGATCAACACGTCCCGGACGAAGCCGAATACGCGGGAGATCATGGTCATCCCGCTCACGGTGAGCAGCGCTTTGAGAAGATTCACTTAAGGGGTTTGACCGGGATAAAGGGCGAACATCAAGAGGGCGAATCAAGGCTGATCCGCTAGCACGGGGCGGCGCATGTTAACTGATCGGCGTCCGGCTGGGGTGCCCGCAGCGGGCTTTCGCGGGTCTTTTATCTTGCGAAGGGCAGGACAAGTGATTAACATCTCGCGTTTTTTCCGGCTCGGGATTCCCCGTCCCACTCTTTCCAGAAGGCTCGACCATGGCAAATTCGGCTCAGGCGCGAAAACGCGCCCGGCAATCAGAAAAGCAGCGGCAACACAATGCCGCCCTCAAATCCGAGATGCGTACCGCCATCAAGAAGGTGCGTAAGCTCATCGTCTCGGGCGACAAGGCCGGTGCACAGGCCGCGCTCAATTCCTCCGTCAGCATCATCGACGGTGCCGCTAGCAAGGGCATCGCTCATCGCAACACAGCCGCCCGCAACAAGAGCCGTTTGTCCGCCGCCATCAAGGCCTTGGCCTGATGGCAACACCCGCCGAATCTTTCCGATTCGGCAGCCCAGGCTCAGGCGGGGCTGGTGGCAGCCCTGCTCGGAGCATCCTCGGGGCGCGGCTCACCGCGCCCAGGGCGAACCTTGAGCTCGTTGTCACGCGCAAATCCCATCAGAAAATCGAAAGCAGCCGGTTCCATCTCTTGCAGTTGGGTATCGATGACGATGGAGCGAATCCCCTGGCAAAAAATAGGTTGCAAAAAGGGCGAGTAGTTGATGCGCTGGTCCTCGCCGAATATCGCGATCACACCGCAAAGGCGCTCCGCCCAGTCGCTGGGCCGGAATACTCCGCCTGACTCGGTGGCTCCGATAATGACCATCTCCTTTGGCTGATCAGCCATCGCACTGGCTCCCGGCCCCATGAATTTTCCGCGGGTTCCCGTAAGTCCAAGACCGCGCCATGGGCTTGGCTCTTGCTCGCGGCTTCGCCCCCTGCGGAAGTCTCTCCCATGGCACCGCCACTTCGCTCCTAACCATGCGCAAACCCACTAGCCGCATCTTGGTCATCAACGACGAAACCCTGGTCTTGCGCGAATTCGTCAAGGGGCTCAACTCCGCCGCGAAAAGCCTGGACAACCCCCTGGGGATTGTCTTCACCGGCATCACCACGGCCCAGGATGCTCTGAAGACCATCGAGGAGGATGGCGATCTGCAGGCCGTGATCGTGGACGACGTTTTGTACACCATGCGTCATGATGGAGGTAACTCCCGTGTATTGCAGATGTCGGCTTTGGAACTGGTGCAAAAGATCACGCGCTTTCGCCCCGAGCTCGATGTCTACATCCTCATCGCCCAGGAGCAGGAAGACGAAGTCGTCGATGCCCTATTCAACGAGGCGGTGGACGGCTACTTCTACCGTGAAGAACGCGACTACCGGGGTATGTATCGGATCTTGAACGCGCAACTTCAGGAAAAAGCGCGCACCCCCTTCTACGACCAGCTCAAGAACTATGTCTTGATGGCCAAGGACGCCTGGCACACGCCGGGCCATTCCTCGGGGGATTCCCTGCGGGATAGCCCCTGGGTGAGCGATTTCTATGAGTTCATGGGCGAACACATCTTCGATGCGGACCTGTCCGTCTCCGTGCCCATGCTCGATTCGCTCATGGAACCCACGGGGGTGATCCTGGAGGCCCAGAAGATCGCCGCCAAGGCCTTTGGCGCGCGCCGCACATTCTTTGCCACCAACGGGACCTCCACGGGCAACAAGGTGATTTTCCAGACCTTGATCGCACCAGGGGAGAAGTTGCTCCTGGACCGCAATTGCCACAAATCGGTGCACCACGGGGTGGTGCTCTCCGGCGCCCATCCGGTCTATCTGGATTCCTCGCTCAACAAGAAGTACGGAATCTTCGGCCCCATCCCCAAGAAGACGCTTTTCAAAGCAATCGAGGAGCACTCCGATGCCGAGGCCATGGTGCTCACTTCCTGCACCTACGATGGCTTCCGCTACGACCTGGAGCCCATCATCAAGGCCGCCCACTCCAAGGGCATCAAGGTCGTGATCGACGAGGCCTGGTATGGCTTTGCGCGCTTTCATCCCGCCTTCCGGCCCACGGCCCTGGAGTCGGGGGCCGATTACGCCACCCAAAGCACCCACAAGATTCTCTCGGCCTTCTCCCAGGCCAGCATGATCCACGTGAACGACCCGGATTTCAACGAGCACATCTTCCGGGAAAACTTCAACATGCACACCTCCACCAGCCCGCAATACAGCATGATCGCGAGCCTGGATGTGGCGCGCAAGCAGGCCATCACGGAGGGCTACAAACTGCTACGCCGCACCTTGCAGCTTGCCCGCGAGCTGCGCGCCCAGATCAATTCCACGGGGGTGTTCCGCGTGCTGGAACTGGAGGATCTGTTACCCGAAGAGGTGCGCGAGGACAACGTTCAGCTCGATCCCACCAAGGTCACGGTGGATATCTCCGAGTGCGGCTACACGGTGGAAGAACTCCAGCACGAACTGTTCGAGCGCTATAACATCCAGGTGGAAAAATCCACCTTCAACACCATCTCCTTGCTGCTGACCATCGGCACCACGCGCAGCAAGGTTTCGCGCCTCTACGATGCCTTGATGCGCATCGCCCGCGAAGGCCGCTCCGCGCGGCGCTTGTACAAATCTCCGGAAATCCCGCGCTTCACTCAACTTCGTTACTTGCCGCGCGATGCCTTCTATTGCGGCGGCCAATTGATCTCCATCTTCGACGAGCAAGACAAGATCAACCCAGCCCTTAACAACCGCGTGGCGGCCGATCAATTGACACCCTACCCTCCTGGGATCCCCGTATTGGTACCCGGCCAGGTGATCACCCAGGAAGTCGCCCAGTACCTGGCGGGCTTGCTGCGTAGCCACCGCCGCGTGGAACTGCACGGAGTAGTCTACGATGGCTACCTGCCCTGCGTGCGGGTATTGAGCACGCACGACGAGAAGGGTTTGAAGAAACTCAAGACCTGACATGGCTTCCGTAAAGCATTTTCTTCAGTTCACGGATCTAAGCCGGGGCGAATTGGACTACCTCTTCGCACGTGCGCGCATCCTCAAGGCCAGGCACCAGACCGGGACCCTCTACCAGCCCCTCAAGGGCAAGACCCTGGCGTTGATCTTCGAGAAGAATTCCACGCGCACCCGCGTGGCCTTCGAAGCCGGAATGGCGCAACTGGGCGGAACCGCCCTGTATCTGCACTCGCGGGATACGCAGCTTGGCCGTGGCGAGCCCATCGAAGACGTGGCGCGGGTGATGTCGCGCATGGTGGATCTGGTGATGATCCGCACCTACGAACAAGGCATCATCGAGCGCTTCGCCAGCCACTCCAAGGTGCCCGTCATCAACGGCCTCACCAACGAATACCACCCCTGCCAAACCTTGGCGGACGTGTTCACCTACATGGAGCACCGCGGATCCATCCATGGCGCCACGGTTGCCTGGATTGGAGACGCCAACAATGTGTGCAATAGCTGGCTGCAAGCGGCGCGCATGCTGGGTTTCCAACTCAATATCGCCGGTCCCGCGGAATTTGCCCCGAAGCTGGGGGCGGCCGATCTTGCTCACGCGAAGTATTATTCGGATGCCAGGGAGGCCGTGAGTGGTGCCGACCTGGTCACCACCGACGTGTGGACCAGCATGGGCTTCGAGGCGCAAGGAGAGCAGCGCAAGGCGGCCTTCAGCCCCTACCAAGTCACCCCGGGCCTGATGGCGGCTGCCAAGCCCGGAGCCTTGTTCATGCATTGCCTGCCCGCCCACCGCGGTGAAGAAGTTAGCGCCCAGGTCATGGAAAGCCCCAACAGCGTAGTATGGGACGAAGCCGAAAACCGCATGCACACGCAGAAGGCGCTCATGGAATACCTGCTACTGGGCGAGGTGAAGTCGTGAACGCAAACCATGGAGGTTCCTCGTGAGAAATCTATTCATCACACTAGCCCTGCTAGCGGCCCTTAACCCGGCGACCGCGGAAGAAATCAGCTGGATTGCCGACGCCAAGGGCTGCAAGGTGGCCAACCCCTACCCGCAACCCAAGGAAACCATCACCTGGACGGGAGGTTGCCAGAACGGCTTCGCCGAGGGCGACGGCGTACTGCAATGGTTCGAGGAGGGTAAGCCCGTCGTGCGCTACGAAGGCCATCTCAGCAAAGGCTGGGCGAACGGGAAAGGGACCCTCAAGAACGCCAACGGCACCACCTACAAAGGCGATTGGAAGGACAGCCGGGAAAACGGCGATGGCCGCCTGGATTGGCCCGACGGCAGTTGGTACGAAGGCCAGTGGCGCGACGGCAAACCCAATGGCTATGGCCAATACCGCAGCCCCGAGGGCCGCATCCTCACCGGCAAGTTCGTCGATGGCCAGTTCGAACCCGACGAACATGAAGAAGAGAATCCGCCTCCCGGGCAAAGCAAAACCTGATTCATACGGAGACCTGAAATAACAATGCGAGCAAAAAGCAGCATCAAAAAAGTCGTGCTGGCCTATTCCGGCGGCCTGGACACCTCGGTGATACTGAAGTGGCTGCAAGACGTCTATGGCTGCGAAGTCGTTACCTTTACCGC
>JBJXGQ010000148.1:0-17581 GCA_046160525.1 Burkholderiales bacterium
TCGCTGACCATCATGGTGGGCGCGAAACCGGCGACCTTCGAGAAGGTCAAGCCTTTGTTCGAACTCATGGGCAAGAACATTACCTTGGTGGGCGGCAATGGCGATGGCCAGACTTGCAAAGTGGCCAACCAGATCATCGTTGCACTCAACATCGAGGCCGTTGCCGAGGCGTTGCTGTTCGCATCGAAGATGGGAGCCGATCCGGCCAAGGTGCGCCTAGCCTTGATGGGCGGCTTCGCCTCTTCGCGCATATTGGAATTGCACGGCGAGCGCATGATCAAGCGCACATTCGAGCCAGGTTTTCGCATCGAACTGCACCAGAAAGATTTGAATCTCGCTCTTCAGAACGCCCGCAAGGTAGGCGTGAGCTTGCCCAACACCGCCACGGCACAGGCGTTGTTCAATGCATGCGAAGCACAAGGTGGCAGCAAGTGGGATCACTCCGCCATGGTGAAGGCGCTGGAGATGCTGGCGAATCACGCGGTGGCGAAGGGCTGACCCCAACAATTCAAAGCAACCTCTTTCAACACGAAGGCACACGAAGGATGCACGAAGGCACACGATGCAAGACTCCATCCCCTGCGAGCGGGGGATGGACTGAATGGGGGTGCGCATTGTGTGCGGTGGTAAAACTTGCCCCCACCCTAACCCTCCCCCGCAAGCGAGGGAGGGAATCGTATAGGCGTTCCTTCGTGTCCCCTCGTGTTGCCTTCGTGCGCCTTCGTGTTAAGAGCGTCTTGTTGCTGGGCCATGTTCCAGCCTCTCGATGACGCACGATCCCGTACGGCTACTCAGGGAAATGTTCGATGCGGCCATCGCGCGTGCGATGCCTGCTCGCTGCGTTCCACCCTTTTTGCCGAAACCACCTAAAGGCCGCACCATCGTTGTCGGTGCCGGCAAGGCAGCGGCCACCATGGCGCAAGCGGTGGAAACCCATTGGGTGGGGGAGCTCGAAGGCTTGGTGATCACACGCTATGGCCATCACGCGCCTTGCAAAAAAATAAAAGTTGTGGAAGCGGCGCACCCCGTTCCCGACCGAGCGGGGCACGAAGCCGCTGAGAATGTGCTGCGCATGGTGCGCGGTCTCACCCCCAACGATTTGGTTTTGTGTTTGATTTCCGGCGGCGGCTCCGCGCTCATGTCTTTGCCAGCGCCGGGCCTCACCTTGCAAGACAAGCAGACCATTAATCGCGCGCTGCTCAAGAGCGGCGCCAACATCGGCGAGATGAATTGCGTGCGCAAGCACCTCTCGGCCATCAAGGGCGGGCGCTTGGCGGCTGCCTGCTATCCGGCGCGGGTCGTAAGCCTGCTGATCTCCGACGTGCCAGGAGATGACCCGGCGGTGATCGCCTCCGGGCCCACCGTAGCGGACCCCACGACCTTCGACGACGCCCTCGCAATCTTGGAGAAGTACAACATCCGTGAGCCCGTCGCAGTAATCGAACACCTGCGCGCCAAGGCAGACGAGACGCCCAAGCCCGGCGACGCACGCCTCGCTCAAAATGAGACGCATCTCATCGCGGCACCCCAGCAATCCTTGGAGGCTGCCGCGGAGGTCGCGCGCAAAGCAGGTGTGAACGCGCTGATACTGGGGGATAGCTTGGAGGGCGAAGCACGCGAAGTGGCTCTGGTACACGCGGGCATCGCACGCCAAGTGCTGCGGCACAACCAACCCATCGCCAAACCTTGTGTGTTGCTCTCGGGCGGGGAGACAACGGTCACCGTACGCGGCAACGGGCGCGGCGGGCGCAACGCGGAATTTCTTCTCGCACTAACCATCGCACTGGGGGGGGAAAAAGGCGTGTACGCGCTGGCCGGCGATACAGATGGCGTGGACGGCACGGAGGATAACGCCGGCGCCATCGCCACGCCCACGTCCCTCGCTCGCACCGAAGCGCTGGGCTTGAGCGCGAAAGCCGCGCTGGCCAACAACGACGGCTACAGTTTCTTTTCCGCGCTGGGCGATTTAGTCAAGACCGGCCCCACTCTCACCAACGTGAATGACTTTCGGGCCATTCTGATCACGGAGTAATCATGGGAAAACCAGAATCCTTCGAGCAACCTATCCAGCCTCTAATCGGTAAACCAGAGCTTGTGCGCCGCCTGCTCGCCGTGCTGAAACCGGACTGCCTGCTCCACGATGCGGAAGACCTGCGTCCCTACGAGTGCGATGGGCTCTCCGCTTATAGCCAGTTGCCGCTGATCGTTGCCCTACCTGAGAACGAAGCGCAAGTGCAAGCAGTGATGCGCGTGTGCTACGACGCGCGTGTTCCCGTGGTCGCGCGCGGCGCGGGTACAGGCCTATCGGGAGGCGCCATGCCGCATGCGCAAGGCGTGACCCTCGGGCTTTCCAAGCTCAAGAAAATCCTGGAAATCGATCCGGTGGCGCGCATCGCTCGCGTACAGCCCGGTGTGCGCAATCTCGCCATCTCCGAAGCCGTGTCGCATCACGGGCTGTATTACGCGCCGGATCCTTCCAGCCAGATAGCCTGCTCCATCGGGGGGAACGTAGCGGAGAATTCCGGCGGCGTGCATTGCCTGAAGTACGGATTGACCGTACACAACGTACAGAAAGTGCGTTTCGTCACCATTGAAGGTGATCTTTTGGAGTTTGGCGGGGACGGGCTGGACAACCCCGGATACGATTTACTCGCGCTTATCACGGGCTCCGAGGGCTTGCTCGGTATCGTTACGGAAATTACGGTCAAGCTTTTGCCCAAACCGATCAAAGCCCAAGTGGTGCTCGCTGCCTTCAACAGCTTGCACGATGCCGGCAATGCCGTGGCCAGCATCATCGGTGCCGGCATCATTCCCGCGGGGTTGGAGATGATGGACAAGCCCGCCACGCAAGCGGTGGAGCAATTCGTCCATGCTGGGTATCCCATGGATGCGGAGGCCATTCTGCTATGCGAAAGCGACGGCACGCTGGAAGAAGTGGAAGACGAGATCGCGCGCGTGTGCGCCATCATGCGCGACTGCGGCGCCTTCGAGACGCGCACTTCGCGCGATGATGCCGAGCGGCTGAAGTTTTGGTCCGGCCGAAAATCCGCTTTCCCCGCCATAGGCCGCATCGTGCCCGATTACTTCTGCATGGACGGCACCATCCCCAAGAAACGCCTGGCGGAGGTGTTGACCGGTATCAGCCAGTTACAGGATAAGCACCAACTACGCTGCGCCAACGTGTTCCACGCCGGGGACGGAAACTTGCACCCGCTCATCATGTTCGACGCCAATGACGACGCCCAACTGGAACGCGCAAAGCAGTTCGGTTCCGACATCCTGAAGCTGTGCATCGATGCGGGCGGCACCGTCACCGGAGAGCACGGCGTAGGCATAGAAAAGATCAACGAGATGTGCCTACAATTCGGCCAAGCCGAACTGGTGCAGTTCCACGCCATCAAGCACGCCTTCGATCCGCACGCGCTGCTCAACCCAGGAAAGGCCGTGCCCACGCTGCATCGTTGCGCCGAATTCGGCGCCATGCACGTGCACTCGGGGAAGACGAAGTTCTCGGAATTACCCAGGTTCTAATGGATCACGTAGCGGAATTCATTCGCCGAATTACCGGTGCGGCGGAAACAAAACAATCGTTGCGAATTCGTGGCGGCGGTTCCAAGGACTTTCACGCCTGCGCCCTGAACGGCGAGATTCTCGAAACCTCCGCCTACACTGGCATCGTCAATTACGAACCCACGGAATTGATCATCACCGTGCGCGCGGGCACTCCCCTATCGCAGGTGGAAGCCGCCTTGGACGAGCGCGGGCAGATGCTGGGCTTCGAGCCGCCTCGCTTGTCGCCTGCGAGCACCCTCGGAGGATGCGTGGCGGCGGGATGGTCCGGGCCGCGGCGTGCCTATGCGGGCTCCGTGCGCGACTTCGTGCTGGGCGTAAGAGTCATCAACGGCCGTGGCGAAGATCTGCGCTTTGGCGGCGAAGTCATGAAGAACGTGGCCGGGTTCGATATGTCGCGCTTGATTACCGGATCCTTCGGCACCTTGGGCCTGATACTCGAAGTCTCCCTCAAGGTGTTGCCGCGCCCGCGGCAAGAGCAAACTTTACGCTTCGAGATGGATGGCGCGCGCGCCATCGAGAGCATGAACCGCTGGGCGGGGCAGCCCTTGCCGGTTTCCGCCACCTTATGGATGGATGGAAGGCTCTACGTACGCCTATCGGGCCCCGAGTCCGCGCTTCGCGCGGCGAAGGAGAAGATCGGGGGTGAAGTAGAGGCTGGTGCGGACTCACTGTGGGCGGGCGTGCGCGATCAATCCCTGAAATTCTTTCAGGGCACGATATGGCGCCTGTCCATCAAGTCCTCCACACCGGTGTTGGATTCGCCGGGACCGCAATTGCTGGAATGGAACGGCGCGCTGCGCTGGATAAGCGGCGATACCAGCGCCGCGCGCATGCACGAAATCGCGCGCGCCGCCGGCGGCCATGCGCTACTGTATCGCGGAGGTAACGCGAGCCAAGGCGTTTATCAAACCATCGGCGCCCATTTGAAATTGCAGCAACGCATCAAGGCCGCCATGGACCCGGAGAACATTTTCAGTCCCGGCCGCTTACACCCTCAGATCTAGCCCGCATTGCTCACAGGTCGCCCCGATTTGCAATTCCTCCTACCCTATCCAAGGCTCATCATGAATCGAATATCACTTTCCTCGCTTGCAATGGGCTACGCGGGTGCTGGCGCGTTTATGCCGGTCATTTTCGGCATGCCCGTCTTGGCCGTATGTCCAATACGGCCAAGACGTTCGAGCCAAAACGGTCTCGCCCTAAACGCGCCATCATCCCGCGCCCCTGTGAGAAATGCGGGCTAGCCTCCGTGAAAACCAAGCTCGCTCCATCCATAAAAAATACGCCGGAAGGCCAAGAGGCCGACGCGATTCTGCGTACCTGCGTGCATTGCGGATTCTGCAACGCCACCTGCCCCACCTATCAATTGCTGGGCGATGAACTGGACGGCCCGCGCGGGCGCATCTACTTGATGAAGGAGATGCTGGAGAGCAACCACGCCACCGCCAAGACGCAACTCCATCTCGACCGCTGCCTCACCTGCCGCTCCTGCGAATCCACTTGCCCCTCTGGAGTGAAGTATGGGCGCCTGGTGGATATCGGCCGCCATATCGCGGACAAGTACGTTGAACGCCCCCTTGGCGAGAAACTCAAACGCAAAGCCTTGAACGCGGTAATTCCCAAGGGCAATGTGTTCTCGCCCATGATGAAACTGGGGCAATCCTTCAAACCCTTTCTGCCGTCCGTCCTGGGCAAGAAAATTCCAAGTGCCGCGGCGTCTTCACGAAATACGCACTGGCCAGCACCCCGGCACAACCGCAAGATGCTGGTCCTGGAGGGTTGCGCACAGCCCTCGCTCGCACCCAATATCAATGCCGCTGCGGCACGCGTGTTGGACAAGATTGGTATCTCCCTCATCGTTGCTCCCAACGCGGGCTGCTGTGGCGCCCTTTCCTACCACCTCGATTACCAGGACGAAGGGCTGGACTACATGCGGCGCAATATCGACGCGTGGTGGCCCTTCGCCAGCCAAGGAACGGAGGCCATCGTCATGACGGCCAGCGGCTGCGGCACGACGGTCAAGGAGTATGGCCACATGCTGCGCAACGATGCGCGCTACGCCGAGAAGGCACAACGCATCTCGGAATTGACGAAAGATATTTGCGAGGTCATAAGCGCGGAGCAAGACAAACTCTCGAACATCGCAGGCAAGGGCGCGAACCGAAAGATCGCCTTCCATCCCCCCTGCTCTCTTCAGCACGGGCAACAGATTAAAGGCGTGACCGAGGCTCTACTGCGCGCTTTTGGCTTCACCTTAGTACCCGTGCCCGATGCGCACTTGTGCTGTGGCTCTGCTGGCACCTACTCCATCTTGCAGGAAGATTTATCCCAGAGACTGCTGCGCAATAAGGTGGATGCCCTGGGCAGCGGCAAGCCAGAAATCATCGCCACCTCGAACATCGGGTGCCTCACCCACATTCAAAGCGGCACGCCCATTCCAGTCAAGCACTGGATCGAGTTGGTGGACGAATTGGTCTAGCGCCACAAGTCATAAAAGGTTCTATCTGACCTCGGTGTTTCTCGTGGCTAAAAAGCTCTATGTCTTTTTCGGATGATCTCAATTTGGAAGTGCGACCATCGTCGCACATTTTGAGTTAGCGATCTCATGGTAGCGGATCTGAGGCTCGGCTTCTTCGAAGACTTCAAGGGGGCAGACACCGTACTCTTGTCCGGCTCCGTTCTCGGGATTCGCAACCTTGTGGGACGCATACGAGCATTCGCCGCATCGTCCGAACAGGAGCTTCCGATACACGAGTTCGCGGCAGTTTCCGCGCACCAACCCGCAAAGCTATTCGTCGTGCGCACTCCGCGAACATCCGGCGGTGCTGGCAACGCGAGCTTTGCCTGGGTATGCCCGCCCCTTGAGATTGAAGATGTTCTGGGTATGTTGTCAGCTATTGCGGAACGCGGATTGGGGCACCATTACTTCGATCTCCTCGCGTCCGAGGTACAGCTTATCGTGTCGGTAGGAGAATATGATGACCCGTGGTGGTCGCGAAGAGACGGCTAACTTTAGTTCGAGCGGACGCGAATCAGCATGGGTGGTATGCCCGTACGGTGTCGTGGTTCATGCGGTCCAAGAGGTCAGACACGAATGGCACTCACTTAGGCTTTTTTGAAATGACCATGATTGCGGATCTGCGTTACGCGTTTTGGGCCTGCGTGCATTCGTAACTATCGTGACGTATGGCTATATCGGGTTCTGTTGGCCGGGGGCTGCCCGGCGGCAGGTTCCTTTCTCTTGGGCACGCAAGAGAAAGTGACTAGCCGCCGGGCTACCCCCGGCGAATTTCTCTGATAGGACAGCAGAACCGCAACAGGCCCCGCGGGCTTCGCCGCATCGCTGTTTTTTTTCCGTATGCAACCGAATTTGCATCAAGACCCTACGCCTTCTTGGCATACGGCTCATCGGCCGGCACGAACTCCGTCTCCGCCCGCGCCGCGGCGCACCACTTCTTGACGGCATCCAGACCGGTCAAAGCGCTGGCATATCGCTCCGCCACCGGCGGAAGCGTTACCGCATAGGTTCTGAACCGCATCACGACAGGCGCGAACATGGCGTCGGCGATGGTGAAGTTCCCGAACAACAGATCACCACCGGTACCAAACCGGACTCGGCAGCTTTCCCAAATTTGCACGACGCGCGCGATGTCCTTTTCCACCGCGGGCGAGCGGCCCTTACCGGGATGCGAAGAGCGAATGTTCATCGGCATGTTGCCGCGTAAATTCCCGAAACCGGAATGCATTTCGGCGCACATGGCGCGCGCATGGGCACGCGCCGAAGGCTGCGTTGGCCACAGACTCTTGGCGGGAAACATCTCCGCCACGGTTTCCATGATGGCGAGCGAATCCCAGACCGGTTCGTTATCGATCCATAGCACGGGTACTTTTCCCGTCGGCGACAACCCCTCGATGCCGCGCACGGAGACATCATCGTTGAACTTCAGCAGTACTTCCTCAAAGGCGATGCCCGCCTGGGTGAGGGCCACCCAAGGACGCATGGACCATGAGGAGTAGTTTTTGTTGGCGATTACCAGACGAAGATGCGGCATGGAAATACTCCTGTAAAGAGAGGCCGGGCCGGTATGATAGAGTCATTTGGCTGCTCACATACAAGGACCGATAATGGCTCGCTCAATGCCCAATGCCGTATTTCTTGCAATGCTGTTCGCGGTTCCAACCGCGTTTGCGGGTGAACTCGACCAGCTACAAAACCTGGGCCAAGCCGGGTTTCGCCTGGTTTCGGAGGATCTCGGAGCGGCTCTGAGTTCCAAGTCTTACGTACCCTCGGCACCTTTGGGTATAACGGGATTCGATGTGGGACTCAATATCACGGTCACCAGCTTAAAGCACCACGATCTGATCGAGCAGGCCAGCAGCGATTCGGTTCCCTCCTCGCTGCCTTTCGCGCAGATTCGAGTGATGAAGGGTTTGCCCTGGGACATCGATATAGGGGCGAGCTACTCTTATCTCGCGGGTACGGATATCAAGTACTGGGGCGTGGAAGCGCGTTACGCCATCGTGGCGGGTAGCACGGTAATGCCGGCCGTTTCGGTGCGAGGGAGTTACACCCAGCTCACGGGTATCGGCCAACTGGATTTCGACACCAAGGGACTGGACTTCAGTATCTCGAAGAAAATATTGCTGGTCACCCCTTATGCCGGTGCCGGATATGTTTGGGTGAGCAGTAAACCCAACGGCGTGCCGGGCCTGGGAGGGGAAAACTTCTCTTATCCCAAGCTCTTCGCCGGATTGCGCGCCAACTTGCTGCTTGCGAGCTTCACCTTCGAGGCGGATAAAACCGGCGACGCCGTCTCCTACGGCTTGAGGGTGGGCGTGGGGTTTTGATTTAGCCGAAGACTTTAGAATGCGCGGCCAGCCGTGAAGGCCTACGGTTTGTTGTAGTACACGTAGGCTTGTTGCTCGATCTTCGACTCTTCCAACTTCTTGTTTTGCTCGAAGTCCTGGGGGCGGTCCCACCAGGTTGCGCGGTGTTTTTTCTGCTTTTCCACGACCTGGGGATTTTTGGAGAGGAATTCGCGCAAGAACAAAGTGGTTTCCGAGACGTATCCAGCCATGATCGTTGTAAATAAAAATTGATATGAGACTCAGTTTAGCACTGGCGATGCCAGCTTCATTTGCCTTGTTCGCCGCCTTGCTCCTTTGTCCGGGCGAAAGCATCGCTCACAACACCCGCCTGAGCAGTTCGCAGTTGAGCATCAAGGGTTCAAGTGCCACGGGAGTACTGGAAGTCAATAGCCTGGACTTGGAAGTGGCACTGAGCATCAAGTTGAACACCCCGGAGGGCAAGGTATCGCCTGAGATGGCCGCTGCCAATCAAACCCGCGTGTTCGAGTACTTGCTGGCCAAAGCCGGTCCCACCCAAACTGGCGGCCAGCGCTGCAAGGGGACAGGAGAAAGCTTGACGGCGAAGGGCGATCATGTGCTGGCAACCTTGCGCTGGGCCTGCGATGCCGGCCCCCCCGTGGACTTCGAGACGACTTTGTTCCAGGAGATCGATCCCGCGGCACGGCATATGGTGACGGCATCGGGTGACGCACGGGCTTTCGCGTTGCTCGGTGCCTCCAACACGACAGTTCGCCTCGCGCGCACGGAGCCGGCGCTAGGTGAAGTGCTGTGGCGCTACTTCTTGGCGGGCGTAGAACATATCGCCATCGGCTACGACCACATCGCCTTTCTGATCGCGGTGATTCTGTGGGGCCGAAAATTCTGGCCCTTGGCCGCCGTTGTCACGGCATTCACCGTGGCGCATTCCATCACGCTTAGTCTCGCCGTGCTGGGTGTCGTTCAACCGCCATCGCAACTGGTCGAAACCATGATCGCGCTGAGCATCGTCTACGTCGCGGCGGAGAATTTTTTTGTGCGCGACATCGGCCGCCGCTGGATCGTCACCTTCCTCTTCGGGCTCATCCACGGTTTCGGTTTCGCTTCGGTGCTACGCGAATACGGCATTCCGCAAGAGCGCATCGGCTGGGCGCTGGCGTCCTTCAACGTGGGGGTCGAGGCCGGGCAACTGGTCATCGTGGCTTTGGCATTCGCCGCGATCTTCCTCACGGGCCGGGTTTGGAAGGATGCGGCCTTGGATTCCGTCCACCGCAAACGCTTTGTATGGAGCGTGTCCGCGATCATTTTGGCATTGGGTATTTATTGGGCCGTGGATCGCATATTCTTTTCCTGAGGACCTACACACTCCCGCGTTTTACGGCGGGTAGTTAAAGATCCGCAAGCGGGTGCTCTTGCGCCGGCCACGGGCTCTTGAAGTATCCGTCTATCCAATCCGGCGTGACCTGCGCAATTGTCGCGGGCTGCCAGCGAGGATGGCGGTCTTTGTCGATCAAGAGCGCGCGAATGCCTTCGGCCAGGTCCGGGCGCGCGGTACAGACCAAGGATGCCACCAGTTCAGCGCGAAAGACCTCCGCCAGGGAACATAGCCTGAGCCGCTCTTGCAGGGCGGCTGATAAAGCGGCGGTGCTCGGAGAGCCAGCGGCAAGGGTTGCAGCGGCACGCGTGAGCCAAGCATCCTGCGTTTTCAGTCCCGTGATTCCGGCCACAATTTTCGCCACATCAGCGTGCGCGCACAGTGTATTGATCAGATCGAAATGCTGGCGCAGGGGGCCCTGAGCGCTATCCTTGGCCGTGAACTCAAGAAGAAGATTCGTAAGGTGGTGTCTATCGCACCCAGCACTACCTTCCCATTTACATTGAAGAATGCGCGCCATGACTTGGGCTTTGTGCGCGTGGGGAATCTGGTAGTCCGCAAGCCCCGCGAAGATCGCATCCGTGGCATTGAGCTGGGCAGCCGTCAGCGCGAGAAAAAGTCCTGTCTTGCCCGGCGCCCGGTTGAGAAACCAACTCCCGCCCACATCGGCGTAGAGCCCGATGTTGATTTCCGGCATGGCCACCCGCGCATGCTCTGTCACCACACGATGGCTTGCTCCCACCGCGAGCCCCATGCCCCCGCCCATGACAACACCGTGCCCCCAGATCAATACCGGTTTGGGATAGGTGTGGATCAAATAATCCAACCGGTATTCGCGCGTGAAGAAATTCAACGCGTGAGCGTTGCCGAGAATATCCTCGCGCTGTGGCGAGGCATGGTGCGCGACAATGGTCTTGTACATTTGATGCAAATCCGCGCCTGCGCAAAAGGCGCGCTCGCCCGCGCCTTCCAATATCACCAGCACGATACCAGCGTCACTCGCCCAGGCGCGCATGCGTTCGCCCAGTAAATCGATCATCTGCAAGGTGAGCGCATTGAGTGAACGCTCTGCATTCAACCGGGCGACTCCAACACGCGCGCCCTCAGCGGTACGGTGCTCCTCGAATAAAACAGGAGCGGAAGACTCTTGCGTCATGAATTCTCGCAATCTACAAGCGGCTTGAACCACAGAGACACAGAGACACAGAGAGAGAAACCCGTTGAATCAGGGTGCTTACAAGCCGCCTTACGCACAGAGTTGCGATAAGTTGTTGTTTCCCTCTGTGCCCTCTGTGTCTCTGTGGTGAAGAACATTTTTGTGTGCTCAAGCCGCCTGCGATATCTTAAGGGCGCGTTCCAAATCCTCGATGAGATCGCCCGCATCCTCCAGCCCGATGGACAGGCGCACGGTTCCCTCGCTGATGCCAGCAGCGCGCAGGGCGGCTTCATCCATGCGAAAGTGCGTCGTGGAAGCAGGATGAATGACCAGGGATTTCGCATCTCCCACATTGGCCAAGTGCGAAAACACGCGCAGGTTCTCGATGAACTTGCGGCCCGCGGGCCGGCCCCCCTTTAGTTCAAAGCTGAAGACAGCGCCGCAGCCTTTCGGCAGCAAGCGCTTGGCAAGTTCGTGATCGGGATGATCCGCAAGTTCGGGATAGGACACGGACACTACAGCCCCTTGGGATTTCAAGTGAGCGGCGATCTTGCGCGTGTTGGCGACGTGTTTCTCCATGCGCAAGGGCAAGGTTTCCACGCCTTGCAAAATCTGAAAAGCGTTCATGGGGCTCATACAAGCGCCGAAATCGCGCAAGCCTTCCCGGCGCGCTCGCAGGAGAAAAGCTCCCACCGTGGATTCCTCGGTGAAGATCATGTTGTGGAACCCTGGGTAGGGTTGCGTCAGGGTGGGAAATTTCCCGGACTTGTCCCAATCGAAGATGCCTGCGTCCACCAATAGGCCGCCGATGGCCACTCCGTGCCCGCCGAGGAACTTGGTGGCCGAGTGATAGAGCAGATCCGCACCCAGATCGAAGGGCCGCATCAGGTATGGCGTGGTAAAGGTCGAATCCACCAACAACGGCACCCCGTGAGCGTGCGCCACTTCGGCCACGCGCGGAATGTCCAGCACGTCGAGCCCAGGGTTTCCCAGCGTCTCGCCGAAGACGAGCCGGGTATTAGGACGCATGGCGGCGCGAAACGCATCCACATCGCGCGGATTCACGAAAGTGGTTTCAATGCCAAAGCGCGATAGGGTGTAGTGCAGCAGATTATGCGAGCCGCCGTAGAGCGAGCGGGAAGCCACGATATGCGAACCCGCACCCATGAGGGTGGCCACCGCCAAGTGCAAGGCCGCTTGCCCGCTAGCGGTGGCAATGGCACCCACGCCGCCTTCCAGTGCCGCGATGCGCTCCTCCAGCACGGCGTTCGTGGGATTGGTGATGCGCGAATAGACATGGCCGCCGCGCTCCATGTTGAACAACGAGGCCGCGTAGTCCGTGTCGCGAAATACGTAGGACGTGGTGTGATAGATAGGGACGGCACGAGCGCCATGTTGCGGGTCGGGCTGCTGGCCGGCGTGCAGGCTCAGGGTATCGAACTGGAAGCTCTTGGGGACGGACATTGGTCGTATGGCCCTAATAGAAGGCGCCGCGCGCGCTGATGGGCCAGATGTCTTCCACGCGGTCTCCGCGATAGCACACCAGCCAGTCGTAGAGATTCACCGTGGGATCGCAGTGGCCGGGTATGAGGCGAACCTTTTGCCCAAGCTTGGCGTCCGTGGTGGTCAGTTCGAGCACACCGTGTTCATCGGATGCTTTTAGGTAGCGCGCACCTTCGAGATCCGCGACTCCCGGCATGCCGGAATCCACACTATGGGCCTTGAGGCCAACGTCCACCACGGCGCGATTCTTCACCGGGCGGCTCATCACGGTGGAGAGGATGTATAGGCTCTGGCGGAAAGTGCGCACGGGCTTCCCGTCCGCTTCGAGGTTGCGCTGGTAGTCCGCGTCCATGAAGATGTAGGAACCCACCTGCAACTCGTTGTACAGACCGCTGGTGGCCTCGTTGAGATAAGTGCCCGTCCCAGCCCCCGCGATGATCTGCGGGGCGAGGCCGGCTGCCTTGAGTCCCGCCACGCACACTTCCACGCTTTCCACCGCGGCCCGAATGGCATTCGCGCGCGCTTCGGGCGTGCGTAGATGTTGCGCGGCACCTTGGTAGGCTTGAATACCCGCGAAGCGCAAATGGGGAGAGGCCGCCACCGCTCGCGCCAGCGCGACCGTTTCGGGGCCTGGCAGCACACCACAGCGCGCAGCACCAACATCGACTTCGACCAGCACGTTGATGAGGGCATCCACACCCGCCATGGCAACTTCCAAGGCGCGCACGTTAGTGGCGTTATCCACGCACACACCCATGGCCGCCACCTTCGCCAAGGCTGCCAGGCGTTTCAATTTCTGCTCGCCGACGACCTCATTCGCCACCAGCACATTGGTAACGCCATTGCGCACGAAGGCTTCTGCTTCACTGGTTTTCTGGCAACAAATACCCACGGCCCCCAGCGCCATTTGGCGGCGGGCGATTTCCGGGCACTTGTGGGACTTCGCGTGGGGCCGCACGCGGACATTGGTACCGGCGAGGCTATCGTTGAGGGCCTTCAAGTTGTACTCGAAAGCATCCAGATCCAGCAGCAGCGCGGGCGTGTCCACCTCGGAGAGTGGCATGCCGGCGGTTGCGGGCGGGGGCAAGGCGGTGGGAACATTGCGCGCGGCTTCAAGCTTCGTCATGGTTCGGCCTCTCGGTGGTATGTACGCTTGCTGGGCGTAGAATTCGGCTTGCATTGTAAGCGGTGCAACCCATGCAGGGCAGCCAGGAGACGATCATGAGCGATAGGCGCAAGCAACGCATAATCTGCTGGATTGGAGGTTTGGTATTGCTGGGGCTCCAATCTCTTTCTTGGGCGGCCGGGCTAGAGTCTCGGCAAGATGCCCTGCAAGGCCTGTCTCATCCCTCTGCCCAGGTGCGCCGCGATGCCGTCCTGTGGCTAGGCGAGCGTGGAGCCATGGAGGATCTGGGTGCTCTCGCCGAAGCATTGAGAGACGAAAATTCCGAGGTACGCCTCGTAGCCGAAGGCGCATTGGTACAACTGTGGAGCCGGCCGGGAGACCAGCAGGTCGATGCGCTATTCAAATCCGGCGTCAAGCAGATGAGCGAGGGGCGCATGGCGCTGGCGGTGGATACTTTTAGCAAGATCGTGGAACTCAAACCGGATTTCGCCGAAGGCTGGAATAAGCGCGCGACCGTGTACTATCTCCTCGGGAATTATGAGATGTCGCTCAAGGATTGCGAGGAGGTCATGCAACGCAATCCCTATCATTTTGGCGCCTTGTCCGGCTACGGTTTGATCTATATGCGCCTTGGCAAACTGGAACAGGCCCTGGAATATTTCGAGCGCGCGTTGGAAGTCAACCCCAACATGGAAGGTGCTCAGCAGAGCGTGGCCGCCCTTCGGCACCAGTTGGGTAAACAAGGTAAACAAGCGATTTGATGCCGGTACAGCCAGCGGAACTTGTTCCGTTCACCAAGTGTCCCTTGAGGTCGCTGCTATTTTGGCCCGATGAATTTACCTAGATCCCATCACACTCCCAACGGATTTCGCAACAATCACGAGATCGTCTCTCGCGGCAGCTTCTGGCGCTGGCAGCGCGAGCGCTCGTCGAAGAAGCTCCCCAAGGCTCCAGCCGGCGGCTACAGGGTGGATAGCGTCAAGCCCGACGTGCAATTTCTAAAGGCCAACCGCTCGGAACCCGTCATCACCTGGTTGGGCCACGCTACATTCCTGCTTCAGATGGGCGGGGTGAATATCCTCACGGACCCCCACCTTACCGGCCGGGCGTCCCCCTTCGCTTTCTCCGGCCCCAAGCGCGTGGTGCCACCGGCCCTCGCATTCCACGACTTGCCGCATATCCACATCGTGGTGATTTCGCACAACCACTACGATCATCTGGACAGGGGGACTGTGCGGCATTTAATGAAACAAGCTAGCGGGTCCCCGCGCTTCTTCGTGCCCCTGGGCCTTAAGGCTTGGATGCACGGCGCGGGCTATGCCAAGTGCGTGGAGCTGGATTGGTGGCAATGGGTCCAGGACAAGGGGCTCACTTTTCACTTCGTGCCCGCCCAGCACTGGAGCGCCCGCACCCCGTGGGACCGCAATAAAACCCTATGGGGCGGGTGGATCATTGACCACCCGGACTTCCGTTTCTTTTTTGCTGGCGACACCGGGTATTCCGCTGACTTTCTGGAGATCGGGCGAAGATTCGCCCCTATTAATCTCGCGGCCTTACCCATCGGCGCCGATGAGCCGCGTTGGATCATGGGAGCGATCCACGTGAATCCCGAGGAGGCCGTGAAAATCCACCGGGACATCGGTGCCCGGCACTCCGTGGGCATGCATTGGGGAACCTTCGTGCTGGCCGATGAGCCTTTCGATGAACCCCCGCACCGCTTGGCTCTCGCGCGCCGGGAAGCGGGCCTCAAGGAAGAGGAATTCTTCGTCATGAAGCACGGGGAGAGCCGCTCTTTGCACACCCTGGGCTGGGCTGCGCCTTCCGCACCCGTAGTACCCTCGTGGGCCTTGGCCGCCGCGGCCAAGCTCAGAACGGCCTAGGCCACTTCGGCGAGGGTAGGTACAAAGACCTTCGCCGTTTCCACGAACTCGGCACCGGCTTTCTTTTCCACATCCGCCAAGGATTCCGGCGTCAAGCCAGTGGCCTCCCAAAGGTAGGGGTCCAGCTTAGCGGTATTCACGTGCCCCGTGGATGAAGTTGCGGCGCCGGCAACTGCGGCCGCCAGGTTAACGATGGCGGCGCCGATGGCGGAGGAATGCGCCTGTTCGGGTTCAACGTGATCCTGGACCATTGCCACGATGGTCTCCGGTAGGCGCCAGCGCGCCAGTAGATCGCCCCCCACGGCTGCGTAGTCGCATCCAATGAGTTGGCGCTCCGCGGCGAACAGAGGTTGTCCCGTGCGTTCGGAGTGGCTCAGAGCCACGGCGGTCAGTTGCGGAATTTTGTCGTACATCACCAAGTGGCCAACGCGGCTGAGTAGTCCCACCAAAAACAGGCGTTCGTGATCCACCAGATTCGCGCGTTTACCCAAGGCGCGTGCGGTCAGCGCGCACAGCAGGCTGTGAGACCAGAAGCGGCGGACATTCATCAGTCCGTAAGGCACACCCGCGAACGTAGTCGTGACGGAACTCGCGAGGATAATGTCGTGAATGGGTTGCATGCCGAGAATGTTCACCGCCTGCACCACGCTTTCCACTCCGCGGGGCATGCCGTACACCACGGAATTTACTACCTTGAGCAGGCGCGCGGAAATCGCCGGGTCCGACGAGATGAGTTGCGCAACCTCGCGTGCCGATGAATCGGGTGACTCGACCGCCTCCCGGATCTTGAGATAGACCTCGGGCAGTGAACTTAACTTGGAAAAGGTCGCGACGAGGTCTTGGGGAGTGTAACGTTTGGGCACTGCGTTTTTACCCTGCGATGGGATAGCGAACTTGAAACACAACGAATTGAGCGGCCACCTGAAACCTGAGGCAGTCGAAGTTACATATCGGCTCTTTTGCCACAAAATTGAGTTTCAGCCCCCTCCACAAAGCCATGCCACACACCGACCCGGCGCTTAAGGACCGCATACGCGATTGGGCGCGCGCGCTAGGTTTTCAGGAAATCGGAATCGCCAGTGTGGAATTGTCCGGCGCGGAGGCACGTTTGATGGAGTGGCTCGCGCGCGGCTACCACGGCGAAATGAAGTACTTCGAGCGCCACGGCGCCACCCGCGCCCGGCCGCCAGAACTGGTCCCTGGGACCCTGCGAGTGATCTCCGCCCGCATGAACTACCAACCCGAAAATGCAATGGCCGCCGGGGAATTACTGAACCGGCCCGAGCGCGCCTACATTTCCCGCTACGCCCTTGGGCGCGATTACCACAAGGTTCTTCGCGGCCGCTTGCAGAAACTCTGCGATCGCATCGCCCGCGAAGTGGGCTCTTTCAACTACCGCGTATTTACCGACAGCGCACCGGTCATGGAAGTGGAATTGGCGGCGCAAGCCGCACTGGGATGGCGCGGAAAGCACAGCTTGCTACTCAATCGCGAGGCGGGTTCCTGGTTCTTCCTAGGCGAGATCTACACCGACTTACCCCTCCCCCCCGACGCACCCATCGAGGAACACTGCGGCACTTGCGAGCGCTGCATCGATATATGCCCCACAGGTGCCATCGTCGCGCCGTATGTCGTGGACGCGCGCCGGTGTATTTCCTACCTCACCATCGAGCATCCGGGCAGCATTCCGGAACCCTTGCGGCCCTTGATGGGGAACCGCATCTACGGCTGCGATGACTGCCAGCTCGTGTGCCCATGGAACAAATTCGCGCAGCCTACCCTGGAACCCGATTTCGCCATCCGCCACGGCTTGGACGATGTTGGCTTGGCGGAACTATTCGCCTGGAGCGAACAACAATTCCTCAGCCGCATGCAAGGCTCCGCCATTCGCCGCATCGGATATGAGCGCTGGTTGCGCAACATCGCCGTCGCGCTGGGCAATGCGCCTACGAGTGCGGAAGTTGTTAGTGCGCTAAGAGCGCGCGCCAACGATCCGTCGGAGGTGGTAAGGGAGCATGTGGGGTGGGCGCTGGGGAGGCATGGTGTACGTGAGGCGTGAGGCTTAAGGGGTGAGGGGTGAGGGGTGAGGGGTGAGGGGTGAGGGAGGAGGGGTGAGGGATGAG
>JBJXGQ010000149.1:0-10601 GCA_046160525.1 Burkholderiales bacterium
CCATACGCGGCAGCAGATGCGGTGTCGTTACTTGTGTAACCAGCCAGTTCACGAGCGCGACGGCCAGTTGGCTTGTACATAGCAGGCAGACAAGGCCTACCGGGGCGAGTGCCCAACCCTGCATACCGCCGTCATAGGCCATTTGCAGCAGACCCGCGGTGAGACTCCCCGCCATGAGCGAGATCGTCCCGAGATAGAGCAGCAGAGGAAACTGGCCGCACATCCGCCGCACGGCTTTAAAGGCGGGAAGGCGAACCTGAACCATACGCTCGAGCTGGGGCAATCCCTTCCCGGCCAGGTAGAACCCGACATGCGCGCTGCGGTCATCGAGACTACTCCGGGCGGCTCCGTCATGCGCGAGTTGGACGGCTTTGCGCGCCACCTCGGCTTCGGACAGGGCGCTCATCTTCGCCGTTTCCTCGATGACGTGACGGTAGCGGTCACGGGTGCCGAAATCCATTTTTCCATAGATGCCGCCGGGATCCTCCCGCAGTTTTTGCTCGACCGCGCTCATGGTCTCGACGAATTCGCGCCAGTCCATCGCCTCCAGAAAGCGCAAGCTGCCGATGCTGTTACTGATCGAGATCTGATCGGCGGCCTGCTGCTGGATTTCCGACTGGACCGTTTGCTCGATGGTCTGGCCCGACTCCGCGAGTAGTTGTTCTATCCAGGTCAGAGGCAACGCCAAAGCGGGGCTTTGTCCTTGCAACCGGCGCGCGAATTCCGCGACGAACGAACTCGTCATTGGCAAGCCCGAGCGCGCCATGTCCGCGATGATTAAAATCAGGCTCTTCGGGTCCTTCTCCGCGATGTCGGTCATCAGGTCGGCCCAATAATCGGCCCGGTTGCGTCCGATTCGGTCCGCGGCGATGCGCGTGCCCACGCGCCGGAGGTTCTCGATCAGCGCCAGGCGCAGCATGATGGGAATCGCCCAAAGTTCGCCCAACTTCAGTGCGGTGACGCTTTGGTAGGCCGCCACGAAACTGCTCAAACTTTCCGGATCCACGCGTCCATCGCCATGCGCGATGGTCTCCAGGGCGATGTCGTACACGCGCGGAAGCCCTTCCGATGGGCCGTCTATTAAATGCGGCAGTTCCCGGCTGTAAGCTTTTGGCAGGTGCCGCCGGGCCGTGCGAATTTGTTCTTCGATGAGGTAGAAGTTGTCGAGCAGCCATTCGCCGGCGGGGACAATTCGGCGGTTCGCCTTGATCGCCTGCGTTAGCAGGTCGCAGGCTTCCACCAAGATGTCTTCATTCTCACCCAGCCGTGCCAGTAGCTGGTCCGCGGGGCGTCCCGGACTGAGCTTGTGACGGCTCGCCAAAACCCTGCCATGCTGTTTCATCTGATCGGCGCTGAAGAGTTCCGAGCGCAGAGGCGGCTCGCCGCCGGCGTATTTTTGTTCTCTGGCGTTTGCGCGCAGGCGTGCCCACAGATCAATCAAGGTTGCACGGAGGTTATTGCTGCTCACCTTCAATTTTGCAGTCCTGTCTGAATTAGGAACTTGATTTGCTCGCAGGCGCGAGCGGCTTGGGACTGCTTGATATGGCGCTTTTCCGATGTGCTGTGCACCGGGTAGGCCTATTTACACTGAAGCAGCACGCAACGTATGTGCGCTATCCCACACAGCCACACTATGCGCGAGTCTTGGCCTGAGTTCAACACGATGGCGGCCAGCCAGGACTTTTCTGTATAATCCGCCCCCTTCGCAAATCCTTGCCTCACCGCAGTTGCCTGGAGCGCCCGCTCCGCTGGCGGGAGGCATTTACCCATAAGGAGACTTGATGCGACATTACGAGATGGTATTTATCGTCCACCCGGATCAGAGCGAGCAAGTGCCCGCCATGATCGAGCGCTACCGCGGCATGGTGACCAGCCGAAACGGCAAGATCCACCGCCTGGAAGACTGGGGACGCAGGCAGATGACCTTCCCCGTTCAAAAGGTCCACAAGGCGCACTACGTTCTGATGAACATCGAGTGCGACCAGGAAACCCTGGACGAATTCGAGCACGCCTTCAAATTTAACGACGCGGTACTGCGCCACCTCACCGTGAAAATGAGCGCTCCGGTGACAGCACCCTCGCCCATGATGAAGGAAGAGAAGTCCAAGTCCGTATTGCATCCGGCCGCGATGGAAGAGCCGCGCGGCGCGGCGGAAGAGCAGCCCGCGGTTTAGGGGAACTTCTGAACAACCGCATCGACCTGGAAGGTATCCTCCTAAGAAAACAACCGCTTCGTTATACGCCGGCCGGAATCCCTGTTACCGAGTGCGCTGTCAAACACAGCTCGGTGCAGGCGCAGGGCAAGATCCCGAGGGCGGTGGAAGTGGAAGTCGAAGTTCAAGGCGTTGCCGATATGGCCATGCGCTTGAACGAGATCAAGGAGGGCGAGGCGGTGCATGTTCAAGGATTTCTCGCCAAACGCAGCCAACGCAGTTCAACACTCATACTTTGCGCCACGCAGATCGTGGTGCCCGAATAGCCAAAGACAGGAGCGCACATGCCACCGTTTAATCGCAACAGGAACAAAGACAAGAAGAAAGACGACCGCAACAACCGGCCCTTGTTCAAGCGCCGCAAGTTTTGCCGCTTCACCGCGGAGGGCGTGAAAGAGATCGACTATAAGGATATCGATGTCCTGAAGGAGTTCATCAACGAGAACGGCCGCATCATTCCGGCGCGCATCACCGGCACCAAGGCCCGCTTCCAGCGCCAGCTAGGCATCGCCATCCGCCGCGCGCGCTTCCTGGGCTTGCTGCACTACACCGACCTACATTAAGGGGACCAGACCATGCAAATTATTCTTCTGGAGAAGGTCATCAATCTGGGCCAGTTGGGCGACGTGGTGAAGGTCAAGCCTGGCTACGCCCGTAACTTTCTCATCCCGAAGGGCAAGGCACGCCGCGCCACGCCCGAGAACATGAGCGAATTCGAGAAACGCCGCGCCGAATTGGAGATGGCTCAAAGCGATACCCTGGCACGGGCGCAAGCCTATGGCGCCCGGCTGGAAGGTTTGGTTGTCAGCATCACGCAGAAAGCGGGCGTGGACGGGCGCCTGTTTGGCTCCGTCACCAACCACGACATTTCCGATGCGCTCAAGGCGTTAGGGCACGATATCCCCAAGTCCGCGGTGCGTTTATCCACTGGGCCGCTCAAGCAAGTGGGCGAGCATGACGTCGTCCTTGACCTGCACGCCGACGTCAAGGCCAATATCAAGGTGACGGTGATTCGCGAAGCGTAGTCTCGAACCGCGAGTTCGGCAAAAAGGGGGCTCGCAAGAGCCCCTTTTGCTTTTGCGATGGATACAATGCGGTATGGCTCAATCCCCTCGTGACGGCGACGTCGAGTCGCTGCGTCTTCCGCCTCACTCCCTGGAATCCGAGCAAAGCGTGCTCGGCGGTTTGCTGCTCGACAACTCGGCCTGGGACCGCATCGCCGACGTTGTCACCGAAGCGGACTTCTACCGCGCCGATCACCGCCTGATCTACCGGCACATCACACGCTTGATGGAGAAGTCGCGGCCGGCGGACATCATCACCGTCTCCGAGAGTTTGGAGAGCACGCAAGAACTTCAAGCCGCCGGCGGCATACCCTACTTGAGCGGCTTGGCGCAAAACATTCCGAGCGCCGCCAACATTCGCCGCTACGCCGAGATCGTGCGCGAACGCGCGATCCTGCGCCGGCTGGCGGAAACCGCAACGGGCATCACGGATTCGGCTTTCAACCCCATGGGGCGCGACGCGTCCCAGATACTGGACGAAGCCGAGTCGAGCATCTTCCAAATCGCCGAACTAGGATCGCGCGGCAAGCAAGGTTTTCAAGACATGCCCCCGCTGCTTACCCAAGTGGTGGAGCGCATCGACTTGCTCTACAACCGCGAGAATCCCAGCGACGTGACGGGCGTGCCCACGGGTTATCTGGATATCGACCGCATGACTTCCGGGCTGCAAGGCGGAGACTTGGTGATCGTGGCGGGACGCCCAAGCATGGGGAAGGCCCAGCCACTCGATGCGAAGGTGAAAACGCTTTCCGGCTGGAAGGCGATGGGAGAGCTGAAGCTTGGCGACGAACTCGCTTCGGTGGATGGCAACCGGTCCTTGGTGAGCGGGCTATATCCGCAGGGACTCCGCCAAGTTTTCAGAGTGCGCTTTTCGGATGGACGCGCCACGGAATGTTGCGCGGAGCATTTATGGCAAGTCCACTATAGGGAGTGGGATACACCGCGCTTGCTTTCCACTGAAAAAATTGCGCAGATGCTAACCCGTGTGCGTTATCGCCACCGCTTGTGGATTGACACGCACAACGGCAAGCATGGACATACAGAAGTGCTGCCAATCGATCCATGGCTCCTTGGCAGCTTGCTGGGGGACGGCAATCTCGCGGGCGGCTCGGTCAGATTTTCCACCGCGGAGCGGGAAATGCTCGGCAGGATGCAGGAGCGGCTTGGCACGCAATTCGAATTGCGTGCTGCGGGCGGGTACGATTGGCGAGTAGTTCAAAGCGCCGGACACCACCGAAAGGGCGTTCGCGGCGTCGCGCCGAATGCACTCAAGGAAGCGCTCACTGGTCTCGGGCTATGGGATATCAAGAGCGAAGATAAGTTTATTCCCGAGATCTACATGACGGCCGAACGCGAAGCGCGAATCGATCTTGTCCGGGGGCTACTGGACACGGACGGATGGGTGGAAAAGTGGGGGAGCATTCGATTTTCCTCCTCAAGCGAGCGTTTGGCCACGGCCATGGTTGCTCTCGTTCGGTCATTGGGGGGGTGGTGCACCCTGACCTCCAAGCGCACGCGGTACACCTACCGAGGGCAATCGAAGGCGGGCCTAACGACTTACGTTTGCAATATTCATCACGATAATCCTAAACTCTTATTCCTGCTGGACCATAAGCGAAATCGAGCGCTAGCGCGGCCAGTACGAAAGTGGCGTCCTGTATTCATTTCCATCGAGCCCACGAGAGTCGCGGAAACACAATGCATTGCGGTGACGCACCCTAGCCGAACTTACATTACCGACGACGAAATCGTCACGCACAACACGGCCTTGGCCCTCAATATCGCCGAGCACGTGGCCTTGAGCGCGGGATTACCTGTGGGGATATTCAGTATGGAGATGGCGGCCACGCAGTTGGTGATGCGCCTGATCGGCTCCACGGGAAAGCTGGACCAACACAAGCTGCGCACCGGGCGCCTGCAAGACCAGGAGTGGCAGCGCCTCACTTACGCCGTGGGAAAACTCAACGATGCGCCTATTCACATCGATGAAACGCCCGCCCTCAACGCGCTCGAACTGCGCGCCCGCGCGCGCCGCTTGCACCGCCAATACAAGCAACTCGGCGTGATCGTGATCGATTACATCCAGCTCATGTCCGCTTCCAGCCAAGGCGAGAACCGCGCGACGGAAATCTCGGAAATTTCTCGTTCCCTCAAGGCGCTCGCCAAGGAACTCAACTGCCCGGTCATCGCCTTGTCCCAGTTGAACCGCAGTCTCGAACAGCGGCCTAATAAGCGGCCGGTGATGTCGGATCTACGCGAGTGTGTCACGGGAGAAACCCTGGTGATGCTGGCCGGCGGAAGACGCATAGCGATAAGAGATCTCGTTGGCCAGCGACCCGAAGTGCTGTCCGTTTCCGGGGACCGGCGGGTAGTACGCGCAACGAGTGATAAAGTGTGGTGTGTAGGCAGGAAGCAAGTCTTGAAGGTTTCGCTGGCCAGCGGCCGTCATCTACGCGCAACGCCGGCGCACAGAGTGTTGGCGGGCGCGGGATGGGTAACTCTCGGAGAATTGCGTGTAGGGGACCGGATGGCGGTCGCGCGCAGCCTCCCTGAAAGTTTCGAGCCCATAAAGTGGGAGGACTCCGAAGTAACGTTGCTCGGACATCTCGTGGGAGATGGAAGTTACATCGTTCATCAACCTCCTCGATACACCACAGCGTCTGAGGAGAATAGCGAGGCGGTGGCTGATGCGGCGCGTAAACTCGGTTGTACGGTAAATCGTCATCAGGGCCGAGGAGCATGGCATCAACTGGTTTTATCGGGCAATGGCAACCGGTGGCATCCGCAAGGGGTGAACCGATGGTTGCGCAATCTAGGCATTTACGGGCAAAGGTCCAAAGAGAAGCGCTTACCGTCAGATGCTTTTCGATTAGAGAACAGGCAGGTTGCGCTGCTGCTGCGGCATCTCTGGGCGACCGACGGTTCGATTTATGTGCGAGAGCCAATCAAAGGGCCATGCAGGGTATATTTTTCGACGGTCAGTGAAGGGCTGGCGCGTGACGTGGCTGCGTTACTGCTGCGATTTGGCATCGTAGCTCGCATAAGAGCAGTATTTCAGCCCAAATCGAAGAACCCGGTATTCACGGTAGATGTTTCTGGCGCGGACCAGCATGCTCGGTTCCTGGATCACATTGGCGCCTTTGGTCCGCGGGTCGCTCCTGCCGCGAGGCTGTCCGCTTTGCTTAAAGAGGCTCGGAGCAATACCAACGTTGACACCTTGCCCATGGAGGCCTTCCAGGACGTTCGCGCTGCCATGCGTTCGCAAGGCGTTACTGAACGCGGGATGGCGGCAATGCGAGGCACGTCCTACGGCGGTAGCGCGCACTTCAAATTTGCCCCATCGCGCGAAACAATTCGAAGTTACGCAAAAGCTCTCGACCGGGACAGTTTGCTTCGTTGGACCGAGGATGATCTTTTTTGGGACCGAGTTGTCGAGATAGCGGACGATGGCGAGGAAGAGGTGTTCGATCTGACCGTACCTGGCCCCGCCTCCTGGCTTGCGGACGGCATCGTCAGTCATAACTCGGGGGCGATCGAGCAAGACGCAGATGTAATTCTTTTCATCTACCGGGACGAAGTCTACAACCCCGACACCGCGGACAAGGGGATCGCGGAGGTCATCATCGGGAAACAGCGTAACGGCCCGATCGGTACCGTGCGGCTGACCTTCCTCGGTGAATACACGCGGTTTGAGAATATGGCGGATCCTGGCCGTTATTGACAGCCTGGGTCTGCCCTGTTTCGGCGGACGCTAACTCTGGAGCCAAAGTATGTCTCGCCCATGTCGTTATTGAGAACCAGGATTGCTCAGGCACTTTTGATTGAATGTCCGCTATTAAGCGCGTTATTTCCGGAGTCTTGCTCTTAGGCTTAGTGGTCTTGGCTGAGTTTGGCGCCGCTCAGGAGAGCGCCGAACCCGCCGAAAGCCCGCCCAGAGCGGGATTGGTGGACAGCTCCCACGAGAAAATCTCCAGCCACGTGGAAGCGTTTTTGCGCAAAGCCGACGCTCTTTTCGCTGGTCCGGATAGCTCCGATGCGCCCAACGAAAGCTACATTCAACTCGGCGGTGCCATGACGTTCGTGCGGCCAAAGGATGGCGACCACGATTTGCGCGCCCTCATCCGCGCCAAGATCCGGCTGCCCCGTACCAACGACAAGCTGCAGCTGATCGTCGATCGCGGTTTGGACACCCTTACGCGCTCGCAATCGGAGACTGAAGCGGACCGGGCGTTAAGACGGCGCGAAGTCGATGACGACTTGTTCGTGGGCTTGCGCGCCGTATTTTCCGATACCTTCAAGGTGAATCTTTCGGCGGATACGGGGTTGCGTCTCAAGGGAACTTCCCTGGACCCCTACGTGCGCGGGCGTGCGCAACGAATTTTCGAGGCGGGGCAGTGGAGGATTCCATTGTCCGAGACCTTGCTGTGGCGGCGTGCGGACGGAGCCTCGGCCGCGACGGACCTTGCGTTCGTGCGGGAAGTATCGCCATCCACCATCCTGATCCTGGCAAGTAACGCCACCTTTCGGGACAGCAACGATTATTTCGATTTGAGCGAGGTCATCACCTTGTCCAGAAGGCTCAACGACCGCTCGTTGATAGCGGCGGAGGCCGGCGCGTTCGCGCGTACTAAGCCTGCCATCGAAGCTACAACCTACACCCTCGCGCTGCGCTACCGGCGCCGGGCCCACCGGGATTGGATGGTCATGGAGATTCGCCCGCAAATCAGCTATCCCAGGGAACAGCACTACGACCCAGTACCCTCGCTCACCTTGCAACTGGAGGCGTACTTCGGCAAGGGCAAGTTTCCCGAACCTTGAAAGTGTTATGGCGGACGCAGGGCCCGATGCCTAGCGCTTTTCAGCCGTATGCGCTGGACCTTGTCGCGTAAATCATCGGCCCCGACTCCAGAGCCCTATAGCCCTTGTCCCGAAGAAATGAGGCGAGGGCCGCCTGGTTCTGATTCTTGTCGTCGATATGGTGGCATTCCGCGACGATTCGGCGAATGTTCGGTAGCACTGCCATTCCGTTGTAAAGAATGTCGTACTCCGACCCTTCGCAATCCAGTTTGAGCAGATCGATGGGCTGGCCAACGTGCTCCGTCACCACGGTTCGCAGATCCACGCAATCGATGACGATGTTGCCGGCCGTGTTGCTCTCGTGCGTGAGGCCGCCAACGGTGGCGGCGGTCGTGAACTCTTGCGTGCTGTTCAAGGATAGCTCGCGCGGCCCGGATTCCCGGCTGACGCCAAGGCGGAAAGTCCGGACCGATGATGACCGGTTGGCACTCGTATTCTTCGTGAGTTGCGAGTAGTTCGCCGGGACTGGCTCGTACGCGAAAACATTCTTGGCCTTGAATTCATGCAGGGCGAACATGGAAAAGAAGCCTACGTTCGCACCGATGTCCACGACGTTCTCCAAAGCGCCCAGAGATTCGAACCCCCTGGAGTAGGCTCCAGAGAAGAAAATCTCCTTGAACTCGACAATAAGCTGCGCCGGAACGAAAATGCGCAATCCGGAGCGCGTATGAAACTCCAATTCCCCGGTCTTGACGAGCCCGCTCTTGAAGCCGAAGTAAAGGGGCCAATTGGAGAATGTCCGAATTAAGTTCCAATATCTCATGTTCGAAGCGTAGCCAGGGCGAGGCGCGAAGTGTACCTTGGAGAGGCGAGCACCCCGTAGCATGCAAGGAGGAAGAGACTGTTATGATGAAGAACCTATTTTCGCTCGAAGGCCGCACTGCAGTTGTTACCGGCGGCTCGCGCGGTATCGGCAAGATGATCGCCGCCGGTTTCATCGAGTACGGCGCCAAGGTCTACATCTCGGCGCGTAAGGCGCAGGCTTGCGATGCCACGGCAGCGGAGCTTTCGGCCAAGGGCGGCACGTGCATCTCGCTACCCCAGGATATTTCCACAGTGGCGGGATGCCGGGCTCTCGCGGAGGAATTCCAGCAGCGCGAGCCCCGGCTGGATATCCTGGTGAACAACGCGGGCGCGGCCTGGGCCGCGGACTTCGCTGAATTTCCCGAGCACGGGTGGGACAAGGTGATGAACCTCAACGTCAAGTCGCCGTTCTTCCTCGTTCAGGCCTTGCACGGCGCGCTCAAGGCGGGCGCGAGCGCCGAACGGCCATCCAAGGTGATTAACATCGCCTCCATCGACGGGATACGCTTGAATCCCCTTGAGACCTACTCCTATCACGCATCCAAGGCGGCGTTGATCTATCTCACGCAACGCTTAGCGGCAAAACTGGTATCCGACCGCATCGTGGTCACGGCCATCGCTCCAGGGCCTTTCGCTTCGGAGATGAACCGCGCGGCCCGCGATCAAGCGGATGTCGTGGCCGCACGCACTCCGTTGCGCCGCATCGGGCGCGACGAAGACATGGCGGGCGCCGCGATTTACCTTGCCTCGCGCGCGGGGGATTACGTGGTGGGCGAAACCATCGCGGTCGATGGCGGCATCTCCTACGCCAACCTTAGCCCTGGGCCGAGCTGACGATTGCCATGGATGCCAGCGCTGTTCTAGGCGATAACCTCAAGCTGATCGAAATATTCGGTACCAGTCTTGGTATCGGATTGCTGCTGGGATTGGAGCGCGAGCGCAGCCCGGCGGCGAAGGCGGGGCTACGCACCTTTGCCTTGACCGCGGTGCTGGGGACGTTTATCGCGCTCTTGGGCGAAGAGGTGGGAGGTGCCTGGTTGCTTCCGGTGGGCTTGGCCATCGTGGGAGGCATGACAATCGCCGCTTATGCCCGCGGCGCGGACGAGATCCACGATCCTGGCACCACGACAGTAGTGGCCATCTGCTTGTGCTACATCCTCGGTGCGGTGTGCTGGTACGGCTACTCCGGGATTGCCGTGCCCGCGGCCATCGTGGCGACCAGCTTGCTCTACTTCAAGGCGGAACTGCGTGGCATTAGCCAGCAGCTCACGCGCCTCGACATTGTCTCCATCCTGCAGTTTGGCGCGCTTTCCTTTATCGTGCTGCCCATCCTACCCAACCGCAACATGGGGCCGTTCGGCGCCATCAATCCCTACCAAATCTGGCTCATGGTCGTGTTGATTTCGGGGTTAAGCCTGGCGGGCTATATCGCGCTGCGCCTGGTGGGCCCGCGCTATGGGGCCGCGCTAGTGGGGATATTCGGAGGCATGGTGTCGTCCACGGCGACCACCTTGCTTTATGCGCGCCGCGCCCAAGCCGATGCGAGCATTGCACCCACTGGTGTCGTGGTGATTTTGTTGGCCAATGCCATCGTTCTTCCGCGCCTTGCGCTGATGATTGCATTGGCTTCAAGCTCGCTCCTGCCTTCCGCGTTGCCGGTACT
>JBJXGQ010000150.1:0-3286 GCA_046160525.1 Burkholderiales bacterium
TTCGGTCCATGGCAGCGCGCGTGGTCTGCAGGAAGGCATCCTTCTTCCTGTTCACGTTGCCGCGCCCCCCATAGTTGAGATGCGAGAGATAAAACTTCTCTATTCTTTCCTCATCAAGCAGCCCGAGAATGTGCGGCAGATCGCAAGCGTTGCCCTGGGTGAGGGTGAAGCGAACCCCTACCTTGAGACCTGCGTCACGGCACAGACGAATGCCGTTCAAGGCCTCGCGGTACGCGCCGGCCTTGCGGCGAAAGCGGTCATGAGTGGTCTCGTTGCCGTCCAGGCTGATACCAACGTAATCCATGCCGGTTTGTGCGAGATGCGCCGCCTCTTTCGCGTCGATCAAGGTGCCGTTGGTGGACAATCCCACATAGAAGCCCATCCTCTTGGCACGCGCGGCGATATCGAATATGTCCGTACGTAGGAGCGGCTCGCCGCCGGAGAGGATCAAGACGGGTACACCGAAACCCTTGAGATCGTCCATGACGGAAAAAACTTCCTGGCGCGAGAGTTCTCCCGGAAAATCGCGGTCGGCGGATATGGAGTAACAGTGTTCGCAGCACAGGTTTCAACGGCGCACCAAATTCCAAATCACCACCGGGCCCGGGGGCGCTCGCTTCGGAAGCATTGGAGTTGGGTTTCTAATCTCGTGCAGATACTGGGTAATTCGCAACATGTCATGGGCCCCCTTGCGTTCTCAGTCTTAGCCCGGTCTTTTTCAAGATGCGGGTGCTATACAACACGTCATGAGCGCGGCAGTGCCCGCCCAGCACGGCCGCGATCTCCTTTACCCGGGCGAGCGTCTCCTCGCGTGTACGCCCGTGCACCATGGCGAAGAGGTTGTAAGGCCATTCGGGCGGATGCCGGGGCCTGCGGTAGCAATGGCTGACGAAGGTGAGTTGTCCCACCCTTTGGCCTAACTCGTCCACGCGTTCGTCCGGCACATCCCACACGGACATGCCGTTGGCTCGGTATCCCAACGCATAATGATTGGGCACCGCGGCGATGCGGCGGATCACACCGGCTGCCATAAGGCGCTGCATGCGGGCGATCACCTCGGCTTCGCTAATGCCCGCCTGAGATGCCACTTCGGCGTAGGGGTGCGGCACGAGTGGCAGTCCTGCTTGCGTGGCGAGGATGAGCAAACGATCCGTACTGTCGAGGGTGGCTTCGCTCATGGTCGCTATACCGCCAATCTCAGGTCCAGAAAATACTCCTTGAGCTTGGGCATGACCATTACCGGGTAACCAGTCTGGGTATGGATCTGGGTGGCCGCGCTTTCGAGGAGAGCTTCGGATTCCGCCGCCAGCACGAACCAAACGTTGAACTCGTGCTCGCGCAAATAGTTGTGAGCCACCTCGGGCAGGGCATTGAGAATACCCACGACCCATTCAAGATCGGCCGGCGGCACTTTCATGGCCACGAGGGCCAACGCACCGCCCGCGCGCTCGGCTTGATACAGCGGGCCAAAGCGCGACAACACACCCGATTGGCGCAGGCGGCGTAGGCGCTCTATGAGTTCTTGCTCGCCAATCCCCAAGGGCCGCGCCGCCTCTTCGAAGGGACGCTCGCAAATGGGAAAGCCCTCTTGCAGCTGGTTGACTATGAGGCGGTCAGTGGCGTCGAGCGTTTCAAACATGGGCCAGCTCCATGGACCCGCCGTAGCGCGCGCCACGCTGCTTGTATCTTGCCGTGCTGAACAGCACCGCACGCGGGTAGGGTAGGAGGCCGGTCCGTTGGGTGATGCGTTCGATGCATTGTTCGGCAGTCGCCCTCTCCTGGGCGTGCACCATGCAATAGAGGTTGTAAGGCCAGCGGGGCGGCACCGCCGCGCGTAGATAACACAGCGTGACGCCTTCTTCGCGCGCGAGCCGCATGCCGAAGTGGCGGGCTTGGGTCTCCGGTACCTGCCATACCACCATAGCGTTGGCGCTGTAGCCCAATTCAAGATGGCGGGCGACGAAACCGAAGCGGCGTATCACGCCCTCACCGGTCCAGTGCCGCAGCTTTTGGAGAAGAGTCGCTTCGCTCAAGCCGGCCCTCTCCGCCACTCTTTCGTAGGGATGGGCCTCGATGGGCAGTCCGTTCTGTAACGCGCCCACAATGCGCCGCTCTTCCTCGTTGAGCTGGAGCGTCCGGCGGACGAAGGTGGCCGCCTCGGTATAGGAGGGCGCGCCGGTGAGGTCGAAGCCCAGATCGATTCGGTACTCCTCGATGAGCGGGCAGCGCAACAACGCTCCGCATCCCGCCGCCGCTTCGATGCTTTCAAGTGTCTGGGCCAGGCATTGGCTGTCCGCTGCCGTGGCGACGAACCAAAGATTGATGCGGTGTTCGCGCAAATAGTTGTGATTGACTTGCGGGTAGCGATTCACCAAGGCCGCCACTTCCGGCACACGCTGTGCGGGAACTTCGAGGGCTGCCAAGGTGCTGGCCCCAACCGCCTGCGGCGCGAATACCGGGCCCACGCGGCTCACCAGCCCGCGGCGAATAAGCTCGGCTACCTTGTGCAACAACCCTTCTTCCTTCATCGAGAATTTGCGAGCGATTTCGGCAAAGGGCGCATGACACAGCGGAAAGCCGCGCTGATGCTCGTTGATCAACCGTAGCTCCAAGGGGTTCATAGCCCTATCCGGAAGGCCCGGGCGGTGAAGAATATTCCGCTGGGTTTATCGGCATTGAGTTGCGCCGTTTGGGCGAAGGTAGCCGTGTCGTAGGCCACTACGCGGTCGTCATCGCGCGCGGAGATCCACACCTTCTCCCCGCGCGGCGTGAATTCCATGTGCAGCACCGCCTTGCCCGGATGCAAGGTCTGCACAACCTTGCGCGTCTCGGTATCGATCACCTGAACCTGGTCGTTATGAGGCAGCGCGAAGTTCACCCACACCTGCCGCCCATCCGGGCTGGCCATGGCGAACACGGGCTGGCCGGCAACCGGTATGCGGCCAACCTCGGTCCAGGTTTCGCTATCGACCAGCAATACTTCGTGGCGGCCGATGGCGGGGAGATAGGCTGTGCGTCCAGCCAGTGCCCACCCTTCAAGATGGGGCATCTTGTAAACGGGGAGTTTCTCTTCGCCGCGGCCGTACCCATTCAATATGCGCTTCACGCCGCGCTCTGGGTGCCACAGATCGAGTAGCGCCAGTCCATCCTCGCCGAATAATCCGGCGAGATAGAAGCGGCCGCCGGGAGTCACCAGCGCGTCGTAGGGCTCCTTCCCGATACCCAGGTACTTGCGCACTTTCGGAGCGCGTACATCCGACAGGTCGGCTATCCATATTTCACCTGC
>JBJXGQ010000151.1:0-12016 GCA_046160525.1 Burkholderiales bacterium
TTCAATGAGGCCGAGGCATCACTGCCTCGGAAAACCGCCTATATGTCGAGCGACTGATGGAAAGATTTACGGCTTCAATGAGGCCGAGGCATCACTGCCTCGGAAAACTGGGGCGGACGGGGAATGCGTATGCGATACCTACAGCTTCAATGAGGCCGAGGCATCACTGCCTCGGAAAACGCGATTCCTGGAACGGGAAGTTTTTTGTTGCCAGCGCTTCAAGGAGGCCGAGGCATCACTGCCTCGGAAAACGTAGTACATCGCCCCCAGGCTGAGAGAGAAAGCCCAGCTTCAATGAGGCCGAGGCATCACTGCCTCGGAAAACAACGCCACGAGCACCGAGAGCAACCGCGACAGGATTCGCTTCAATGAGGCCGAGGCATCACTGCCTCGGAAAACAGGAAGGTTTATCGCTTTACGCGCACCACCAAAGTCTGCTTCAATGAGGCCGAGGCATCACTGCCTCGGAAAACAACGGCTGGCCCGGCGCGGCGGGGGCTGTTTGGCGGGCTTCAATGAGGCCGAGGCATCACTGCCTCGGAAAACCGGCGTGATATGGCGGAACAACCAAAGCGTAGAGTGCTTCAATGAGGCCGAGGCATCACTGCCTCGGAAAACTGCCTTCGTGGAACCCCTCGCCAAACAACCATTTCCAGGTAGCTTTGCGAGCGGTTCCGGTTCTCGATTCCAGTTGGGAAAAGCAGTGGATCAATCATACCGTTCACGTATCCAAATTTCCAGCATATTAAAGAGCTTACCGCCTAGCGAGGGGTTATCCGGTAGCCCACGGCATTCAACCGCTCGCATCTACCAGGCGAGTTACACCTCGGATTTCCCATCAGGGGGCCCTAAAGGTGCGGTCATCCCGAGCTTGGCGAGAACCACGGGCTATACGATGAGCGCCTTGCGAATTACCGCTTGGAAAGATTTTCCCATACTGCGTACCTTGGGGGAAATGCTGTCCGCTGGGCCGAGATCCATGATCAACACATGATCCTCTTTCTGGTTCATCGCCTCGCCCAACGCAGCCTCGAGTTGTACCAGTCGTATTCGGCTCAGCCGGCATTGAAAGACTGAGAGCTGCAACCATTCACCATAGCCTTCCATAATTCCAAATATCGCGCGCCAGCGCTTGGGACTGGATATGTCGTAGGTGATCACGTAGAGGTGCTCCATGGATCTAGCCTGCATTTCTCACGGGTCGCCCCAATATGCAACGCCTCCCGCTTTGCCCAAGGCTCACCATGAATCGGATATCTCCGCCCTCGCTGGCAACGGGCTGCGCGGGTGCTGGCGCGTTAATCTCACACCAGGGGCCGGCCATTTTCGGCATGCCCGTCTTGGCCGTATGTCCAATACGGCCAAGACGTCCGAGCCAAAACTGTCTCGCCCTAACTCGTAAAATGAGCACGCCATCTTCCCCCGCCCTGTGAGACATGCGGGCTAGCGCGTCACGAAATTGGGATAATCGGGTATCTCTCCCGACAAGTGCCGGATCAGTAAGCGCGCTTGAACTTCGAGAAGGCGCCGGTAACTGACGCGGTATTTGAAAATGGGATGGGTGATTTCATGCTCCATCCGCCGCTCGAAAACGGCTATGAATCGCTTGCGGCCGCTGTCGCTCAAATTGCAGGCACCCGCCGAGGAAGTGAAATCGGTGGGGCGCACCTCCTCGTTATTGATGGCGGTCAAAACGGCGGAGTCCGCGATAAGCGGCCGAAACGGCTCCATCATGTCGAGCGAGAGCGCTGGGCGGGCAAAACGCGGCTGGTGATAAAAGCCCCGGTAAGGATCGAGCCCAACGGCCGAAAGCGCGATGGTCCATTCGCGGGTGAGCATCGCATAGGCAAACGAAAGCAACGCGTTGACGGGATCTTTTGGCGGGCGGCGGTTGCGACCCATGAAATCGAAGGTGAGTTCCTTATCCGCGTCGTGCCTCAGCAGTGATGCGAAATTCTGAAAATACCTACTCGCCGCTGCCCCTTCGATCCCAAGGAGTACCTCGGCCGCTGACGCCCGAAGCGCATGCGCGGCATCCTCCTTAAGCGCCACCAGCAGTTCGGTAGGCGCCTCAACTCTTGCCGCGGCCGGGCCGGGCTGCTCGAAGGGCTCCTCGTCCGGATCGTCCCATCCTTCGGCGGAACCCCTCCAGTTACGGCGAAGCAATGTCCGGCAATTCAGTATTTTCGCGTTGACCCAGCCACGTGCCAGCCGCAAGCAAGCATTGGAATCGAAGCTCGCGCGGTACTGGTGCGTTCGCGTCTCTACATTATGGTGCCCCGTGCCCACGGTGTGGCCGACAAACCAGCCGCCATAGGTGTGCCAGGAAACGGGAATCCCCCGGCGAAAGCATTCGTGCAGGGCGCCCGCGGTAAGTGCCGTGTAACCGAAAAGCGCCATCTGCGATACCTCGCCGATGCGTGCATCGGCCACTTTCTCTTTTTCCACTTCAACCACGAACCGCTCTCCGTCCTTTCGTACATAGGCTTGGGGAGATTGCACGTACATGGGCACGGCCTCGTGGATGGATGGAAAAAGCGGCCTTGGGGGAGCTTCAGGTGTATTGAGAAACCGCACCTCGTCTGGCATGCAAATATTCACCAAAGAGCAGCGCGGGCACTTGGGGCTATCTTCCAGCGGCGGCGGGATCCGCCCCGCCAGAGCGATGCCGCGTAATGCGTGAATACTGCTCAGGGTCAGATCGACCAATGTCTCGTCGAAGACGACCCGTACCCGCTCCTTGGAAGCGGCGAAGTAGAGGATGCCCTCGTCGCATTCGTAGCCATGCTCGCGCAGCAGCAGCCCTTGGGCGCAAACCTGCACGCGCTCGGGGTCGTAGGCACCCGCCGCCACATGTGGACGTTTGCCGCGCTTGTAATCCACCGGAGTCACCCGCTTGCCCTCGCCTTCCACCAAATCAAGCTTGGCTGTAATGCCCAAGCGCGTGGAACTCAAGCTGACCGAGCGTGCGTGTATGCGTTGTTCCTCCTCGGGCGCCTGGGGCAGCGAACCCGATGCCTTGTCGACCCGTTTGTGGCGAATGGCGCCTTCGGTTGTATCCGCGTTGTGCGCGAACTCGCCCTGAACCCATTCCAGGTAGGCTAGCCGCGGGCAGTAAACGTACTCGTTCACCATACGCACGGGGATGAGCGGGGCTTCTGGGGACAACTCCGGAAAAGCCAAGGCAAGTTCGCGCTGAGCGGTCATGGGCGGCCTCGGGTGCCAAGGGGTTCAATCTTTTCGGAGTAGCGGGCGAATCCTTGAGAAGTTGAATTCAGATTGCCCTACGAGAATCCCAGGGCGAACCTACTTGTTGGTCGAATCCGGCGACCCATTTCGGGGAATCAATGCTTGCCGATGGGCACCGCGCGGGTCATGGATTGCAAAGCATCGAATCAACTATTGCGCCAATTCTCCATCGCAAGACCGCTCACACGGCCGAACTCGCGTTCGTTGGAGGTAACGAGCACGAGGCCGCGCGAGAGCGCACACCCAGCGATCAGCGCATCATAAGCGCCGATTGGGCGGCCTTTCTTTTGCAGCACAGCCCGCAATACCCCCGTCGCGCGAGCGTCCTTGATGTCATATGGCAAGATAGTGACCGCCCCGAGCAGGGCGTGCATTGCCGGTGCAATCTTGCGTGCCCGCAATGTATCGAGAGCCAGCCCGAATTCGATCTCCATGGCTGTAATGCTAGATACCGCGACAAGCTCCGGGGACGTTGCCTTGAGGCGTTCGAGCGTATTCGCGTCCCCGCGAGCAAAATCGCTTAGTACGCAGGTATCGAGAAGATATGTCAAGCGAGCGGGTCTTTCCGTGGAGCGCGTAGCTTCCGGCGCGCGGCTTCGAACGGGCGTGCCGCTGATATTCCCTCAAAGCCGAGTACTTCCGGCGGCCATCCCGCCTTGCCCCCCCGCTCCAGGATCTGAGCAAGCGCTTCGCGGATCAGGGTGTTACGTGTAGTCCCCCGAGCCTTGGCCAAGCGGCCCAGCCGGTCTCCGGTCTCTTTGTCGATATAGACGTTGAAGTTCATGGCGCGGCTCCGAAATAACTGCTATGCATGTTATACGGACGATACGTCGCGGGCAAGCGATGCGCCCAACCCCTCCGAAATCAGGAGCCGTATCCCCTGGTCACCCATGGCGTCCATCCTTCATTGCCTTACATGTGGCCTTTCAGCGGATTGATGCGCACAAGCTGTTGGCATTAACGACGATTTAACTTCGGCAAAACCCGGTGCTACGAGGAGCCTTAGCCTTCACTGAAACTTCGTTTTCCTTTTCGGTGCGGTGTTCGTAGGCCCGGCTGCGGCGCGTTCAGGCATCGGGGGCGCGGGTGACTAGTCCGAATGCGTGTCTTGAAAATGCGCCATGATGGCAAATCACGAACCGGGAACCTTGAGAAGTTGTACTTTCGCGCCCTTGATTCGGGATGCTTTGCGCTGAAGCTTGCGATCAAGCGTTACCAAGGCCAGACCGCCAGCCGAGGCTACGTGTAAGGCATCGGCAAAGTCGATTCCACGCGCAAGCGCCTCTAAAGCCCATCGCACCGCCTCCCTATCCTCCAACGTCACCGAAGGAAGCGCCGACAGATAATTAAAAAACTCGGCAACCTGCCTGAACTTGTAGCCATAGCGCGATCTCAGTACGCACTCCGTTTCCAGCAGAACGGTCTTGAAAATCAAAGCCGCGTGCCGTTCGAGGAGCGCAACGAACCGCCTCGCGCTCCGCTGGCACGTCGCTGGCCGCAAGGCGAACGAGTAGATTTGTATCAACCGCGATCATCTTCCCTGCCCAGAGAAACTGGCTGGCAAAGCACCGACGCAGTCAACCTGACTCCCCAGGGATTGAGCCCAGTCCAGTCCGAGACATTGCGGTCTTTGCTGCGTGGCGCATCAAGAATGATCCTCGAACCTTCCAACCGCACGGAAAACTCCGTACCCGGCTTTGCGCGGACCGCGTCCCGGATACGCTTGGGAATTACGATTCGGCCATTGCTAGTGAGTTTGGCTGTTTCCATATAGCAGCCTTTAAGTATGAACGAGTAAGACAATGATACGGACGCTTCCAAATCCCGGCCAATAGGCCACCCTTGGTGGAATGCATTTCAGCTTCGCGCGCCGCCTTGCCGGACCTGATCGTCTGGATCTAATCGAGCGGCACGACGAGCGTGCGGCCGAGAAGGCGGCCATCACGAACGAGCTCACACTAGAGCGTTTTGGTTCAGGCATCGGGGGCGGGGGTGAAGAGGCCAAGACCGAAGTGGCAGGAGTGCCCGAGAGCAGGCATTGGAAAGGCAACAGGAGCGTCGAACGTAAGTTCAAAGTACAAGCCGATGCGGCGAGTTTTTTCCGCCTTCCCTGACGCCGATGGAACGTGGACCATGGTAACAACGCGATCGGTTGAAAATTTTTCTTCGCCTTCCGGTGCGCGAACAATATCCCAGGCCGATGCGGGGAGGATGGATCGTTGGGATTTTCCATCGGGCGTGAGGCGGTGGATTTCTCCGGTCGTGTCCATCCCAGCCTGCCGTAGGCATTGGGCCAGTTGCTGTTCTGGTGAGTCTTTGGTCTTGAGTTTCGCGCCATGCAGATTTCCCCGGTAGAAATATCGCGGCGGCACGAACGGAGAGCGGCTTCGCCAAACACGACTGGAAATCTGGCCGACGGCGATTGGACTGTCTTGCGGGACGGTGTTGCCGACAGACAAGAGAACCGGTTTAACTGGAAATTTCCCACTTCCCCAATCCATGCGCTGAACCCGCATCAGGGCTTGCACTTCGGACTGTGTGAAGCCATAGGGGCACCAGACGTGAAGCTCCTTCAAACAATCAAGACGCGCCGGGTCCGCCCCCAGCGGCAGATAAAAGGCATGCTGGTGTTCGCCCTCAACGTCTTCGGGTCTTTCGTGGCCCGACAGCGCAAAGGAGATAACGCCATCGTTGGCGCGCCCATATTGCGCGAGCGCACTCCTTCTGAATTGTTCCGCCAGGGGCACCGTGAATTTCAGCGGCACCGGTATGCGGCATTGCAACGAGAACCGCAGGTAACGGGCAATTCGCGGCGCGGGCGCAGTTGTTGGCTTACGTGGGGTGGACTTGGCGACACGCACCACCCATCGTCCCGGCCAGCCCTGCGGCATTTGGTAGGACACCCAGCGCGCACCGTCCGGCAAAGGTTGATGGGATAGCAGATCCTCGACCAGATGGGGCGGCGCATTGCTCGTATCGAGGTCGCCGCGCGTGGCGTGCCGCGACCATAAATAGGATGCTTCAAATCGCTGCGGATCGGGGGAAAAAAGGTCGCGGCAGTTTTCAGCAATACGGCGAACCGGTTGTTCACCGTCAAGGCAGGGTATGCACCAGCCTAGGCCCGCAAAGTCGTCGCCAACGTCAGGCTCCAGGCGGCACAGCGATTCAGCGCGGCCAAAGTAGGAGATGTGTGGGAGGATGGAGTCCAGCAAGGACTGTTGTGCATCGTCAAGCGAAATGTTTGGCCAGCGGAAAACCACCGGACTTTCGGTTGCGGCGAAGTGGTTTTCATGGCGAGTGCGTTTGTAGGTTGCAGCGGCTTTGTCGTCCTTGTCCGCCTGCCCGAAATTCGGCTGCCAGTGAACGGTCTGCGAAAACGCGACGGGGCCGATGGCTATTTGGGGGAGTTCTTTCCCAAGTGTGCTGAGCAGCGTGAGTAGTTCCGGCGTCGCTGCCTGGCCGCCGTTCGCACGAAACCAACCAGCAGCCAGCGCTCGCAGCAAACGCCATGGGCTGGGCGGCCATTCGGCTTCTCGCAACCGCGCAGGGTTGAGTCCCCACGGATGCGCGTGGTAGCGGCCCCAGGGGAATGTGAGTCGAATGGCAAGCATTGCGCGGCTCACGCAAACGACAGGACAAGTGGGTGCCGATTTGCAGGTAGCTGCGCTTTGGGTATCAGTCCATCATCAGCACCGACCAGAGAGGCTTGCGCGATCGTGCTGTACGGAAAATCAATGCTTGCGGAAGTCTGTCCGCCTTCTGTTGTAACGCGCGGGTTACCTCTCAAGCGTAGCTTGCACTCCGTCCGCAAACTTAGTTCGACCCGCAGGAGTTCGAGAAACGTGGCGACCTTCCACAGCGCAATGGCTAACAACAGTTGAAATCGTGCGTTTTGTCGCGGGCCTGGATTTCCATTGGTTGGCGTATCCAGACGCAGTGAGGCAAGTAAGCCCACATCAATGGAGAAGCGGGCTTCAATCTCGCGCGCGGTGATTCGCTGCTTTTGGAAGATGGCTTGACCGGAATCGCTTTCAACCTGTCCGACATTGAACTTGATGCCGGGCACTGCAATGCGTTCACAGTTAAGCCCGATTACCGAGGCAGTTAGGGCGCGCGCAAGGCGCAATCCCACGAAAGAGACTTGCTCGTTGGAGATTTGGAATCCATGGACGAGCGACAGGGGATCCAGTTCCATAACGAGTTGAAAGACCTCTGGGATACGGGCTATAGGCATAGTCTTGCCGTTGTCACTCATGCCAAGCGTGGTCCTGATATGGTCCGCCAGTGTCTTTTCTCCATCGCCGAAGTTGGCCTTGCCCTTGGCAAGAAAATCGGACGCGAAGCGGTGACCGTCCAGGGTTGATGAGGTTTTAAACGTCTTTTCTTTTCCCGCCTCCGCTCGCAAATATGGAAGCCCTCTAATTTCAGCTTTCAAAGCACCTTCGTACTTGTTGGAAAAGCAGACCTCTTCCAGCCGGTTCGCCATGGATGCCTCGGATTCGATCAGGCAGATGAGTCCGTTTTGCCCTGACGGATCGGGATACATCACCGGCCCAATATCGGGAAAACCTGTTGGCTGAATACGCGGATCGCCATTGGACGGTTCCAATTGCGCCGTGATGAAAATCCGGCGGCAACCGGCTGGAACCGTAAAACCGCCGAAGGTGAACGGTAGGGGTGAATTGGCAGGCTGCGTCTCGGGGGCATTACTCATGAGATTCTCCTTGGTTGATTTCAATGTTTACTGGTTTGGGGAAGGGTGACGGCGCGATAGAGCTTGCCGTGATCGCGCCAGTCGAGCGGAATAAGGACTGCCGCAGCCAGACGGCTGACGAGGGGCGATTGGGTTTCATCGAATGTCAGGTCACGATGATCGGTGCGGATGACATCGCGTCCGCCCAGACGAGGCTTTTCGCGGCGGGCGTCTTGGCCCCAACGGTTGGGCACCCCCCAGATCGCCAGCCAGCGCAGCGCATCCTCGACTGCGAGCGCAAGCGACGACGGTGTGCGCTGACACAAGAGCGCAACCGGGCGATGGGAGCGGCGCTTTTTCCACAGCGACAAATCCGCGCCCTGCCACTCACACTCCATTTCGAGCAGAGAGCGCAGAGCGGCATAGGCCAGCGGTACCGCGCGAGTAGTTTGCTGGGTGTCATCCAGCGAGGATTCCTCGCTGGTGGCTGTGCCGTCGGCGCTGACTGGCTCTTGACCGAAATGCCAGCCGATCAGACTGAGCGCCTCGGTCCAGCGCGCGATGCGATGGTCGTCGAGCTCGCCGTGCAAAAACGCGAGGATGTCTTCCAGCGGCGCCGGGCGCGGCGACATTAAAGCGGGGCGCTCATCGTCGAGCGAATCGAGATAGCGCCGCGAAAGAACGCGGGCGAGATCATGGTATGGATCGGCGCCGCTCCAGACCGCCTGCTTTGAATGCTCTTCGAGACGCCAGCGCCCATATTCAAGATTCAAGGGCAGCAGCGAGCCTAGGAACGGCTGCACTCCTGAGAATTTGCCATTGGCTTGCTTGGAAAATCCCGTCATGGAAGCCAAGGCTCGGGCGATACGAAATTCCGCTGAATCCATTCCCGCCAGCAGCGCTTCCCATTGCTGCATCGGCAGCGGGTCAAAAAAAGCGGCATGCTGGTACAGCTTTTCCTGGAACGATTTCGACTGCGCCAGTTTTCCGCATGCCGGGTAGAGCCTGAGCAGTATTTCCAGCGCGTTGTCCGGTGTCGGTTGAACGACGGCATGCTCGATAGCAGACCCGATAGCGGCGCGAATTGGATGCGGACTGCGCGCGTCGATCTTGTTGCCTTTCCAGCGCGGCTCGAATTGATCGAGAAAACCGCTTTCATCCAACGGTTCCAGCGCATCGTTGAGATTCATTCCGCGCCCGCCGGATGAAGCGCCCAGGTAGTGCCCGGTGCATATCCACGGCACCCAGCTCGCCTTCATCTTGAAGCGGAACTCCTGCCAGCCGGAAAATCCGGCATCCGCACCCATGGCCCGGATAGCGCGCGCGAACTCGGCGGAAAACCGCGCTTCCTTGCCCGGCAACCTTGCCTGCGCATCGCAGATGAATGACGAAAGCTCCGAGAACGTCGTCCCCCGTCCCCACAGAGGTAACCAGATTGATGAGGCTGTTCCTTTGACTTCGTTGCTGTCGTCCACGAAGTCCTCGCCCGAGTCGAAGACAAAAGGAAACGCGGCAAAGCGCCGGCTGTTGGCCGACAGCGCACGAGACGCCGCGCCACGCAGTGCGAGCGCCCCTTCCACGGCGAGCAGGTAATCGAGCGCGTTGAAAGGAAACGAATCAACGACCCACCCCAGGCCGTTGTTGTAGGTTTTGATGGCGTCGGAAAAGAAGGGGGTGCCAGGAGACTTCTCTTTATCCCAGAGACTGGACTCGCCTTGGAACAGCGAGGCTCTCACTAAATCGCCCGGCTTCTTCTTGAAATCCAGGTAGAAGCTCCAGAAGCCACGAAAGAGTTCGCTGTTGCCTGCCTCGCCGCGCTTGAGGAACAGCGGGTTGTCGCTGGCGCGGGTCGTGCGCGAAGTGAGAACGGCATCCATGGCCAGTGATCCCGAGTCGGGTAGTGCATCGCGAAAGGATTCGAGATGCCCCCTTGTTTGATCGGCAGTGGTTGCCTCTTGAAATCCCGCAAAGTGTTTGCGCCCCGCTTCGATGCCTTTGGTGACGTCGCCATTTGTTGCCATGTCGCTCTGAATAACGGCAATGACGGCCTTTTCGCCGGACGTTTTGACTTGGGTCTTGGTGGTTATTCCATTTACGGGCTTGGCGAACTCCGGATCGCCCCCACCTTTTAAAACGAACGAAAATTCGCCCTTACTTGGTGGCTTTTCTCGCAGTTCCTTAATCTTCTTCAGGACATCCAACCCCGCCGCCTTGAAGGCATGTCTGTTCAGATAGAGAAATCTAATAAATCTGTTCGACTCGTCTTTCGTTGGCTTTCCAGGCTTGGAATTCCCTTTCTTGCCGGTCTTCAACCTGGAGAACGTGACCACGACTTCTTGTTTCTCATCCAATCCCCCACCGGTATTCCACGGCGAGAAAATCGGCGTGGGCCGGTAATGTTCGGCGAAGAATCTCACAAGCGCTGCTTCGTCGGGATACTTTTCCGAGCACAGATGAAAGCACGCGCTCTCCAAATCCCACCAACCCTCGGCTTCGGCATCGCGATGCTCCGCCTCGGCGCAGGTGGCGAGGACGCGCAGCAGGCCGATGGCCTTGAGGTTGTGGCCCAGCACGTCGTGCCGGCAACTGGGTATTGGAATGCTCTTCATTGGTCGTCCTCCGATGCGCCGGCCTCGGATGTTCCGCTTATCTCGACAGCGGCGCGGTCGGCCTCGATGAATTGCCGCAATTGTTCTGTTGAAGGCAGGGCCACCAGGTAGCGGGACACGAAGAGTTGCTGATCCATGCCGGCCGTGGCGTACTCGACCTTGGTTGCTTCCTTGGCGCTGCATAAGAGCAGGCCAACGGGCGGGTTGTCGCCTTCGCCGACTTCGTTGGCCTTCCAGTAGTTGAGGTAGTAGTTCATCTGGCCGGCGTCGCCGTGCTTGAACGCGCGCACCTTCAGGTCAATCAGCAGATGGCAGCGCAGGCGGCGGTGATAGAAAACGAGGTCGATGTAGTCGTGTTCATTGCCGACCGTGATGCGCTTCTGCCGGGCTTCGAAGCAGAACCCAGCGCCAAGTTCAAGCAAAAAACTCTGCAGATGATCGAGCAAAGCACTTTCGAGCTCGGACTCGCGGTACTGCGGCCGCTCGGCTAATCCCGCGAACTCAAGCACGTAGGGATCCCGAATCATGTCGGCGATGCTCATGGGCGCCTCGGCGGATTGCATGCGCGCGGCTTCAATAACGGCTTGTTTGTCAGTGGAAAGGCCCGTTCGCTCGAAAAGCAAGGAACCGATCTGACGCTGAAGTTGGCGCACTGACCAGTGCGCCTTGAGGCATTCATTTTCATAGAAGGCGCGTTTCCACGGATCGTCCAGCCGCACAAGTTCCACCAGATGCGACCAGGAGAATTGCAGCAGACGTTCGCCGGACAAGGCGGTGGGGGCGTCTGTTGCGGATTTCCGCGACGGTGTCGCGGAAATCGACGGGATTTGCTGGAGACCAAAAGAAGCGGGCAAATTCCGCGTCATCGTCGCGGAAATGTGCGGGCGCAACTGCGGGTAATGCAGATAGAGCAGGCGCATCCGCTCCAAGACGTCGGCGCTGACTCCCTTTACGTCGTGCTGCTGGAGATCGCGCGAGAGCCGGGACAGCAAACCGGCGCCGTAGGCGGCGCGGTCCGCGCCCTCCTGTTCGAATTCAACCAGATAGGCGCCGATCATCCAATTGCGCAGGACAAGCGAACGATTGACCGCCAGCGCGGCACGGCCAAGCGCTTCCCGGTGCAGCGTCACTATAGACTGGACAAGCGCGTCGTAATTCATTGCGCTACGTCCTTTGACGCCTGAGCGTCGGCCGCGCGCAGCAATGCCTCCAGGTAGGCAAGGCGGAATGGGCCGTAATGATCGAGCAGGTGCAGAACCCCGCGCGTATAGCTCTCGTAGCCATTCACATCGCGGCCCATACTGCGGCAATCCACTGATAGCGCCTCGCAGCCCAGTGCATCGCCTTCCACCGTGACGGCGGGGAGGGGGTCGCCCTCCGTCACGCCGCGCACGGTGTCGGGGGCTTTTTCACCCTTTGGATTCCTGGGAATCTCGTCGCGCAGCACCTTGCGAACCTGGCCGTG
>JBJXGQ010000152.1:0-9213 GCA_046160525.1 Burkholderiales bacterium
GTGGGGGGAGTGAGGGCGAGAAGAAACACGTAGTTAATGACATGAACTACAAAGGATGTTCTTGCATCAACATCACTAGCCGTGCCGACATCGCCCCGGACGTGCAACCGCAAACTCAATCCGATGCGGCGGGCAACTTCCTGTTGATGAACCTTCCGGCGGGCACCCTCACCTTGAGGATGGATGCCACGCCGGCGCATCCGCTGTATCCCATCTGGCCGCTCAACGTCACCCTGGCCGCAGGCAAGATCAACCCCCTGGAACCTTGGGTCATCGCGCCCCCGCCCGCCGACGACAAATTCATCCCCATCAACAACGCCACCCAAGACCAATTGGTGACCGATGCACGCTACCCGGGCGTGCAGATTCTGCTGCCCGCGGGCGTGGACATCGTAGGCTACGACGGCGTCAAAAAAACCCGTATCGCCGTCGAACGGCGCGACCCGGCCAACCTACCTGTGCCGGCCCCGCCCATCCACACCCGCTCGGTCTACCAGCTCTACTTCGGCACCCCCATGGGCGGCATCCCCAGCGCGCCCATCCCCGTGGCCTTGCCCAATGACCTGGACTTGGATCCGGGCACCCAAACCGAGATGTGGTACTTCGACGGCAGCCCCATGGGCGGGACCGGCGAGTGGAAAGTGGCCGGCACGGGCACCGTGTCCGCCGACGGCAAGATGATATTGACCGACCCCGGAGTGGGCGTACCCAGATTCTGCGGGGTGTGCGGGGCGCTGTGCTTCAAGGGCGTGCAGGATGCCGCGGCGAACCCGCCTTGCCCGGACGGTAATTGCCCGAAACAAACCGCGGGCATGGAAGTCACCCTTGCCACCGCCCAGGAAGCTGTCTCCGTCACCGACTTGGTCGTCGCTGGCGAGATGCCCATCGTCATCGAGCGCACCTTCAATCCCTTCGATGCCTTCGCCTTCGTGGCCAACTACCAGCAAAGCTTGGGGCTTAATTGGACCTTCAGCTACGACATCGCGCTGTTGCCCTTCCAGGACGGCCTGGGCGTGGTGCGCTTGATCTTGCCGGGCGACCGGCGCGTGGACTTCCAGCGCGAGCCCGACCAGAGCTACCGCAACCACACCTACCGCGGCTTCGACGGGGCGCAAGTCAGTCGCATCGCGGGCGAGCTCCTGCCCGCGATAAGCGCGCCGCGCCTGGGCACCAGCACCGATGGCTCGTTCCGGGTGAGCCCCACCTGCTTTGCCGGCGGGGTCTACCTGCTGCGCTACCAGGACGGCAGCGAGTGGCGCTTCGAGGCCTCGCCCAGTGCCACCCCGGTGCGGATACGCGGCGGGTGCATCTACCACCTTGTGCAGATGCGTGACCCGCGCGGGCGCACCCTCACCATCGCACGCAACGAACAAGGCCGCGCCTTGAGCATCCACACCAGCAGCGGGCAAGCCGTTACGATTCAATACAACCCCGAAGGATTGATCAGCACCATCACCGATCCCCTCGGGCGCCAGGTCACCTACCAATACGCCAGCGCTGGAGTAGGCGGAGGCCTGGGCGGATTGCCTGATGACCAATCACTACCACTTGCTTATCGAAACGCCCGATGCCAATCTCTCCCAAGGCATGCGGCAGTTAAAGGGCGTCTACACCCAATGGTTCAATCGCAGCCACCGGCGGGTGGGCCACGTTTACCAAGGACGCTTCAAGGCCATTCTGGTGGACAAGAAGCCCTCGATTACGGAGGTTCCCCGCGCACAACGCCGCGCCCTTCAGCGGGCATTGTCTGATTTCGCGAATACCTACGAGCGCAACGATGCCATCGCGTTAGCCTATTTGTCGGGACACCATACGATGGCGGCCATCGCCGAGCACTTCGGAGTGCATTACACAACAGTGAGCCGGTTGGTGAAGGCGCATGAGGCGGATCAAGGATGAGGGATGTGATGTTGAAGGACTTGGCCAGTCACGTTCATGACCCGTCGCGGGAAGCGTGCGCGTCATGCCGTGAAAGAACGGTCAAGCAAGCGGGTGCGTTACGATGCGTCCTGTTCTCCAGATAGCTCTAACACCGCAGTTCGGGTGCGGCTTGCGAGACGAAAGCCCAACCTGTCCAATTTGTCTAAGGAAGGCTTGACTTCCGGTATGAGTCCGGCTCGTTTCGCGTCAAGAAGAATTCCCAAAGTGCCTTTGATTCCAAGCCCAAGAGCCTTGGCGACTCTCCTCGCCAAGGCATCGTCGATGAGAACCATGGCATTGCGCGACTCCAACGCGAGTGCGAGGACCTCGGTTTCTCCTGGGCCGAGTCAGTTACAAGAGGAAGAATTGCCGACCCGGAAGAGGCGATGTATCGCAGATGACCTCAGCGAAGTCCTACCTCGTTCTGCAGATCGTTTTTATCGGGATTAAAGGTATCGACACCATAATCGGCCAGTTTCGTCAAAAACACTGTCCGTGGAATGCCAGCAAGTTTGGCGGCGGCGCCCGACGATAGGCGTTGCATCTCGTAGAGTTTAATCGCGGCAATCAACCGAATCTCGGCGCCTGCCCGTTCTGGGTTGATCTTGAGCGCGATCAATGTTTCGTCCGGAATCTCTAGTGTCACTTCGCTCATGGCCAAATCCTGGCGGATTAATTCAAGGTATTGTGCCAGATGATCTTGCCTCGATTTCGAGCAATTAGGTCCAGGCGGGCAATAGGGTGTTCTCCATGGCCACCCGTGTGGTGAATATCGCGGAGAAGATTCATCTGATTCGATGGGAAAATGTGGGCAGGTAGCTACGGTTGCCGGTACGATGAGATGTTATTCCGTGCTGCTTGATACACGACTTTAGGCGTTAAGCGAATGAACTGGAAGTTTCGAAGTTGCGCCGGGTTACGAATAATCGAGCGTGTGGTGTTGGTTTCCATGACGCTATTCTCCGCGGACGGATACGCCGGAGAGCCAGCTTTTCCGGTGGAAGTCTGGTTAAGCGAAACCACGAATCAGATCGTTCAGTACCAGCAAAACCCACTGCGTGCGGCGCGCGCCTTGGCTATGGTTGCCGTTGCGAGCAACGACGCGTACAGGGCTGGAATCGAGCAAACGAACTCCGCGGCGGGAGCAGAGGTCGCCGCTCATGTGGCCGCGGCGCGAACTCTGGAATATCTATATCCGCAAACTTCGCCGGGGCGCTTCATGGCGCGGGCACTATATCTTGCCTCGATGGGAAAGGTGGATTCTCAAGGGGTTAATTCGACTGGCTGGACGGTGGGTATGGCCATCGCGGATCGGGCTATCGCACGAGCGCTCAATGACGGCGCTGATCGATTATGGAACCAGAAGCTTCGCCCCGTGCCTGGGCCCGGAGTATGGCGAGCTGCGCCGCCCTTGAGGATGTATTCTCCCGCGGAGCCACTTGCCGGCACTTGGAGTACGTGGATATTGAAGTCGGCGGATGAGGTGAGCGTTTCGGCGCCAATACAGTATGGCAGCGACGCTTATTGGGACGAGGCTCGAGAAGTCTTGCAGGTGAGCCGGTCGCTCAACTCGGAGCGGAAGAGGATCGCGGACGAATGGCATTTGGATAAGGGATCGGTGACTCCGGCCGGGGTGTGGAATCAAAAGGTGATGAAGCTTGTCCGAGACCAGAATCTCGAACCAGCCGCTTCCATGCTGCTTGTGTCGGCACTCAACGTGGGGATGTCCGATGCGCTTATCGCCGCTTGGCACGTGAAGTTCAAGTACTGGACAGTGCGCCCAGTGAATGTGATTCAAGAAAAATGGGAGCCGGATTTCTTGCCCTATCTGATTACGCCCGCGTTTCCGGGCTATGTGTCGGGGCACGCCGCCGTATCCGGAGCCGCCGCCGAAGTCATTGGGTGCCTGGTTCCCGTAAAGGCGGCTTGGGCTCGCGAGGAAGCCCAGCAGGCGGCGATGTCGAGGCTTTATGGCGGCATTCATTTCCGCCACGACAACGAACAAGGCTTGCGCTTGGGCGAGGCGGTTGGTAGAAAAGTTTGTGAGCAAGTGCGCGCGGGGCGCACGCGGTGGCTTTCTGACGTGGGCGGTTAGCGCTTAATTTAGCAAGACGTATTGCAGATCGCCGTATCCGGAAGGGCAATGGGCGTGTAGAACAAGTACCGCATTTCGGCGGAGGCTTTCAGGCAACGTGTAGTGGGTCGTGGCCAATTGAACTTTGTGCGCGAGCCGCCCTTCTGGCATCTGGTAGAGGTAGATTTCGTAGCCGAGGGCATTGGTAGTGGCCGGCCAGATCATCGTCGCGGCGTCTGCCCGGCGAGGGGGGCCGGCTTTGCAGCTCGCGGACGTGTCGATGTAGAACTGCACGATTTGCTCCTCCGCGATTTGCCCGGTATCGCACATAGGCTTGATCGCTACCGTAACTTTGGCCCGGTGGCTGGTGAGTGGGGAGGGAGGAAGAAAGCTGTCCGATTCCACAACCGTATCGAGGGAAGCGTTGACTTCACCTTCGGGAACCCGGCTGGTTATGCGAAGTTGATGGCGCTTGACGTCTGGATGCGGTATCCAGGCGAGTCTTGGGCGCGCTTCGGTGATGGTTGTGCCGGGAGAGGGCTCAACCCAGGTTGGCGGATTACACTCTTCGCCGTAGCAGGACTGGGCTACCGTAATCGTTCCGTAGCCTAGGAGCAAACCCAAAAGTAATTGGCACTTTCCCTGCGAAGGCATCGATTCGCCCAAAGGTTCAACCTGAATGCTGGGATTTGTCGCGGAGTACCGATTGCATTTCTAATGTAAAGCTGTTCCCTCACCCCCGCCCCTCTCCCTCGGGGCGAGGGGCGTTGGGTGCACCAATTGTCGAACCTACGTTCAACGTTAGGAGTTGGAAACGCTGCGTCTTGCCAACCTCAGGGCGCCCAATGATCCCGCGAGCAATAGCACGGTGGAGGGCTCGGGAATCGGATTTGGGTCCGTTGGAACATCGGCGACAAGCAGTACGTAGGGGCTTTGGAGATTGAACACGCTGCTGATCCCATCACCGAATCCCCGCAGCGAGAAAGCGAGCAGTTTACCGAACGCGGCACTTTGATCGCCCAAGTATTTGGATGGTGCGATGAGTGCGAGGTCCGTGAGCAGCGCATCCAAGGCGGTATTGGTGACCGAAACGAATCCATCTAGGTTACCACCCGAACCATTCCAGTCCGCGTCAAATGGGGAATTGCCATCGGATGCTTGCTGCCAGCCAGCAGCGTCCACCGAGAAGTCGTCGGTCACGAGACCGCCCAGACTCACATTGGAGAGGTCCATTGCGCAAAAGGAGAAAATTCCGCCACCGGAATCTCCATTGAAACATTGGCCCCTGACCTCAAATCCAGTCACGGCACCAAGCGCCTGCGCTAGCAACGCATTGTTTGCCGTAGCGCCTCCCAGTGAACCGATGCGCCAACCGCCCGCCGTTAACGCTAACGATTCGGCTTCCCACGAATTAGAGCTATCCAACGAAAGCGAGTGGAATAGCGATATGGAAGCAGCAGACGCAGCGCCACTTGAGAGAGCGCCAGCGATAACAATCCATCTCAACAGGCATTTCGTCACGGGGAAACCTCCATGGTCGCAGGCGGCCCAAAAACCGGCTGTGTCTCATGGATACTATGTGCCCGGCGCGCAGTAAGCTATAGGTCTTTGGTCCTAAGCATTCTGGGCATGGACTTGGAGAATGCCCTATGCCGGCCTGCCATCCACCTTGGGAAACTCGATGCGGATTTCCACGCCTGGCGCATCGCTGCGATTTCTGGCGGAAGCGTGGGCGTTATGAAAACCGGCGATCAGGCGCACGATGTAGAGTCCTAGGCCCAGATGAGGTTCACCTGGTGTGGGTTGCTCGCGCACGGAGACCATGGATTCGAACAAGCGGTCTTGCATGCCCGCTGGCAAGGGGGGGCCTTCGTTCAATACTGAAAGGCGGATGCGAGAGGCTTCCTCGCGCAATTCGAAGCGGATTAAGCTGTTCGGCGGGCTGAATTCCACCGCGTTGGCTGCGAGCTTGTCCAGCATTTGCGCGATGAGGTCTGGTGCACCGTAAGCCGGCAGCGGACTCGGATCCGAATCGAACGCGAATTGGCGGTCCGCATGGGCGAGCCGGTAGCCCTCGACGCAACCCCCAACCACTTCCACCAAGTCGAAGGATTCGCGTTCCAAGGAGGCGAGCGATTGTTCCAGGCGCGTCGCCTCGCTCATGCGGGTGAATATGGTGCTCAGCCGCCCGAGGCCTTCGTCGGCGCGCTGAACATAGACGCGCGCCGCATCGGGCAACTCAAACTGCTTCAGGTTGTCCAGCGATGAACGCACTACCGCGACGGGCGTGCGCAGTTCGTGCGACAGGCGCCCCGCCAGCGTTTCGAGATAACCGGTGTACTGTTGAAGACGCCGCAGAATGTCCGCGAAACTGCGCGACAAGTCGCCCAATTCGTCCCCGGCGTCCGACCCGCCCACGGTGCCCAGAACGCGCCCGCTGGAGTCGATGGATTTTTCCGCTTGGTCGCGCAACCGCCGGATGCGAAGCGACAAGCGTGTGGCGAATACCAGCAGTGCGGTGGTGCCGCCTATGTATACGATGAGAAGAGCCGCGAACACTTTTTCGAAGGCACGGTTGCGCAGCGCCAGCACGTCGTTGGTGGTTTCCTCCACCAATACGGCGCCCACCACCTTGTCTTCCAGCCACACCGGCTGGGTGGCCGAGAGCACCACGGCGCGCGAATCCGGTGTGAGCTGGCGCCGCGTCGCGGCTTCACCGGCGAGTGCCTGGTCGATCTCGCGCCCTTCCAAGCGGTAAGTGCCTGGCGCGATATCCTGGAAATCCTCGTTGGGTTCCGGCAATGCAATGTGCAGAAGCGGGCGCACCAGTACGTTGGCGGCGGTCTCCCAGAAACGCTCGAAGGAATTTTGGTTCTCGGCTGCCGCTGCCGGCGAGGCGCGCAGCGAACCGGCTTGCGCAATGACGCGGTGGTTGACGTCCAGGACCCAGATGCGCGCGCGTGCGCGCCCCAGCCTACCCACCAGCTCGCTCACTTCGGGCGAAGGCACGATCACGGCGCCCAGTCCTTGCTTGTTCGCGGTGTCCGATGTGCCGATGATGCGCACGGGCGATCCGGCTTTGGCGTCGCCGGCGTCGGTGACGCTAAAGCCGAGCCGGGGCCCCACCAATGAGCGCGGGAGGCGCAGTTCTATCAGGTAGCCACTTGGCACCAAGCGAAACACAGCCTGAATGCGCGGGTCGGGGATGGGTTCGCCATCGGACACCAGCAGATGGACCGACGCCTTGCCGGAGCCGCGCGCATCGATGGCGAATCGCAGAAATTCATCGTCGGGCGTCACCACCGCGACCTCCAGATGATCGGCCGCCTCGATCACGGTGTGCTCGGGATCTCGCAATAGAATGCGCGCGTCGGACACTTCGAAGAGCGCGTAGATGGCATTGCCGTGGCGGCCGATGCGGTAGCGCGCGGAGAAGTCACGCGACTCCGGATTGCAAGGACCTGCTCCAATGGAATGAGGGGTCACCGGTTGCCGCGCCCAGTCTTCGGCCTGGCCGTCGGCCGCGATAGGTGTGGGCAGATTCTCGATCCTCAAATCGCTGTCCAGTGCCAAAGCGAAGGGATACACCTCGCCGCTCAGAAACAAACTGGGGCGGTCGTTAAGCGCTGTCCCCACGGCGCGGGCGGTGGCGGCCACGCCTTGCTCTTGCACCTTGAGCAGCAGATTTTCCAGCTCGCGTACGAACAGAAATCCCAGCAGGGGAATGAGTAGCAGAATGCTTGCGGCGAAAAACAGCTTGAGGCGCAGCCCAGCGCGCACTACCGGTGCGCGAGGCTTAGCGGCCGGCATGCCACCGGTAGCCCATTCCGTATACGCTTTCTATCGCTTCGAACTGCGCGTCGAGCGCGGAAAATTTGCGCCGGATGCGTTTGATGTGGGAGGTGATGGTGCTGTCGTCCACCGTCAGGCTCGCCTCGCGCATGAGCGCATCGCGGTCCTTGACGTGTCCAGGGAACTTGGCGAGCGCGTGCACGATCCAGAATTCCGTCAGCGTGAGTTCCACAGGCTGATATTTCCAATGGGCTTCCATGCGCTTGATATTGAGTTTGAGCTCGTCGCGTTCCAGGATGTCCTCGGCGGCTGGGGGCGCACCCATTACTTCAATGCGCCGGAACAACGCGGCGATACGCGCGAGCAGGTGCGGCAGGCTGATGTCCTTGGTCAGGTAATCGTCCGCGCCCATGCGCAGGCCCGACACGGTATCCAAATCGCCATCACGCGCCGTCAAGAAAATAATCGGCAGCGTGAGCGACAGCGCGCGCAACTCGCGGCATAGGGCGAAGCCGCCTTCGATTTCATCGCCGAGGCCGATGTCGATCAAGGCTAGATCCGGCAAACGCACTTGCATCGCCTTGAGCGCATCGGGACGGCCGGGATACGTAGCTACCTCGTAACCTTGGCGGCGCAGCGCGTCGGCGTAGTTTTCCCGTATCGCGGGATCGTCTTCGACAATGGCAATGCGCCTGGCCATGGGTACGGGGTCTCCTGTTTTTGGCTGCCGCCGCGCTTGCTGGAACGGGCTGCGCTCTGCTGATGGCGTTTCTTACCCTGATGCTGGCCTTAATCGCGCCCCCCTCGCGCACTGGGGAAGCGGCGGATCCGGCCGCGGATACCTCGGACCAAGAGGAGACTCGCGAAAAGCCGGTGGAGCAGGTGAGTGACACCGCGCTAGCGTCAAGCGGCCGCTCGGCAGAGGGGCTTTACACCGTAAAGAAAGGAGGTGCGACGACGTAATTGTTAGGTACCTGTGGATGTAGCGAATTGGTGGCATGCCGCCAGAGGTTAACGCCAATTTTGGCAGAGTCGAAGTCATCACATTAGGAGTCACATCATGAAGAAGATCATCTCTATGTTCGCTGTAGTCGCGTTACTGGTCCCCGCGCTGGCTTCCTCGGCCGGGAAAATCGCCGAGGCAAAAACCGGCAAAGCCATCGCCGAGCGCAAGATTGCCGATGAAAGCACTACGTTCGCTCTTGGTGAACAGGCCTATCTCTGGCTCAAAGTGGAAGGCGCTGCGGGCGAAACCCTGACTGTCACCTGGACCCATGGCGACCAGAACTTCCCGGTCACGCTCAACGTCGGCGGCACGCCGTGGCGCACTTGGTCGAGCAAGAGGCTGCACCTCGCCGGTGATTGGACGGTGACCGTCACCGATACCGCCGGCAACAAACTCAACGAATCCAAAATCACGGTCAAAT
>JBJXGQ010000153.1:0-3284 GCA_046160525.1 Burkholderiales bacterium
ACTGGTCAGGCTCCTACGTGTGCGGCCCCATTCACCGCGAATTGTTCGGCAAGACCTTGGGCATCATCGGATACGGGCATATTGGGCGCGAGGTGGCCAAACGCGCCAAGGCCTTCGGGATGCGCATCCTGGCTTGCGGCCGGGAGGCACGCGCGGGCGACGAATACTGCGAATACGTCAGCGCGGAGGCAAAGCTCGATGAGATGTTGGGTGCGTCGGACTTCGTGCTCGTCGCCATCCCGCTCAACGACCACACGCGCGATTACGTCAACGTGGCCCGCCTCAAGGCCATGAAACCCAGCGCCGTAATCATCAACGTGGCAAGAGGAGCGGTCATCGAGGAGGCGGCTCTCTACGCCGCGCTCAAATCGCGTTCTATCGGTGGTGCGATTTTGGATGTATGGTATCGCTACCCGCAACAAGGCCACAATCGAGGTCCTGTCCCCTGGAACCACCCCTTTCACGAGTTGGATAATGTGATGCTCACGCCGCACGCCTCGGGTTGGACCGACGGGCTCATGCCCCGGCGCAGCCGTGTCGTCGCCGAAAACCTCAACCGCTTGGCGCGCGGCGAACCGCTTATCAATCTGGTGCGCGCGCCGCGCGCCCTGAAGGAGAACAGATAATGGAAAAAATGCGAGCGAAAGAAGCGGCCGCGCTGTTATGGAATGCCTGGAACGCGGGTAACACGTTGGAGGCGCTTCCCAGCCATTGCCGGCCCGCAACCATTGAAGAGGGCTACGAAGTACAAGGGCAGATCGCGGCGCTCTCGGGCCAGGCACAGTTCGGATGGAAGATCGCCGCCACCAGCAAGGCCGGACAGGCCCACATCGGTGTCGATGGTCCGTTGGCAGGACGCCTGCTGCAAAACAGGATTTACGCCGAATCCGCAAAAGTTCCTTTTGCGGATAACCAAATGCGAGTGGCGGAAGCTGAATTCGCCTTCAAGTTCGCGAAAGATCTTCCTTCGCGCGCGGCAACGTATAGCCAAGACGAAGTTTTAAATGCGGTGCTCTCCTTGCATCCCGCCATCGAAATTCCCAATTCGCGCTACACAAATTTCGTGACAGCCGGCGCTCCTCAACTTATCGCCGACAATGCCTGCGCCCACTATTTTGTATTGGGTAAGGCCGCGCCCAACTCTTGGCGGGAAATGAATTTAGCCGAGCACCGCGTCACCGCGGTAGTGGCAGGCAAACTCACGCGAGAGGGCAAAGGCGCCAACGTGCTGGGCGATCCGCGCATCGCGCTGGCTTGGCTCGTGAACGAACTGTCGCGCTTGAAAATTGGCATCGCCGCCCATCAAGTGGTGACCACGGGAACCTGCGTCATTCCCGTCGAAGTCGCTTCCGGCGACCACGTGAGCGCGGATTTCGGGCCCTTGGGACGCGTGGAATCCAGGCTTGGCTAAGTTTCGCGCTGGCGCTACACGGCGTAGTGCCGTAAGCAGCTTATACCCAAGATCGTTTCCCGTTCTGATCTTGGCGGGATTCCTACTCGCCATATCGCCTCTGATCATTGCCTTGGTGCAAAACGCCGTCTCCGTGCGCAAGATCGCCGGGATGAGCGAGAGCGCGTTGTACGAGGCCGTACTCGCGGCCCAGAATAGCCGCCTCTTAATCGAGCAGGTGACCAATCTGGAACGCAGTGCCCGGCAGTACGCCATCCTCGGCAACGAAGGGATGCTCGATTCCTTCGACGCGGCCCACAACGATTTCCTGGAGACGCTGGCGCGCATGCGTATGCGCCCCCTCAAGCCCGGAATCGCACAGCAACAGTTATTAAGCGATCTCTCCCTGAGAGAACTGGAACTCTACTCGCAGGTTTCGCTACACCGCGGCGCGCCCAAGGAGGTTGGGAAGTTCGCCGACAGCTACGAGGCTTTGTCCATTCTGGCGCGCTCGCTGGACGCCACGGGTAATGCCATCGTCGACCGTGAGGTGCGCGCCATCCAAGGTCTCGCCGACCAAGTCGATACCTTCATCTACAGGCAGATGATCCTGGTGGTACCGGCGGCCCTGGCGTTGCTCCTGGCGGCGACTTTCTTGATATCGCGGCCCATCCGCCAGATCGGCTCAGCCATCCAGTATTTGGGCGAGGGCGATTTCTCGCGGCCCGTCAAGGTATCCGGGCCGCGCGATCTGGAGAGAATCGGCAAACAACTGGACTGGATGCGCCTGCGCTTAATCGACCTGGAAAGCCAGAAGACCCGCTTCATGCACCACGTTTCCCACGAACTCAAGACTCCCTTGACCGCGCTGAGGGAAGGCACGGAGCTGTTGGGCGATGGTACCGTGGGCGCCCTTTCCCACGAGCAGAACGAAGTGGCCGTGATCTTGCGGCAGAACACCTTGCGCTTGCAGCGCTTAATCGAAGAACTTCTGAATTACCAGACCGTGCAATTTCGTAAGGCTGACCTTAACCTTGCTCATATTGCCTTGGCCCCTTTGCTCAAACACCTCGGCAACGTGCATGCCCTCGCCATGCGGGCAAAAAGAGTAAGCTTGGAATTGCACTGTGAAGACCTCTTGATCGAGGCCGACGAAAAGAAGTTGGAGACGGTAGCCGACAACCTTCTGTCCAATGCCATCAAATTCTCTCCAGAAGGCGGGAAGATTCTTGTCAGCGCCGTGGCGGTGCGCGGACAACTCAGGCTCGACGTGGTGGACCAAGGCCCAGGCGTGCCCAAGGAGGAGCGGCTCAGAATTTTCGAACCTTTTTACCAGGGCGAAGAGACCGCGAGATCCGCCGTCAAGGGTACAGGCTTGGGACTCGCCATCGCGCGCGAGTACGTGCTGGCCCATGGCGGCCAGATCGAGGCCGTGGACCATCCGGAGGGCGCGCATTTTCGAATTACATTGCCATTAGAACGCATGGAGAAAGCCGCGTGAAAGTACGGACCGCATTAATAGGGGTATTAGCCGGTGCAATGCTGGCGGGGTGCATCATCCCCCCCGTGGCACCGCCGGAACTTCCGCCCGTGGCCCCTCCCGTCACCGCCAAGGAACCTCCGCCCCCGCCGCCCAGGCCGGTGAGCGATACGGACAGGCTGCTGTCTTATTACGCGTACGCGCAATCCTTGCCCAAGGAACAATTCACAAAGGAACTGGAGAACACGCGCCGTTTTTACGAAACGAACGCAAGCAGTTTCGCGCGTATGCAACTAGTCCTTATCCATGCAGCGGCGAGCCCCGAGCATCGCGAGCCCAACAAGATCTTCGATCTACTACAGGCACAGATGTCGGTCAAGGACGACGCTCAAACCGAGCTAATTGCGCTCGCTT
>JBJXGQ010000154.1:0-14965 GCA_046160525.1 Burkholderiales bacterium
GGCCGAGGGCACGGCGGTAGTCACCGAAACCATCTTCGAAAACCGCTTCATGCACGTGCAGGAACTGCGGCGGTTAGGCGCGCAGATCGAAGTGGAGGGCAATACGGCCATCATTCGCGGCGTGCCGCAATTGGAAGGCGCCAGCGTGATGGCGACGGATTTGCGAGCCTCCGCTTGCTTGGTATTGGCGGGGTTGGTGTCCAACGGAGAAACGCTCGTGGACCGCATCTACCATCTGGACCGTGGCTATGAGTGTATTGAGGAGAAACTCGGACAGCTTGGCGCGCGCATCAAGCGTACTCGGTGAGCGCGATAGAATCGGCCTTTAAGTAGCCGGGTACGAAGTGAATCAAGTCACCATTGCCCTATCCAAGGGCCGCATCTTTACCGAAACCCTGCCCTTGCTGGCAGCGGCCGGAATCCAGCCCAGCGAGGATCCCGAGTCCTCCCGCAAACTTGTGATTGGAACCAACCGCGCGGATGTCCGCATCGTCATCGTGCGCGCCACCGACGTTCCTACTTACGTGCGCTACGGCGCCGCCGACCTTGGGATTGCGGGTAAGGACGTGTTGCACGAGCACGGTTCCGAGGGGCTTTACCAGCCGCTGGATCTAGGTATCGCCCGGTGCAAGATGGTGGTAGCCGTACCGGAGCATTTCGACTATGTCCAAGCCGTGCGCCGGGGTGCGCGGCTTAAGGTGGCGACCAAATATGTGAAGACGGCGCACGAACACTTTGCCGCGAAGGGCGTGCATGTGGATCTCATCAAGCTCTATGGGTCCATGGAATTGGCGCCCTTGGTGGGATTGGCGGATGCCATCGTGGATCTCGTGAGCACGGGCGGCACCTTGAAGGCCAACCGGCTGCGCTCGGTGGAGGACATCATGGCGGTGAGCGCGCGCTTGATCATCAACCAGGCAGCGCTGAAGGTGAAAAGCGCACTGATCGCGCCTTTGCTCGCAGCATTCGAAGCAACAACGGCCAAGCATGCTTGAGATTGCTTCGTTACGCAGCGACGCGCCCGGTTTCGATGCGGCGTTAAAGGGATTGCTGGCTTTCGAAGCGTCTCTGGACGAGGGTATCGAGTCGGCCGTGCGCGCGATCCTCGCCGACGTGAAAAGACGGGGGGATGAAGCCGTGCTGGAATATACGCGGCGCTTCGATGGCGTGACCGCCCAGGACATGAGCGCGTTGCACATTCCCAAGGCGGACATGGAGGCGGCCTTTGCGGGCTTGCCGAACGCCCAGCGCGATGCCCTTGTGCAAGCCGCTGGGCGCATACGAAGTTACCACGAGAGACAGGTGCAAGAGTCCTGGAGTTTCGCCGATGCGGACGGCAACAGGCTTGGGCAGAAGGTCACGGCCTTGGAGCGCGTGGGCCTCTACGTTCCGGGTGGCAAGGCCGCTTACCCTTCGACTGTGATGATGAATGCGCTGCCGGCAAAGGTGGCGGGCGTGGCGCAAATCGTGATGGTGGTTCCCACCCCTGGTGGAAACCGTAACGCCCTGGTGCTGGCCGCGGCGGCCTTGTGCGGGGTGGATCAGGTCTATGCCATCGGGGGCGCGCAAGCCATCGGTGCCCTGGCCTACGGGACCGCGAGCATTCCCCAAGCCGATAAGATCGTGGGCCCCGGTAATGCCTACGTCGCGTCGGCCAAGCGCCAGGTATTTGGAACCGTCGGCATCGATATGGTGGCCGGCCCCAGCGAAATCCTGGTGGTGAGCGATGGCACGGGCAATCCCGATTGGGTGGCCATGGATTTGTTCTCGCAAGCCGAGCACGACGAGGTGGCGCAGGCGATATTGCTTTGCACGGACGCGGGCTTCATCGATGCCGTGCGCGCGAGCATGGCGCGCCAGATTCACGACATGCCACGGGCGGACATCATCCGCAAGTCCCTCAAGAATCGTGGAGCGTTGATTCAGGTACGAGATCTTGATGAGGCTTGCGAGATCGCCAACCGCATGGCGCCGGAGCACTTGGAGTTGAGCGTGGCGGATCCCGAAGCATGGCTCGGCAAAATCCATAACGCGGGGGCCATCTTCCTCGGGCACTACGCCTCCGAGGCCTTGGGCGATTACTGCGCGGGGCCCAATCACGTGCTGCCTACTGCCCGCACGGCGCGATTTTCCTCGCCCCTTGGCGTCTACGACTTTCAAAAACGCACGAGCATCATTCAGGTTTCGCGCGAAGGTGCCGACAAGCTGGGAAGGGTGGCGAGCGAACTGGCGCGGGGCGAAGGATTACCGGCACACGCCAAATCCGCGGAGTACCGGCTGCATCGCTAAGTAATAGCGGCTTGCTCCCCTATAATCGCGTTGCAGTCCAACACAGGCTCCTTCATGCGTGAAGCGCAAGTAGTTCGCAATACCCTCGAGACACAGATCTCGGTCAAGCTCAATCTCGACGGGACGGGCCGTTCGAAATTATCGACAGGCATCGGTTTCTTCGATCACATGCTCGACCAAGTGGCACGCCATGGTTTGATGGATCTGGAGATCGATGCCAAGGGCGATTTGCACATCGACGCGCACCACAGCGTCGAAGACGTTGGGATCACACTAGGCCAGGCCTTCGCAAAGGCCGTGGGCGGTAAGGTGGGCCTGCGCCGTTATGGCCACGCCTACGTGCCTTTGGATGAGGCCCTGAGCCGCGTGGTCGTCGATCTGTCGGGGCGGCCGGGACTGGAATACCACATCGATTTTTCGCGCAGCTTGATCGGCGCGTTCGATGTGGATCTGACCCGAGAATTCTTTCAAGGCTTCGTGAATCACGCCTTGGTAACCTTGCACATCGACAATCTGAAAGGGCGTAATGCCCACCATCAGGCCGAGACGGTGTTCAAGGCTTTTGGCCGGGCGCTGCGCATGGCGGCCGAACCCGACCCGCGCATGCAGGGACAGCTTCCCTCCACCAAGGGGGCGCTCTAGCCGCACCTTCCATGTCGTTTGTTGCCATCGTCGATTACGGTATGGGCAATCTGCGCTCCGTGGCCAAGGCCGTTGAGCACGTGGCGCCCCATGGGAGTGTCCAGGTAACGAGCGATGCCAAGGTGGTCGCCGCAGCCGAGCGAGTGATCTTTCCTGGGCAAGGCGCCATGCCCGATTGCATGCGGGAACTGAAGGCGCGCGGCTTGCGCGAGGCGGTCATGGATGCGGCGCACAACAAACCTTTCCTGGGAATTTGCATCGGGCTTCAGATGCTCTTCGACATGAGCGAGGAGGGGGACCAGCTGGGTCTTGGGCTACTCGCTGGTAAGGTCGTGCGATTTCCCCCGGACGCCCATTCGCCCAGCGGCGAAAAGCTCAAGGTGCCTCACATGGGCTGGAACGAGGTGGAGCAGACTCGATCGCATCCACTTTGGGAAGGCATTGCCAGCGGATCGAGGTTCTACTTCGTGCACAGCTACTACCCGGTGCCCGCCGATGAGACCCTCATCGTGGGTTGCACGACCTATGCTTCACGCATCGCTTGTGCGGTGGCCCGAACCAATTTATTCGCTGTCCAATTCCATCCTGAGAAGAGCCAGGCGGCGGGTCTGCGCTTGCTCGGCAATTTCTTGAGCTGGGATGGGCGCGCCACCTAAGATCCGGACTGTTGTATGATGCCCTTGCTTATCGCCATCCCCCATCAGCGCAAGTACTCGAACCGCCCCTACAACGCCTCGCGAACCACGAGTAAAGTAACCCACTGCGCGCGTGATGCCTCCTGCGTCCTTGCCCTGCCCCGCTGACCGTACGACATCCCATGCTCATCATTCCTGCTATCGATCTCAAGGACGGCCACTGCGTTCGCCTAAAACAAGGCGACATGGGCAGTGCCACGGTGTTCTCCGAAGACCCGGCCGCCATGGCAAAAGTATGGGCGAGCCAAGGGGCTCGCAGGCTTCATCTCGTGGACTTGAACGGAGCCTTCGCGGGCAAGCCCAAGAATGAGCCAGCCATCAAAGCCATCGTCAGCGCGCTGGGAGAGAACATCCCCGTTCAACTAGGAGGCGGCATTCGCGATCTGGATACGGTGGAGCGCTATCTCGACGATGGGATCGGCTACGTCATCATCGGTAGCGCCGCTGTGAAAACGCCGGGATTTCTGCACGATGCCTGTTATGCCTTTCCGGGGCACATCATGGTGGGGTTGGATGCCAAGGACGGCAAGGTTGCCGTGGATGGATGGTCCAAGGTCACCGGCCACGACGTGATCGATCTGGCCAAGAAATTTCAAGACTATGGGGTCGAGGCCATCATTTACACGGATATCGGGCGCGACGGCATGATGACCGGTGTCAACGTGGACGCTACGCTGGAGCTGGCGAGGGCGCTTTCCGTTCCCGTGATCGCTAGCGGTGGGATCAACAGCTTGGACGATATTCGCGCCTTGTGTAGTATCGAATCCGAGGGCGTTACCGGCGCCATCAGCGGGCGCGCGCTCTATCAGGGCACCCTGGATTTTGCCAAGGCGCAAAAGCTGGCGGACGAGTTGAGCCCCAAAACCCCCTGACAATCCGCGACCCAAACTCGGGCGCGGCAGCTTACCTACGAAGACCATGAGTTTGGCCAAACGCATCATCCCTTGTCTGGACGTCGATCGAGGACGCGTCGTCAAAGGCATCAATTTCGTGGGCCTGCGCGATGCCGGTGACCCGGTGGAAGTGGCGCGGCGCTACGACGAGCAAGGGGCTGACGAACTGTGCTTCCTGGACATCACCGCCAGTTCGGACGAGCGCGGGTTAATTCTCGACATCATCGAGAAAGTCGCCGCTCAAGTGTTTATTCCCCTGACCGTGGGCGGAGGCGTGCGCACCGTGGAGGATGTGAGGCGCTTGCTCAATGCGGGCGCCGACAAGGTCAGCATCAATACCGCGGCCCTGCTCAATCCGGACTTGGTGGCGCAAACCAGCGGCAAGGTGGGCTCGCAATGCATCGTGGTGGCCATCGATGCGAGGCGGGTGGGGAAATCCTGGGAAGTGTTCACGCACGGAGGCCGCAAGAGCGCCGGGCGCGATGCCGTTGAATGGGCGCGGCGAGTAGCGGCCTTGGGTGCGGGTGAAATTCTGCTCACCAGCATGGACCGGGATGGAACGCGCGATGGATTCGATATCGAACTCACGCGTGCCGTTTGCGATGCAGTGCCAATACCCGTGATCGCCAGCGGGGGCGTCGGAAATCTCGATCACCTTGCCCAGGGAGTATTGTCAGGCGGCGCCGATGCCGTGCTGGCGGCCAGCATCTTTCACTACGGCGAATACACCGTAGGGCAAGCCAAGGCGCACATGGCGCAACGCGGAATCGAGGTGCGCTTGTGAGCGGCGCGTGGCTGGACGAAATCGTGTGGACGGGTGACGGGCTTGTACCCGTCATCGCCCAAGACGCCACGACAGGCCGCGTCCTGATGTTCGCTTGGATGAACAAGGAGTCCTTGCAGCTGACGGTGAGCACCGGCGAGGCCGTGTACTGGTCAAGGTCCCGGAACCGGCTCTGGCGCAAGGGCGAGGAGTCCGGGCACGTGCAGAAGGTCAAGGCGATGCGCCTCGATTGCGATGGAGACGTGATCTTGCTTCGAGTGGAGCAGGCGGGGGGCATTGCCTGCCACACGGGGAGGGAAAGCTGTTTTTTCCGCGAACTAAAGAACGGCGAGTGGAGCGTTGCGGATCCTCAGATCAAAGCTCCCGAAAAGATTTACCGGCCGTGAAGGAGACGCCATGACTGATCAACGCATATTGTTCCGGGTCGCGCAGGCCATCGAATCGCGCAAACAGGCCGATCCGTCCACATCCTATGTGGCCAAACTCTTCAGCAAAGGCCATGATGCGATACTGAAGAAGATTGGGGAGGAGAGTGCCGAAACCCTTCTGGCGGCCAAAGACGGTGATAAACTGCATCTCGTTCGCGAGGTGGCCGACCTCTGGTTTCACAGCATGATACTGCTGGCCTACCACGGGTTAGCGCCGGACGATGTGTTGGCCGAGTTGCAGCGCAGAGAGGGGATTTCCGGCATAGACGAGAAAGCTTCACGCGGCACCTAGGGCCTAGGATTCGGGGTGGGCGAGCGCGCCTTCCTCACTTGCGCGGAAGCCAGCATGAAGGATTGTATTTTTTGCAGGATAGTTCTCGGCGAGATCCCCAGCCGGAAAGTCTACGAGGACGATGCCGTACTGGCGTTTCACGATATTCATCCCGTGGCGCCCGTGCATTTTCTCGTGATTCCCAAGGAGCACGTAGAATCGCTGGCGGTTTTGGAGGAACGTCATGAGAGTTTGCTGGGTCGAATGATGTGTTTGGCCCCCAGGCTGGCGAAGGAACAAGGATCGGACGATGGATTTCGCCTGATCGTCAACACGGGTAGAGTAGGGCGCCAGGAAGTGGCGCACGTTCATCTGCACGTGTTGGGCGGCAAGCAGCCCTTGCCCGCGATGATTTACCGCACCTAGGCTGTTCTAGCGCTGCGTTTTGAAGGTGAATGCGAAGGAGGAGAGCGATGGGTTCATTTAGCATTTGGCATTGGGTGATCGTACTGGTAGTCGTGCTGTTGATCTTCGGGACCAAGAAGCTGCGAAATATCGGGGCGGATCTGGGCGGCGCGGTCAAGGGCTTCAAGGACGGCATGAAGACCGAGGAGGATAAAACCCAGCAAGCCAAGATCGAAGAGGGTAAGGCGGGCGAAACCATCGAGGGCGAGATCAAAGAGCGTTCCAAAGCGTAATTCTTTCGCGACCGAACCATGTTTGATATTGGATTCTCTGAACTGGCCGTCATTGGAGTGGTGGCGCTGGTCGTGATCGGCCCCGAGCGTTTGCCACGGGTCGCGCGCACCGCGGGGCATTTGCTAGGCAGGTTCCAGCGCTATGTCACCCAGGTCAGAACCGACATCAGCCGCGAGATGGATCTGGCCGATCTGAAGAAAATTCAGACGGAAGTGGAATCCGCGGCCAAGGGGATAGAAAGCTCCGTCACCGCCACCTTTGGCGAGGCGCAAAAGGATCTGGCGGGTGCGGGCGAGGAAATCAAGAAGGCCGGAGAGGCCATTCAGCAGACCGCATCGGGCCTCAATCTCACGGCGGGTTGGCCTTACCAGCCAGCATCTTCGGATGCCGTCACCGAGGCGGCTCCGGCGGAACCGAAAACTTCACAGTTAGAACTTGGGCTCGATACCTCCGCAGGCGCGGACAGCCGTAAAGCGTAACTGCTTCCAATCCATTATTAAGCCGATAGCGCAACACCGTGAGTGAATTTGGCGGCGAGTCGTTCTTTTCCCATTGGATCGAACTGCGAAACCGCCTCGTGCGCGCATTGCTCGCGCTGCTATTCGTATTCCTGTGCATCGCCTTCTGGGCATCGGACTTGTACGACATGCTGGCGTTTCCGATGATGAGAGCTTTGCCCGAGGGCACCAAGATGATCGCCACGGGGGTGGTCACTCCGTTCTTGGTGCCGATCAAGGTGGCCTTGCTAGTGGCCTTCGTGATCGCGCTGCCCTACATCTTGTACCAGGCCTGGGCATTCGTCGCGCCGGGGCTGTATAGCCATGAAAAGAAGCTTGTGTTTCCGCTGGTCATTGCGAGCACCTTGTTGTTCTACCTGGGCATGGCGTTTTGTTATTTCTTCGTCTTCAATACGGTCTTCAAGTTTGTCTATTCGTTTGCGCCCAAGAGCATCACCGTTGCGCCGGACATCGAGAATTACCTGAGTTTCGTGCTAACCATGTTCTTGGCGTTCGGCGTCACGTTCGAGGTCCCCATCGCGGTGATCGTGCTGGTCAAGATCGGTTTCGTGACTGTGGAGAAGCTGAGGGAAATTCGCCCTTACTTCATCGTCGCCGCCTTCACCATTGCCGCCGTCGTCACCCCGCCCGATGTGGTATCGCAGCTTCTCCTGGCTTTCCCCTTGTGTCTGTTATACGAGATTGGGATCATTGTCGCTGCCATACTGGTTCGCTCCGCGGCACCCAAGGTAGTCGAGGGATAGTACCGAGAGGGTTTTATTCCTCCTCGTCATGAGGTTGGGGTGCGGGTCTTTTCCCGACCAGAACTTTGAGTTCCATGGGTTTTCCCTGGCGCAGCAACTTAACCGAGGTTGTCTTACCGGGGGCAACCGCGGCAATAACATTGAGCATGACCGAGCTATCCGGGAGTGGCTTCCCGTCCACGGCAAGCAATACATCTCCTGGCCGGATGCCTGATTTAGCCGCCGGGCTGCCGGGCATGACGCTCGCGATCAGTACGCCCTTGGTGTCCGGCAGTTGGAAGGATTCAGCCAGCTCGGGATTGAGGTCTTGCACGCCAACGCCAATCCAGCCGCGGGTCACCGAACCTGATTGGATGATTTGCTCCATCACCTGGCGCGCCAAGCTCACCGGAATGGCAAAACCGATTCCCATCGATCCGCCGGTTCGGGAGTAGATAGCGGTGTTGATCCCAACCAGATGGCCAGAAGCGTCGATAAGCGCCCCACCGGAGTTGCCTGGATTGATGGCGGCGTCGGTCTGGATAAAATTCTCGAAGGTGTTGATGCCCAGGTGGCTACGGCCTAAGGCGCTGACAATCCCCATGGTGACCGTTTGTCCCACGCCAAACGGATTACCGATGGCGAGTACCACGTCGCCCACTTGAAGCTTGTCCGGCTGCGCGAAGGTGACTACGGGCAAGTTGCCTAAATTGATCTTGAGCACCGCGAGATCGCTCTCCGGATCCACGCCCACCACCTTTGCGAGTGCTTGCCGGCCGTCGTTCAGGGCCACTTGAATCTCATCGGCCGCTTCCACCACATGGTTGTTGGTAATCACATAGCCTTCCACGCCCACGATGACCCCCGATCCAAGACTCGATGAACGCTGGGCCTCGCCTTCTGGCTCGCCGAAGAAACGGCGGAATAGGGGGTCATCCATGAGGGGGTGCCTTTGGCGCCGCATCTCCTTGCTGGTAAAAATATTCACCACCGAGGGCACCGCCGTACGCACTCCGCCATAGTAGGACACCGCCGTTGCCGGGGCCGGGGAACCTGGTCCCGCCGGGCCACTTTCGCGGATGGTAACAACATTGTTATTCGCGGTTGTAGTGCGTAGGGGGAGAAGGTCCGGCCGCAAAGTCGTTACCACTAGCAACAGAGCCAGCGCGACGGTGACACATTGAGCGAAAATGAGCCAAAGCTTATTCATGTCGTGAATACGTTGGGGTAGGGAGTTGGGCCAAGATTGGAGTCATCCCCTAAACCTTTGATTATGCTATATGGCTAGGGCCAAAGAAAAGGGAAAAGTAGCGATCAGGGAGGCCGTGGCCTGCGGCCCGGCTTCAGTGCCGCGTGGGGTGGGGGCACAATCAGCTTTGACACCATTGGACTCAATCAATTACACTGCGCGCCCTTTTCATGGCCGTACACTGCGCGCTGGGCACCAATGAAGACTTTTTCGGCAAAACCCCATGAAGTAAAGCGAGACTGGTTGATTGTGGATGCGAAAGATCGCATCCTGGGCCGTCTCGCCACCGAGGTCGCGAAGCGGCTTCGCGGCAAACATAAGCCTGAATACACCCCTCACGTGGACACGGGCGATTACATCGTTGTGGTGAATGCCAGTCATATTCGAGTGACCGGCAACAAGGCCGAAGCGAAGACCTACCACCGGCATAGCGGACAGCCTGGGCAGATGCACACGGCTACCTTCACCGAGATGAAGGCCAAGTCCCCGGAGCGAGTGATCGAAATCGCTATCAAAGGCATGTTACCCAAAGGTCCCTTGGGGAGTGCGATGTTTCGCAAGCTCAAAGTCTACCCAGGTACCGACCATCCGCACGTTGCCCAGCAACCCAGAGAACTTAAGATATAAGAGGCACCGATATGGCGACACCAGAGAACTATTACGGTACGGGGCGGCGCAAGACGTCGGTGGCCCGAGTGTATCTGCGGGCTGGGGCGGGCGGTATTATGGTGAATGGCCGGCCGGTGGACGAGTTTTTCTCCCGCGAAACCGGCAGGATGATCGTACGCCAGCCATTGCAGGTTTCCAATCACCTGACGACTTTCGACATTTCGGTTAATGTCTCCGGTGGCGGGGAAAGCGGGCAGGCAGGCGCGGTGCGCCACGGAATTGCCCGGGCGCTTGTTACCTACGATGCTTCATTGAAACCGGCACTGCGCAAAGCGGGGCTGGTGACGCGGGATGCGCGTGAAGTGGAGCGTAAGAAAGTCGGTTTTCACAAGGCACGACGCCGGAAGCAGTTTTCGAAGCGATAAATTTCAAGCAAATCTCCAAAAAAGCCGCCCCTGGGGCGGCTTTTTTGTTTGCGGCTCTTTATTGGCGCCGAATAATAGGATTCATGAATGCCGTGGTCATATAGACTATGTGGCACACCCCGTGCCTGCCCCTGGGGTATTGGTGGAGGCATTGTAGGGAATCGCGATGCGGCCGATAACTTCATGCCCCTGCAATCATAGGATTCGAGCACCTACTCATGGCGCTTCGTACCGTCACTAGAAAATTCGGAATTTCCGCACCAAGGGTCGCGGTTCATACGCAACTGCCCTGGTATTGGCAGTGGGCGCTCATAGCGATAACCGTGGTCATCGTCGTTGGTTTGGCGTGGGCTACCTTTTTGTTCGGGCAGACTTTTGCCTTCAAACCGTTTGACCCCAATGCCGCTACTCGAGAAACCGTGGAACAGGCGCTCGCGAGAGTTCAAAGGGAAAATCAGGACCTTAGAACACAGCTGGCCGCCCTGGAGCAAAAAGTCCGAATCGATGGGGCGACCCATCAAACCCTGTCAGACCAACTCAAAGTCATGACGGAACAAAATGCGACCCTTAAAGAAGAGTTGGCGTTCTTTCAAGCGATTAGCGGAGACTCCGCAGGTGTTAGCGTTCAACGGTTCACTGTTAGCGGAGCGGAGGGGCTCGGTGAGTTCCGCTACCGGCTGTTAGTCGTTCAATCCAAACAGCGTGCCGAGCATTTTCGCGGGCATATCGAGTTAGTGGTCAGTATGGTCGATAAAGGAGTTCAGCGAACCCTGGTATTCCCCAAACCCGGAGAGAAAACCCAGCCCTTTATCCTAGGGTTCAAGTTTTTCCAACGCATTGAGGGGGTTTTCAAGGTCCCGCCGGAAGCAAAAATAACTCGTGTTGAGGCGCGCATCTACGAGGCCGGTAAAGAAACACCTTACTCGTCTCAAGTGGCCTCAATGACATAGGAGGTTAGTATGTTTAAGAAGCAAGCATCCAAGCGGCAACAAACACGGATCGAGTGCTTGATCGGGGACACGACATTCATTGAGGGAAGTGTTGCCTTCAGCCGTGGTTTGCGTATTGACGGCCGGGTAAAGGGCAATATCGTCCATGCAGGCGATGACCCCTCCACGTTGGTGCTGAGCGAAAGCGGCCGAATCGAAGGCGAGGTGCACGTGTCTCACGCTATCATTAACGGTACGGTCGTCGGGCCCGTTCACGGATCCCAGTACGTTGAACTCCAGCCCAAGGCAAGAGTCACAGGAGATGTATACTACCGAACTGTCGAGATTCATCCCGGCGCAGTGGTCCAAGGTCGTTTGGTCCACCAAGACGACGCGCAAGAATCAAACGTAATCCCGTTAATGCAAAGCGCGGCTGAGTAATCCGAACTTTTGGACGGAAACGCGCAGTCCCTCTCAAGTTAATCAATAAGGCAGTTTAAGTATGAACGCAGTCACCGAACTCCCGGATCCCTTATTGTTTACTGACAACGCCGCGGCCAAGGTCAAATCCCTGATCGACGAAGAGGGCAATCCGGATCTTAAGCTTCGCGTATTTGTTACTGGCGGGGGATGTTCTGGATTCCAATATGGGTTTACCTTCGAGGAGGCGGCGAACGACGATGACACCGCCATGGTGAAGCAGGGAGTCACCTTGTTGGTGGACCCCATGAGTTATCAATACCTGACCGGTGCCGAGATTGACTACCAAGAGGGCATTGAAGGGGCTCAGTTCGTGATCAAGAACCCCAACGCCAGCACCACCTGCGGATGCGGGTCATCCTTTAGCGTATAGGCGTTACGCGGCGCGCGTTACTGAAGCGCCGCGATATTTGCTCCACGAATAAGATCTAGCCGTTCGAGTAGCGGCCCTGTGGAGGCAATGAATGCGGGCCGCGTCACCGCTGAGATCCCTGGCGCCGGTGGCGTGACGGCTTTAAGCGGATCTCGGTGGGTGCCATTCACTCTTAACTCGTAGTGCAGGTGCGGGCCTGTCGCGAGCCCCGTCATACCCACGAAGCCAATTACGTCGCTTTGCGATACGTGCGCCCCAGCGCGTAAGTCCCTGCTAAATCCAGACAGGTGCCCGTAAAGAGTTTCGTAGCCGTTGGGATGATGCAGCACGACGACATTTCCGTATCCGTTCATCTTGCCTGCTAGACGCACGACTCCGTCGGCCGTTGCCCTTACACGGGTGCCCTGGGGGGCGCCATAATCAACCCCGCGATGCGCACGCCACGTGGCGAGGACCGGATGATAGCGCGCCGATGTAAAGCCTGATGTGATGCGGGAGAATTCGATCGGAGAACGCAGGAACGTCTTTCGTAGATTCTTGCCGTCTTCCGAGTAAAAAGCGTGTTGGCCATTGCCGTTGGCGAAGGACACCGCGCGTACGGAACGGCCACTGTTCACGAACTCCACTGCGACCACCTTGCCAGCCCGAACAAACTCCGCGCCATGATAGAGTGCCTCGTAGACCACCGAAAACCGGTCGCCCGGCTGCAGGTCCCGGTGGAAGTCGATTTCGCCAGAAAGGATCTCCGCAATCTGGATTGCGATTTCTTCGTCCAGGCCGGCTTCATCTATTGCCTGAAAAAGCGAGTTATTAATAACGCCGGAGCCCATCATCAACCGAGGTTGCAGTGATACAGGGTGCCGCACGATGGAAAGTTTGTCGTCTCCCTGGCGCTCAGCGAGAAGCTCTTGGCCATCGGGGGCAGTGTATTTCAAGCTCAGCAGCCTTCCCTCCTCCGTGGTAACAGCCTTTACGGTGCGCCCGGGCACCAGCTGGTAGAAGGCGCGGGATTCGGGGGCTGAACGCAACTGGCCGATGGCATCAGGGTCATTGATGGCCAAGCGGGTCAAAATTGAACTTAGCGTGTCACCGCGCTGTATGCGTTCTTCCCGGAAGTAAGCCTGCTCTGAATCTGATTCAGAGGACAGAGGGGCAGGAACCAGGGCCAGTTCTTGAACAATTGTCCTGCGTTCGACATTGTCGGGGAGAGTACCGGGGGCGATGCCAAACGCGGCGACTACTCCGAGCATCGGGAGGATGGCCAAGGCAGTCCACCAATGGCGTGGTTTACGGGTGAGTGATCGAGATTCGGCTAGAATCGCGCGCTCCTTTTTTGCGAAGGATAATGGTCTGGTGGCCCTAAGCTGCCGGGGTTAGGCCATACAAGGTGGCGAAGAATATCAGAACCTGCGGGGCCGGCAAGCGTTTGGCAACGCAGGGTATATGCCACTGTCGTAGCACAACGACGAGTGCGGCGCCCACGGCCCCATGGCCCATCATCTTCCTGTATTTCGGGAACCCAATTTATGCTCGAACATCATCTATCTGTTATCAAGCGTGGCGCCGATGAGTTGTTGGTGGAAAGCGAACTCGCCAGCAAACTCCAGGGTTCGCGGCCCTTGCGCGTCAAGGCGGGGTTCGATCCCACGGCTCCCGATCTTCACCTGGGCCATGCCGTCTTGATTACCAAGCTTCGCCAGATTCAGGATCTTGGCCACCACGTTATTTTTCTGATTGGCGATTTCACTGGAATGATTGGCGATCCCACTGGAAAGAATGCCACGCGGCCGCCGCTGTCGCGTGAGCAGATTCTCGAGAACGCCAAGACCTACCGCGAGCAGGTGTTCAAGATACTCGACCCTGAAAAAACCGAAGTGGCGTTCAATTCGACTTGGATGGATACATTGGGATCCGCTGGGATGATCCGGCTGGCGGCCAGCCATACCGTTGCGCGCATGCTCGAGCGCGACGATTTTTCGAAGAGGTATCGCGCGGGCCAGCCCATCGCTATCCACGAATTTCTTTACCCACTCGTGCAGGGCTATGACTCGGTGGCCTTGCGCGCGGATCTCGAATTAGGTGGTACGGATCAAAAGTTCAACCTATTGATGGGACGTGAGCTGCAAAAAGATTATGGGCAGTCCCCGCAGTGTATTTTGACCATGCCGCTGCTGGAAGGGTTGGATGGCGTCAACAAAATGTCCAAGTCCTTGGGCAATTACGTTGGAATCGCCGAAGCGCCCGAGGAGATTTTCGGCAAGCTGATGTCCATTTCCGATGAGCTGATGTGGCGCTACATGGTGTTGCTATCCAGCCAGACATCCGAACAAATCGAGAGCCTTCGGCAACAAGTCGTGGCAGGGCGTAATCCGCGTGATGTGAAGGTGGAGTTTGCCCAGGAGATGGTGGCGCGTTTTCATGGGCTAGCGGCTGGGCAGCGGGCGGTAGCGGATTTCGAGGCGCGCTTTAGAAATAAACAAGTACCAGACGACATACCCAAGCACCATGTTGAAGTTGGGGTTGGTGGTCTCGCCTTGGTGCAATTGCTCAAGCGCACCGGATTAACAGGTAGCGCGTCGGAATCCGCGCGGATGATCGAACAAGGCGGCGTGCGTATCAATGGAGAGAAAGTCTCGGACAAAAATCTGCTCGTGCTTCGCGGCGAGAGCTTTGTAGTACAAGTGGGAAAACGCAAGTTTGCTCGCGTTACGGCGTCTGGATAGGCCGTTCCAGTTCGCGCGAAACCTAGGTCTTGGATTTTTCCGAGGAAAACGCTTGACCCCGAAGGTTCGCTACGTATAATGCGCGCCTCTCGTCGTGGACGCCACGATGATCGTTCTTTAAAAAGCTAACTAGCCGACGGGTGTGGGTGTTTGGGTTTTGGGTTGGGTGTATGGGATGAAGGCGGGGGTGAATTGCGCGAGCGATGAGCATTTGCTGGGGTCTGGTATACCTGATA
>JBJXGQ010000155.1:0-5155 GCA_046160525.1 Burkholderiales bacterium
CACCGTGAGCCTGGACAGCCTTGATGGCGTTTTCCTCGCTGGCGCCAATGAACTCCTTGCCGCTGAATCCGCTGTCTTGCAATGTGACTCCATGCCGCATGGCGACAGCAGCCGTCTCGCGCATGACGCGGGCAGCGATTAAAGCAGTCCCTGCGTCGGACAAGAAGCGCCAGGTGGGAAGCCGCGTCAAGATTGCCAATGAGCTGAAACCCGACCACCCGACGAACTTCGACCATTCCACGGAAACGATATCGTTCGAGCACTGCGCCTTGAGGCCCGCACGCACCAAGGTATCCACCAGATCCTTGGAACGCGGCGACTCGCCTCCCGCGAGTTCGCCCAGAATCGTCGGGCCAGGCACGCGCGCGAGGGCCGGGGTCAGCTCTATACTTTATAGGAGATATGCTTTTCCGAGGTCCGCTCGAGGCCTTTGGGTCAAGAATTGTATGGCGAAATTGGCCGGCTCCCGTCCAGTCTTTCCATAGTCGCATTGCTTGTAATGCGCCATGAGTGCCTGCAAAAACAACCCCGCACGGTCTGCGTCCCGCCCCCCGAAACGTGAATCCAAGCGTAGAATTAATTTCCCATGAAGGAGAGACTTTTTCCACACACTCGATAGGCGTCAAGGAAGCGGCTCGTTCCCTTGAAGACGCCAGGGCATTGCTACCTCTACAATTTTTCCCCCATCGCTCTGGAGGGCAATATGTACCAAGTCAAACTCGCGCTTGCAATTTCGATCGCACTGTTGCTGGGCGGATGCGCCACATCCCGTAGCGACGTAACAGCCACACCTGCAGGTCAGAACGCACCCCGCATCGCCACGCCAGTCATCATCCCGGCAGCGTCAGCCCGAAACGTCGTGATGGCTATGACCGGACCAAGGGAGGTGGTAGAGGCAAAAGACTGGGCTAACTTCAAGCGCGAGTGGCGCGAGACCTTCGCTGATCATGCAAAGGCCCAGGGCATTACCTTTAGCCTTGTTGAGAGTGAACCCCAGCCACAGGGCCACGACGGAACTCTTCTCCTTGTCAATGTCGCCGACTACCGCATGGTTGGGATTGGTGCTCGAATCTGGTTAGGCATCATGACGGGTAACGCGTACATCAATGCGAAAATTAAATTCTCGAACCTGCGAGATGGCACGCCATTCGGTGAACAGGAATACAACACGACGTCTAGCGCTGCGGGCGGTGTCTTCGCTAAGGTTACCCCCCAGCAAGTCAATACCATCGCAACCGAAGTCTTTACCGATTTGAAGGCCGCACGGTAGCATCGAACGCACCGTCTGCTTAGCGTGCGGAAATTCAGTCGAAAGCAGAGTTGCGAGGCGCTGCGAATGCCTTACAGGGGCGGGGTCGGACCACCGCAACATCAGGGGCGGGGTCGGACCACCGCAACATATTGATCCATTCAGAAAATTTCTCCAAATAACGCCCTGCCGGACGCTTAGAAGCCTCTTTTTGACGGCAAAATGATAGTTGTTAGATGTCTTCGCAATGCCGCGTGCCAACCCCAGAAATAGCGAATCGATGGCCCTGTCCGAACCTGATCTGAGGCGTACCTGGCTTTTTGGCCCGGGCGCTGACACCGCGGCGCACTCGGCGATGCTGCGCAGTGGCGCTGACGTCCTGATCGTTGACTTCGAGGACTCTACCCCGCGGCCGCGCCGCGAAGAGGCGCGGCGGGGAATCATCAGCCTGCTCCAACGGATTCGCGAAACTGGTGCGGTGACCGCGGTGCGCATCAACGCCCTCGAAGGCGACGGACCCGCCGATCTCGCCGCGGCCATGCCTGCGTGCCCTGATGTGATCGCCTACCCGATGGCAAGTAGCCCTGAACATATGCGGGCGCTCCATCTGGCGCTCGACGAATGGGAATCTAGACTGAACATCGCTCCGGGAACAACCGAAATCTTGCCGGTGTGCGAGACTGCGCTCGGCGTGCTGGATGTGCGTGCCATTGCTGGTGGAAGCCGCCGCATCCGTTGCGCACTACTCGGCGCGGAAGACCTCGCTGCCGACCTGTGCGCCGAGCGCCACCCCGATGCAGTGGAGCTCGATTACGCCCGGCGGCGCTTCCTGCTGGAATGCCGGGCGGCAGGTATCGAACCGATCGACGCGCCCTATACGTTCAGCGACACCGAAGGCGCCGTGCGCGAAGCGCGCTATGCCCAACGCCTGGGCTACCGCTGCAAGTCCCTGGTATGTCCGGAGCACGCACTGGCACTCAACGCCGCGCTAACGCCGAGTGACGAGGATCTTCGCCGTGCCACCGCCATGATCGAAGCCTTCGAGGCGGCGCGCGCTCGGGGAGAGGACCGCGCACTCGTGGGTGGGTTGTGGGTCGAGGTTCCAACCTACCGAAACGCATGCCGTCTCGTGGAACGTGCGCGCCGGCTCGGCGGCCGCTCCCCCTGAACGGTGGGCTCACGTACCCATTGTCCTCGTGATCCCACCACACATCAGAGCCGAGATTATCGCTCGCATTCGTAGGGCGGAAGCCGAGCACGGTGTGCGCGTGCTTCTGGCCGCGCGCTGGCTCGAAAAGTACGAAACCGCGGCGCCCATCGAGTTTGCCAAGCTTCTTCATTTAATTGAAGACGACCCTGGCCTACTCTCCGATGTTCGAGAATTGTTGGCGCGCAAGCAGGCCGCTCCAGAAATGGGGCTGGCCGCGCCGGTCGCGAGTATCAACGTCTTCATCGAGAACGAGCTTGAGCGTCTGGAGAACGCCAATCCAGCACTGCGGGAACGCCGCGATGTCGTGCAGTTGCTCAATGACACATTTCGCCAAAGCCTGCGAGATGCGTGGGCCTGACCCATAAGGATTGAGGCGAAGCGTCGTTTCAACCTAGAAAAAGCATCAACGCAAAGGACGCAAAGGACGCAAAGGAAATAAAAGCCACAATCAAGACAATTGCCTCGCCAAATTGGTGAGAACTGAAGCTAAAAGAAGCTATTGCACACGAAGGACACGAGGGAACACGAGGGAACACGAAGGAAATCAAGAACATCGAATTGGCGCCGATCCCATCAGTTTGGTGAGTCTCGGTCGTCTCAGGTTTCTTGGTTTTGCCTTCCTGTTACTTCGTGCCCTTCGTGGTTAATCGCCGTTTTAGGTTGAAGAAGTAAATTCGCCTGGAACCCCTAGGCCAATTCAATGCACGCCTTGGTCTCCTCGAAGGGCATCTCAAGCGCGAATTCTTGCTCTATATTGCCCGTAACCGAGCAATATGTTTGCGCTGATAACCGTCCGGCGATTTGGCAATAAATACCGCTGCTCAGTTGCCTTGCACGAGTTTCCATGCGGCCAACAGCCCGAAGGCGACATTCATCAGCGCGATCATGCCGATGAGCACGAGGCCAAAGGTATTCAGCGGTAGCGTGCGCATGGCCCAGGTACACACTGAGGACATCACGTTAAAGCCGAGCATCAACCAGAAGAGTGGTTTGCTCGGTTGCCAGAGTCTGCGCAGTTTGTTCATGGGTCAAAGTAAGCCAATCAGGATGTACGGCTGTGCCCATCCTCGATAATCAAGTCAGCCGCCTTCTCCGCTATCGCAATCACCGTGGCGTTGATGTTGCCCGAAGGCACGGCGGGCATCACGGAAGCGTCCACCACGCGTAACCTCTCTACGCCGTTCACGCGCAGTCTTGGGTCCACCACGGCGCGAGAATCCGTGCCCATGCGGCAGGTGGAGGTTGGGTGGAACACGGTGTCGCCAGCCTCGCGGCAGAAGGCGAGCCAGTCATCCTCGCTTTGCACGCGCGGCCCAGGGAATTCCTCGGCGGCTACGTAGTCACGCATCGGTGCCGTGGCGGCGAGGCGGCGCACGAACTTCAGGCCGTCGACCATCACGCGGCGGTCATTCTCGGTGGCGAGGTGGTTGTAGCGGATCGAGGGCATGGTGCGCGGATCGGGCGAGGCGATGTGTACCGAGCCGCGCGATTCCACTTGCGTCTGCGAAACCGAGAGGGTGAATCCCGAGAACGGATGCAGATGACCACCGCGCTTGGCGGTGGAGAAGTTGATGTAGTAGATCTGCGCGTCGGGGCGCGCAATTTCTGGCCGTGTGCGTATGAAGGCCGCGGCGTAACCGGCGCTCACGGTGAGAGGGCCGCGGCGCTGTAGCAAATACTGCAAGCCGATCTTGGCCTGGCCCCAAGGGGTGCGCATGTCGTCGTTCAGCGTGATGGGCCGGGTGCAGCGCCAGAAGGTGCGGCAGTAGAAGTGGTCTTGGAGATCTTCGCCCACGCCAGGCGCGTCGTGTACCGGCGCGATGCCGTGACGATCGAGCAGCACGCGCGGCCCGATGCCGGAGAGTTGTAGTAATTGCGGCGAGTTGAAGCTGCCGCCGCAAAGAATGACTTCGCGGGCGGCGCGCACTTCATGGCGGGCTCCGCGCGCCTCAAAGACCACGCCGGTGGCGCGCTTACCCTCGAACACAACACGTGTGACGAGCGCTTCGGTTTCCACGCGCAGATTGGGCCGTTTCTGCGCGGGGCGAAGGTAAGCGACGGCACTGCTACAGCGCTTGCCATTGCGCGCGTTGGCTTGGTAGTAGCCGGTGCCTTCCTGGGTGGCGCCGTTGAAGTCGTTGTTGTACGGAATGCCCAGAGCCATCGCGGAGGCGATGAAGGCATCGCATATCTCGTGTTTGTCCGGAAGGTCCGACACGGCCAGTGGCCCGCCCGTGCCATGCCACTCGCTGGCACCGTGGCCATGGTCCTCGGACTTCTTGAAGTGGGGCAGCAGATCGGCGAAGGCCCATCCGGGAATTCCCCAACCATCGTAGTCCTCGCGCTGGCCGCGTATGTGCACCAGGCCGTTGATGGAAGAGGAGCCGCCCAGCACTTTGCCGCGCGGAGTGAATACGCGCCGACCGTTGAGGGTGGGCTCGGGCTCGGATTGATAGGCCCAGTTGACATCGGTGCGCGCGAACAGTTTGCCGTAGCCCAGCGGCACATGGATCCAGAAGTTGGTGTCGCGGGGGCCGGCTTCCAGCAGCAACACGCTGTTACGGGCATTGGCGCTAAGGCGGTTGGCAAGAACGCAGCCAGCCGAGCCCGCTCCAACGATTATATAGTCGTAGGTATTATTCAAAGTAGAAGTGTGGGTGTGCGATGATCGCCATGATCTTAACCTGAACGCAACA
>JBJXGQ010000156.1:0-16113 GCA_046160525.1 Burkholderiales bacterium
TGATGATCAACTCCGGCATGCTGGAGTTCGCGGCGGCACTGCGGCAGTTACCCGGCATCTCCTCGCCCAAATGGACCGCATGGAGAAAGGAAGCGCGCGCGGAGTATTTGCAGAACATCGAGCCGAATTCGATGCCCGGCGATCTGAACATGAGCGAAGTGATGGCCACGTTGCGCAAGCGCCTTCCCGCCGATGCCATTCTCACCAACGGTGCCGGCAATTATTCGGGCTGGGTGCAGCGCTTCTACCAGTACACGGGGCTTCGCACCTATCTTGGCCCCACCAGTGGTGCCATGGGTTACGGCGTACCCGCCGGGGTTGCGGCCGCGGTGGTGCATCCGAACCGCACCGTGGTGAGCTTTTCAGGCGACGGTTGTTTTCTGATGAATGGCCAGGAACTCGCCACCGCCGCGCAGTACGGTTTGAAAGTGATCTTCATGGTGGTGAACAACGGCATGTACGGCACGATCCGCATGCACCAGGAGCGCGATTATCCCGAGCGAGTTCATGGCACTGCACTGAACAATCCCGATTTCGCTCTGTTAGCGCGCGCCTATGGCTTGTACGGCGAGACCGTCACCAAGACAGCGGATTTCGAGGCGGCCTTCGAGCGCGCTATGGCGCATCACTGTTCCGCGTTGCTGGAACTTCGCATCGATCCGGATGCGATTTCCACTCGGGCCAAGCTCTCGGGATTGAGGGAGCAGGCGTTGAGGGAGCAGTCGCTGAAGGCAGGGCGATAAGCATTCACCACAGGGGTACAGGGACACCGAGATTGGCAAAAGGCGGCTGGTTTACCGAGGGCGTACAATTTAAGGGTGGTTTAGTGCAGAAAGAGAAATTTAGCGCAGAAATCAGTCGGTTTTCAAACGAACCTGGAGGGGCATCATGAGCGGACTTGGCGGATTGAATAAATCACCGGACGGTGTCGTTCTCGGCCTGGTCCAGTTACAACTCCCTGTGGTGGCCACGAAAGCAGAGCTTGCCGCCCAAACCAATAAGATCTGCTCCATGGTCACCAAGGCGCGCAAGGGCATGCCGACCATGGATCTTGTGGTTTTTCCCGAGTATTCGCTTCACGGTCTGTCGATGGATACGAATCCGGAGATTATGTGCCGCCTGGATGGGCCCGAGGTGGCAGCCTTCAAGGCGGTGTGTACCAAGGAGAAAATCTGGGGCTGTTTCTCCATCATGGAGTACAACTCCGGAGGTAATCCCTATAACAGCGGGATCATCATAGACGACAAGGGCGAGCTCAAACTCTATTACCGCAAGATGCATCCCTGGGTGCCGGTCGAGCCATGGGAGCCCGGCAATCTCGGTATCCCCGTATGTGACGGGCCAAACGGCAGCAAAATCGCGCTCATCATTTGCCACGACGGCATGTTTCCCGAAATGGCGCGGGAATGCGCGTACAAGGGCGCGGACATCATGTTGCGCACCGCCGGTTACACGGCGCCGATTCGCCACGCATGGCAGATCACCAACCAAGCGAATTCCTTCTGCAATCTGATGTACACAGCCAACGTTTGCATGTGCGGCACCGACGGTACCTTCAACTCCATGGGAGAAGGGATGATCGTAAACTTCGACGGTACGCCGCTCGTGACCGGAAATGGCCTCCCCGACGAAATCATTACCGGCGAAGTGCGTCCGAAGCTCGCGGGCGAAGCGCGGCGCGAGTGGGGAGTGGAAAACAACATCTACCAGTTCGGGCACCGCGGCTACGTTGCGGTCAAGGGTGGCGCCCAGGATTGTCCCTATACCTATATGAGCGATCTCGCCGCCGGCAAATATCGTTTGCCGTGGGAAGACCAAGTTCAACATAAAGACGGGAGCAGTTGCGGCTTTGGGCCACCGGCACGCAATTACGTTGCTCACCGGTAAATATCGATCGCACTCCGCCTCCGGAAGCGATTGTCGTGTCAAATGCGCTAAGAGCGACTAAGCAGGCTGCTCCCTCGGTTGCCATGCCATTACCGCGCTTGCACGTGCGCGGAATGACCAAGCGATTCGGTTCTCTGATCGCCCTGGATGATGTTTCTTTGACGCTCGAACCAGGCGATTTTCACGCATTGCTTGGCGAGAATGGCGCGGGCAAGAGCACTTTGGTCAAGTGCATAATGGGGTACCACGTGGCCGACAAGGGAAGCGTCTTGCTCGACGATATCGAGCAGAACATTCGTAGTCCGCGGAATGCTCACGCGCTCGGGATCGGCATGGTGTATCAGCACTTCACATTGGTGCGGCAGATGACAGTTGCCGAGAATCTGTTGTTGGCGCGGGCGGATTTGCCGCCCGTTATCCACTGGAAGAAGGAGTACGAACGGCTGAATGCGTTTGTCGAACGCATGCCCTTCAAGATCGACTTGAAGGCGCCGGTCAGCGCGCTTGCCGCCGGCGAGAAACAAAAGGTGGAAATTCTCAAGCAGCTCTATCTCGGTTGCCGGATTCTCATTCTGGACGAACCGACATCGGTGCTCACGCCTGCCGAGTCGGACGCAATACTTGGCCTACTACACGAGATGTGCGCGCAAAGCCGCCTTTCCATACTATTGATCACGCATAAGTTTCGAGAAGTGATGGCGTTCGCTGGGCAAGTGACCGTATTGCGGCGAGCTCGCGTTTCCGGCGGGGGACGAATTAAGGACTTAAGTACTGCGCAACTTGCGCATATGATGATCGGTAAGTCCGAATTGCCGGCACAGGCGGAGCGGAAGGGGCATGCCAGCAAGAGCGTGCGACTGCGAATCGAAGCGCTGAGCGCTGTAAACGACCGGGGACACCGCGCCATCGACCAAGTATCGCTCAGCGTGCACACGCATGAAATCCTGGGCATCGCGGGGGTTTCGGGCAATGGCCAGGCAGAGCTTGTCGAGGTATTGGCCGGCCAGCGTGAAGCGCTCTCGGGAAAGGTTTGGGTCCATGAAAAACCCTACAGTGCTTTGCGCTCGCAAATGCTTTGTCACAAAGTTTCTTGTCTGCCAGAGGAACCGCTACGTAACGCATGCGTACCTGGAATGAGCGTGGCCGAGAATCTGGCGAGCAGGGTATTTGACCAGCCAGGGTATGTCCTTGGACGGTGGTTTCTCAATCGCCGGGCGGTGCGCCGCCACGCTCAAGATCTCATTGACCGCTACCGGATCAAAACGCCGTCGCCCGATGCCCCGGCCAGATCCTTATCCGGCGGCAATGTGCAGCGCATGGTGCTGGCGCGGGAGCTGTCCGGGCAGATCGAGATCCTGATTGCCGCCAATCCTTGCTTCGGGCTCGATTTCGCGGCCACGGCCGATATTCGCTCCCAGCTCATGCAAGCGCGCAACCATGGTGCCTCGATCCTATTGGTGAGCGAAGATCTCGACGAACTATTCGAGTTGTCGGACAGAATCGTGGTTATGTTCAACGGAAAGTTTGTCTACGAAACGCCGCGCGCGAGCGCGGATGTGGGGATCGTAGGAGGGTACATGGCTGGGCACTAACCGGGCACATCGCTTTTCGTCATGGAAGTTTGTTTGACAGCGTCTTGTGCAGGGGAGTACCTTCCCGCCTTTTTTGGGAGAGGTTCAAGAAACAACGCTAAAGTGAGGTCTATGGATCGCGCCGCGTCGTTTCATTACAACGAAGTGCTAACTAGGGGGAAATGCCAATGTCGAATCGGCACGAGAATTCTCGCAGAGTTTTTTTGAAGGCCATGACGGCTGGTACAACGGGTGTTCTGGCTGGCACCTGGTTGGGAGAGGGCGCTTTCGCGGCGGACAAGATCGTGGTCGGAGCGCTCTACGTTGGCCCCAAGACCGACTACGGATGGAACCAAGCCCACGCCGAAGGGGTGGCTGCGCTCAAGAAATTAGGCATCAAGGTGGTGGAGGAGGAGCGGGTCCCGGAGACTATTCAGGTGGCCAAGAGCATGGAAAGCATGATCAACATCGACGGTGCCAACTTGATTTTTGCAACTTCCTTCGGTTACTGGGAGCAAATGCTCAAGACTGCGGCGAAGTTTCCCAAAGCTCAATTTCTTCATGCGGCACCCTCGGTGTGGAAGGAAGGCATGCCGGTGAATGCCGGGAGCTACAACGGTTACATCGACGAGGCACAGTACATCTCCGGCATCGTTGCGGCACACGCATCCAAGAGCGGCAAGTTAGGATTTGTCGGAGCGAAGCCTTACCCCGCTTCATTGCGTAACATCAATTCCTTCACGCTGGGCGCGCGCACCGTCAATCCCAAGGCAAGCACGCAAGTGATCTTTACCGGCGATTGGGTTTTGCCGGTGAAGGAGGCCGAATCGGTCAACAGCCTCGCGGACCAGGGAGTCGATGTGGTTACCTGCCACGTGGATAGTCCCAAGGTTGTCGTGGAAACGGCGGAGAAGCGCGGCATCTATTCCTGTGGGTATCACATGAATCAATCGGTACTGGCGCCCAAGGGCTACTTGACCGGTGCGGAATGGAATTGGGAGAAGCTCTACACCGATTACGTGAACTGGATGCGCGAAGGCAAGACCTGGCCGCATTTGGTTCGCGGTGGCCTGAAAGAAGGAATCGTGCGCAATTCCGCCTTTGGGGGGGGCGTAAGCGAGAAGGCGCGCAAACAGGCCGATGACGCCAAGAAGAAATTCGTGGACGGAAGCTTCGCCATCTACAAGGGACCAATCACGGACAACGCCGGTAAAACGGTCATTGCGGCGGGTAAGTCCTACGGCCAACGAGACGTGTGGCTCGAGTCCATGGACTGGCTGGTCGAAGGTGTAATCGGCTCAGCGAGAAGCTGACCCCGTCATGGCGGCGTCGCAGGGCGGTTGGCGCGCCGCCGGGGAAACGCTCGTCATCCCGGCGCTGGTGCTGGCCGCCTCGATGCTGGTGTTCGCGGTTTTCTTGAGGCTGGCCGGCGCCCATCCCCTAGAGGTCTATCAAACCATCTACCAGGGTGCCTTCGGCAGTTGGTTCACGTGGCAGAACACACTTCAGTTGTCGGCGCCGTTGATGCTAACGGCGCTTTGCACCGCGCTGCCGGCGCGGCTGGGATTAATTGTGATCGGAGGAGAGGGCGCGCTCGTCATCGGCGGACTGGCCGCCGTGGCGGTGACCATGCTTATCCCCGGTATGTCGCCGTTCGCCGCGATCGTTGCAATGACGCTGGCTAGCGCCATTGCAGGCGGAGCCTGGGTCGGATTATCCGGCGCATTGCGTGCCTACCGCGGCGTGAATGAGACGATCAGCAGCTTGTTGCTGAATTACATCGCCATCGCCCTGATGAACCATGTGGTGACGGGACCCATGCGCGATCCGTCGATCGTGCACCGGCCTTCCAGTTGGCACATCGGCGAGGCCAACATGATCGGCCTGTTGCCCGGGATGGATGTGCACTGGGGGTTGGTCTACGGCGCGGTGGCATGTCTGGTGACCTTCGTGGCGATGAAATACACCGTGTTCGGATTTGCCGCCAGCATGGTGGGCGGTAACATTCGCGCGGCAAGGATCTCGGGTTTGCCGGTGGGAAGGTTGATGGTGATTACCTGTTTCATTGCAGGTGGCGCTGCCGGCATGGCGGGCATGCTGGAGGTGGCTGCCGTGCATGGCCGCGTGAGTTCGTCCCTCGTGGTCGGTTATGGCTACACTGGAATATTGATCGCGTTCATCGCGCGCCACAATCCCTTGGCGGTGATACCCATCGCATTGCTCTTGGGGGGAATCAATGCAAGCGGCGGCCTGGTGCAGCGGCGCCACGATCTGCCCGATGCGACGGTACTGGTCATGCAGAGCATTATTTTCTTGATGATCTTGGTCAGCGAGCCGCTCTACGGCCGCTTTCGATGGTTCCGCAAGGAGGGAGGGTAACTTGGAATCCCTGGGTTGGTGGGGTGTACCCTTGGCCGTCGCGAGCGGAGCGATTCGGGCGAGCACGCCTTTCTTGTTCGTGAGTCTTGGCGAGTGCTTGACGGAGAAAAGCGGCCGCATCAATCTCGGATTGGAAGGTACGCTGGTGATGGGCGCCATGAGTGCCTACGGTATTTCCTATTTGAGCGGTTCGCCCTGGCTTGGAGTACTGGTCGCCGGTTTATCCGGGATGCTGCTGGGTGCATTGCACGCGTGGGCGTGCTCGCGTCCCCGCGTTAACGACATCGCCGTAGGGATTGCGCTGATGCTCTTGGGTACCGGCCTTGCCTTCTACTTGGGAAAGCCCTTTGTACAACCGAAGGCCCACGGCTTACCCGCCTTCGAGTTGGGTTGGTGGAGCGATAGCTCTCAAATTCGGGCTGCGCTGCAGATCAACACTCTATTTATCGCCGGGGTTTTGTTGGTTCCCCTTCTGCAATGGGGGCTCTACAACACCCGTTGGGGTTTGGCGGTGCGGGCCGTGGGCGACAGTGCCGATGCGGCTCAGTCGATGGGCTACGGTGTCAACCAAGTGCGTTTCATGTGCACGGTGGCCGGCGGTTTTCTTGCTGGAGTAGGAGGGTCGTTTCTGTCGCTTTACTACCCGGGAAGCTGGAACGAAGGACTCTCCAGCGGGCAAGGTCTGATGGCGGTTGCCTTGGTGATTTTCGCGCGCTGGGACCCCGTGCTGTGCTTTTTCGCCTCGCTGCTATTCGGCGGCGCGAGCGCGCTGGGTCCGGCGCTTCAGTCTGTGGGCATTACCGGGGGCTACTACCTCTTTAATGCTGCACCGTACATCCTGACACTGGTGATCATGATCGCGACTTCCTCCACGAGGCAAATGCTAAGAGGCGCGCCCGGTGAACTCAGTGTGAGCAAATGAGCAAGCGCGTTCACAAAGAGCTCTGTTTCATCCTTTCGCCAGACTTCGTCCCGCACTATCCCCGGCGATACGCCCGAACACCGCACCTGACATGAGCCCTGAGCCGCCGGGATAGTTCAGGTAAAACAAACCGCCGACGAGTTCTCCGGCAGCGTAAAGCCCGCGAATGGGCGAGCCATCGGTGTCCAATACTTGCGCGTCGGTGTTGATGCGTAGGCCACCAAAGGTAAAGGTTACTCCGCAAGTTACCGCGTAAGCCTCGAAGAGCGGTTCATCGAGGGTGTTGGCCCAGTTCGATTTCGGGATGGTTAATCCCAACGTACCGCGCCCATCCTTGATGTTGGGGTCGAAGGGAATGTCCGTGCGCACCGATGCGTTGTACTGCTTGATGGTGTCCAGTCCCCGGATTGCATTGACGTCGTCGAGTTTGGTCACAAGTTCTTCAAGGGTGTTGGCGCTCGTCTTCGTAACCTGGCGGATGCGGTATTCATCCCGTAGCAGGTGAGTGACTTTCTTGTCGAAGATCTGCCAGGCGAACTGCCCGGGCTGGCTGAGAATTACCGCGCCGTACTTGGCGTAGGTGTAGTTGCGGAAATCAGCACCCTCGTCGACGAACCGCTCTCCTTTGGCGTTGAGCATGATCCCGAAGGGATAGGAGTGCTTCTGAAAGCCATCCCCCACGGCCAGGTCGCCGAACTCCGGCGCGTTGCGATCCCAGCCCACGGCGTGGCAGCCTGACCAGTTGCCACAGGGCGCGGCGCCGATGTCGAGCGCCATGCGAATGCCGTCCCCCGTGTTGAAGCGGGTGCCGCGCACTTTGGCGAGATCCCAGCCAGGCCCCAGGTAGCGTGTGCGCCACTCCGGATTGGATTCGAATCCGCCGGACGCCAGCACCACTGCCTTGCAACGAACGCTAAGGGTCTTTCCTTGGTAGCGTGCGCTGACACCTTGTACACCGTTGTCGTCGTGAAGTAGTTGCAAAACGCGCGCATCGTAGAAGACCGGAATGCCATGCTTCTGCGCGGCCTTCTTTTGCGCATCGACCAATCCAGGCCCGCCTCCATAGGCTTCGACCGTCAACCCACCCCAGAATTTGAAGCGTCCGCCGACTTTGAAGGCCTGGCGCCCATAGATGGGGGCAAAGCGCAGGCCCTTGCCGCGCAACCACATCATGGTGGATTTGCTGCGGCGAACCAGCAACTCGCATAAATCGGGGTTCGTGCGGTTTTCGGTCACGCGCGCCATGTCGTCGAAGAATTTCTCCTCGGTATAGCTGCCGAAATCCGTGCGGCCGATTTCTTCTTCCGTGAGATCGGGCATGAGCTGGCGCAGATCCTCTACACCATCGTAGGCGAAGCGGATGGCACCGGCGGTAAAGCGTGTATTACCTCCAGACTCCTCTTCGGGAGCGCGCTCCAGGACGGCGACGTTGACACCGGAATGCTCGCGCGCGGCAAGGGCCGCGCATAGGGCAGCGTTGCCCGCGCCCACGACAATGACGTCACAACTTTCCGGCAGCATCGGTGCACTTCCTCTTCTCAGATCACGGGCCGCCATGATACAAGTCAACCAGCAAGAATCTCAGGAGGCAAAAGACGCTGGCAATGGGTGTCAACACGATGTCCTACATGTGGCGCGCTTGCGCGCGCCAAGCGCTGGAAACCCTAGCAAGAGAGGGCTATCGCAACTTCGAGGTCATGGCCCAGTGCCCGCACTTCGATCCGTTCATGGAAAGGCAAGAGGCGCTGGCCTTTGGGCGCTTTTTGCGGGATGCGGGCTTGAGCGTGGAAACCATCAACATCCCCAGCCTGGACCAGAATCTTGCGAGCGGAACCCCTGAGATGCGAGAGCACACGGTGAACGTGTTCAAACGCCTTGTGGACATCGCCAACGCGCATTTCATTGGCGAGGATGCTGTGGCTGGGCTCAAGGCCGTGGCGCCAAAGCTTGGCATCGTGCATCTCTCCGACACGGGGCGCGAAGCGTGGCGGCACGATCCCGTGGGGCAGGGGAGTTGCGATTTCGCTGGCTTTGGCGCGGCGCTGAAGGAAATCCACTACAAGAAGACGTCGATGCTGGAGATCGTCTCTGGGGAGCCGTTAAAAGACATTGTTGCGAGCCACCAAGCGCTCGTGCGGTGGGGGTGGAAAGCCCTCCGTTAGTGCGGACCGTTTGTGCTCAGCGAATGCAGGGTCAGTTCACGAGAAGAAATTCAAGGTATGGTAGGATGTATGGCATGCAGAAGACTACGGTTTACATTCCAGACGACGTAAAACGAGCCCTTGGCCGGGTGGCTGCGGAACGGGGTGTGAGCGAGGCCGAATTGATTCGCGAGGCGGTGCGCACGCTCACGTCTCACGCGGTCGCGCCGCGTCCCCGGCTGCCGCTGTTCAAAAGCGGAAAACCTGGCCTTGCGGAGCATGTAGACGAGGCTCTCTCGGGATTCGGCGAGACGTGATCATCCTCGACACGAGCGGCTTGTTAGCTGCGCTCGATGAGAGCCAGAAATACCACCGAGAATGCGTGGCTCTTCTCGGGAGTGCATCGCCTCCCTTACTTCTGTCCCCTTTCGTGCTGGCCGAGCTCGATTATCTTTTGATGCGGCACATAGGCCATCATGCTCAGAGGGCGCTATTGGAAGAGGTTGCTCGTAGGGCCTATCAGTTGGAGCCATTCGACGCCAACGACGTCCAGCGCGCGAAAGAGGTGATCGGGAAGTACCCGGACTTGAATATCGGTCTCACGGACGCGTCCCTCGTTGTGTTGGCAGAACGACACTCGGTTAGCGAAGTACTCACGCTTGACGAGCGTCACTTCCGGGCGATGCGCTTTGACGGGAGAAAGCGCTTCAAGGTATTGCCCATCGATAAGTAGTCGCAACGTGTGATTGCCAACGGATGGCTCGGGGCGAACCAGGCTGCATGATTGGGCTTCATTGCATTCAGCCCAACCTACCGGGTAGCGCTTGCCACTAAACGCTCTTCTTCAATCTCCCCATCCAAATCCTCACCCAGGAACCCGCCGCTTTGATGCGCCCATAGGCGCGCGTAGAGCCCGCCCAGTGTGAGCAAGCTGCCGTGGTCGCCTTCCTCCACGATACGGCCCTTGTCCAGAACGATCAGGCGGTCCATGGCGGCAATGGTGGAAAGGCGGTGAGCGATGGCGACGACCGTCTTGCCTGCCATCAAGTGATACAGGCTGGCCTGAATGGCGGCTTCCACCTCGGAATCCAGGGCGCTCGTGGCTTCGTCCAGCAGCAGGATGGGAGCGTCCTTCAACATGACACGTGCGATGGCGATGCGCTGGCGCTGGCCGCCGGAGAGTTTCACTCCGCGTTCACCGACGTGGGCGTCGTAACCTTTGCGGCCCTTGAGGTCGGCCAGGTCTTGGATGAATTCATGCGCTTCGGCGCGCTTGGCGGCGGAGATCATGTCCGTTTCGCTAGCATCGGGGCGGCCGTAGAGGATGTTGTCCCGCACTGAACGGTGCAGCAGCGAAGTGTCCTGGGTGACCATGCCCACTTGCGCGCGCAGGCTGTCTTGCGTGGCGTGGGAAATGTCCTGGCCGTCGATGAGTACGCGGCCTTTTTGTACGTCGTAGAAGCGCAACAACAGATTCACCACCGTGGATTTGCCCGCGCCAGAGCGGCCCACGAGGCCGATCTTCTCTCCGGGTTGGATGTGCAAGCACAGATCCTCCACGATGTTGCCCAAGCCGCCATAGGCGAAGCTGACATGATCGAACCGTATTTCTCCGCGCCGTACCTTGAGCGGTTGGGCATCCGGCTTGTCGGTGACTGCATGGGGGCGGCTCAAGGTGTTGATGCCATCTTGCACGGTGCCGATGTGCTCGAAGAGCCCCGTCACTTCCCACATCACCCAATGGGAGATGCCGTTCAAGCGCAAGGCCATGGCGGTGGCGGCGGCCACCGCACCAATGCCCACTTGTCCTTGGGTCCAAAGCCACAACGTGGTGCCCGCGGTGCTGGCGATCAGCAGCATGCTCAGCGCGTGGTTAGCGATCTCGAAGCCGCTCACCAAGCGCATTTGGCCGTGTACGCTCACCATGAAATCTTCCATCGCGCCGCGGGCGTAACCCGCCTCGCGCCGCGCGTGGGAAAACAACTTCACGGTGGCGATGTTGGTGTAGGCGTCGGTGATGCGCCCGGTCATCAAGGAACGGGCGTCGGCCTGGGCGCGCGATACCCTGGCCAACCTCGGCACGAAGAAGCGGATGGCCCCGGCGTACAGCGCTACCCATAAGAGAAAGGGGAGCAGGAGCAAGGTATTGAAATTGACCACCACCACCGTCATGGTCACGAAGTAGATGATGACGAACACCAGGATATCCGCCACGATCATCCACGTATCGCGCACGGCGAGGGCCGTCTGCATCACCTTGGCTGCCACGCGTCCGGAGAATTCGTCCTGGTAAAAACTCATGCTTTGCCCAAGCATCATGCGGTGAAAATTCCAGCGCAAGCGCATGGGAAAATTCCCGGCCAAGGTCTGGTGCTTGAGAAAGGTTTGCAGCGCGACCACGAGGGGGCTCGCCATCAAAATTCCGGCGAGCAACAACAAACTATCCGCTTCTTTCTCCCAAAGCGCAGCGGGCTCGATCTTGCTCAGCCAATCCACGATGCTGCCAAGCATGCTGAACAGCAGCGCCTCGAACACGCCAATGATGGCGGTACACAAGGTCATCGCCGCGATGAAAGGCCGCATGCCTTCCGAGCAGGCCCACAGAAAGGCGAAGAACCCCTTGGGCGGCGTCGCCGGCTCCTCGGAGGGGTAGGGGTGAACTAGGTTCTCGAACTTTCGCAGCAAACTCTTTCTCCACAGGGGGATTCCGGCATTATCGGCTGAATACCACACTCCCCTCTGCTATATTCCCCTCACTTAAGAGAGGCAGCGTCTATGACAACAACGGCAAACGTGCCGACTTCTCAATTCAACCGCGGGCCTTTCCAGGAAAGCTACCGCAACCAGGCGGCCGAGGCCCCGGTGGCGCTGCGGCCCTACGTTAAGCGCACCTTTCAACCCACGCGCGTGGATATGTTGCCCCTGGCGCTGCGGCAAAGCTATAACCTGATGATGACGGGACGGCCGGGGCCGGTGAACCTGGACGTGCCCTTCAACTTGTTCCAGGAGGAAGATGATGTCGCGCTGCTTCCTTCAGACCGCTTGGCCGGGTTCCCGAAACCGGGGGCTTCGCCGGACGATATCCGCCGCGTGATGGACATGATTCTCGCCGCCGAGAGCCCCGTGTTCTTCGTGAGCCATGGCGTCACCCTTGCCGAAGCCGGGCCGCAACTCACCCAGGTTGCCGAGCGCTTGAACATCCCCGTCATCACCTCGCCCTACGGAATGGGAACGGTACCGATGCCGCATCGTTTGGCGTTGGGCTTCATCGGGCGCAATGGCAGCTACCCCGCCAATCAAGCGGGGAGGCATTGCGATTTGCTCATATGCGTGGGGGCGCGCTTCGATGACCGCTCGTCCTCGTCGTGGATTCCGGGCTACTCATGGAATATTCCGCCCACAAAACTCATTCATGTCGATATCGACCCGAGCGAGATTGGCCGCAACTACCCCGTGACCTTAGGTCTTCTCGCCGACGCGAAAGTGTTCCTTGGCCAGATCATCCAGGAAGCGGAAAGACGTAACGCTTCCGGGCCGCGCTTCATGCCTTGGAACGGCAAGATCGATGCGTGGCGCAAGGAATGGGAGGCTTTCACCGCGCCGAATTTCTCATTGAGCGGATCTCCCCTGCGCCCGGAAAGAGTGGTCAAGGAAGTGCGCAGTGCCTTGCCTGATAACGGCATCATCTCGCTGGACAGCGGGGTGCATCACAACTGGTTCATGCAATTCTGGGAAGCGCGCCAGCCGCAAGCGATGCTCAACTCCTGGGGCTTTTCCGCCATGGGTTTCGGCGTGAGCGGCATTCTGGGTGCCAAGCTGGCGGCGCCGCACAGGCCCTGTATCGCGGTCATAGGCGACGGCGGTTTCACCATGACCCCCCATGTGCTTGCCACAGCGGTGGAATACGACATACCGGCCGTGTGGGTCGTGTGGAACAACTTCGCGTGGGCCGCCATTCGAGACATTCAAATCGGCATGTTCGGCGGGCGCGAACTGGGCACCGGCTTCTACGCAGGTGCACAGAAGCAACCCTACAACCCCGACTTCGCCGCCATGGCGCGCAGCTTCGGCGTTGAAGGCATTACGGTGAAGCATTCCGACCAATTGGGCGATGCGTTGCGGCACGCTCTTGCGCTGGGCAAGCCCTGCCTGCTCGACGTGCACGTGGACGACAAGATCAAACCGCCGGGCACAGGTACGTGGCAGCTACCGCCCACGCTCTACAAGGAGCCTGTGTTCGGCAAGCCCGTGGTACGCGGCCCGGTGGTTCACCGCTGACGCATAACTCACCTTGATACGCCGCCGCAGCCTCTTTCTCAAGTACTCCGTCCCCCTGGTGATCTTGGTGGCGGGTGCGCTCGTCATCAGCGGTTTGGTCGAGATTTACTTTTCCTATCACGAGAACAAGGAGTCCCTCGCCAAGTTGCAGCGCGAGAAGGCACTGTCGGCGGCCATGCGCATCGAGCAATTCGTGCGCGAGGTGGAACACCAACTGGAGTGGATCGCGCAAACGCCTTGGGGCGCGCGCGGCGTGCCCATCGAGCAGCGGCGCTTGGATTCGCTGCGCTTGTTGCGCCACGCTCCCGCCATCACCGAAGTGACTCACATCGATCCTTCGGGAATCGAGCAGTTGCGCGTATCGCGTTTGTCCATGGACGTGTTGGGGACGCGGGGGCAGCGTACCAACGTCACGGAATTCCAGGAAGCCAAAGCACGCAAGGCCTACTTCGGCTCGGTGTATTTCCGCAAGGAGTCCGAGCCCTACATGACTGTCGCCCTGGCCGGTAATGGCGAGGAGGGCGGGGTGATCGTCTCCGAAACCAATCTCAAGTTCATCTGGGACGTGGTGGCCGCCCTCAAGGTGGGCAAGGCCGGTTATTCCTACGTGTTGGACGCACAGGGCCGCTTGATCGCGCACCCGGATATCAGCTTGGTATTGCAAAAGACAGATTTTCGGGGTTTGCCTCAAGTGGCGCCCGTCATCGCCAAGACCTCCCGCACGGCGGTGGAGGGGTTGGATGCGGAGATTGGGCGGGACATCAGAGGTAAGGAAGTGCTTTCCGCTCACGCCATCATCGAACCGCTCGATTGGCATGTATACGTGGACTTGCCCATCGACGAGGCTTATGAGCCCATTTTTTACTCGGCCCTACGCACCATCGGTTTGCTGATTATCGGCCTGGGCGTTTCCATCCTGGCCGCCTTGTACCTGGTAGGCCGCATGGTGGCGCCCGTGAAGATTTTGCAGGAAGGGGCCGCCCGAATCGCCAGTGGCGAGCTCACACAGCGCATCGAGGTCACCACGGGCGATGAATTGCAAGAGCTGGCCGACGAGTTCAACCACATGACCGGGCAGTTGCAGGAGTCCTATGCCGGGTTGGAGCGCAAGGTCGATGAGCGCACGCGGGAGTTGACGGAGGCATTGGAGCAGCAAACGGCGACGAGCGAGGTTCTGCGCGTGATCAGCGGATCGCAGACCGATACGCAGCCCGTGTTCGACATCATTGCGGAGCGTGCACGCGCGCTATGCGCCGCCTCGGGAGTTGGGGTGACCACGTTCGACGGACAGATGATCCATCTTGCGGCGTTTTCTCACATCACTCCGGGAGGCGCCAATGAAATTCGCAAGAGGTTTCCCAGGCCGCCAGGCGTGGAGACAGCGACTAGCCGCGCCATCCTGGAGCGCGAGATGGTCATCATCTCGAACGTGGCGAAGCATATCGAAGAATATCCCGGCTACGCGCTGAAGGATGCTGCGCTCGCACAGGGGTTCAACAGCGTTTTAGCCATGCCATTGCTTCGCGACGGAGTTCCCATCGGGGCTATCAGCATCATGCGGCCGCAGAAGGATGCCTTCACGCCACGCGAAATCGGTGTGATCAAGACCTTTGCCGACCAAGCCGTAATCGCCATCGAGAACGTGCGCTTGTTCAAGGAATTGCAGGCTCGTACACTGGAACTGGAAAACGCCAGCAAACACAAATCGCAATTCCTGGCCAACATGAGCCACGAGTTGCGCACACCCTTGAACGCCATTTTGGGTTACACGGAATTGATCGTGGACCAGATTTACGGAGGAGTCCCTGCCCCGATTCTCGAGGTCCTGGAGCGCGTGCAGAAGAGCGGGCGGCACCTGCTGGGGCTCATCAACGACGTGCTCGATCTGTCCAAGATCGAGGCGGGCCAGTTCAATCTATCCGTATCGGCCTTCACCTTTCAAGATATCGCAAGCTCGGTGCATAGCGCCACGGAATCCCTCGCTTCCGAGAAAGGGTTGGCGCTTAGCGTGGAGGTTGAGCCCGCGACCCCCGTGGCAAACGGCGATGAACGCCGTCTGACGCAAGTGCTCATGAATCTGGTGGGGAACGCCATCAAGTTCACCGACAGCGGGAAAATTGCCATACGGGTTTCCAGGCGCGACGATAGGTTTCTCGTTTCCGTGCAAGACACCGGCCCCGGGATTCCCGCGGACCAGCACGATAAGATATTCGAGGAGTTCCAACAGGTGGATACTTCGGCTACTCGAAAGAAAGGCGGTACAGGGCTGGGCCTGGCGATCTCCAAACGCATCGTCGAGATGCACGGCGGGCGCCTGTGGGTGGAATCGGAAGTGGGAGCCGGTTCTACCTTCAACTTCACCATTCCCATGGAGCTTAAGGAGGTCGTCGTATGAGCAAACGCATTTTGGTGGTCGAGGACAATGAAGACAACCGCCGGATCATGCGAGATCTGCTCACGGCCAGCGGCTTTGAATCCATCGAAGCCCACACGGGGGAAGATGGGTTGGCGGCAGCCATCCGCGAAAAGCCCGATCTGATTTTGATGGACATCCAGTTGCCGCTGATGGATGGCTACGAAGTAACCCGGCGCATTCGCGCGGAGCCTAGCCTCAAAGGCGTTCCCATCATCGCGGTAACTTCCTATGCCCTGAGCGGCGATGATAAGAAAGCCTTCGCGGCGGGGTGCGATGGCTATGTGACGAAGCCCTTTAGCCCGAAGGTGTTGCTGGCGAAGATTCGGGAGTATTTAAGTTGACGGCTATCTCCAAGGATGCCCCCACCCTAACCCTCCCCCGCACGCAGGGGAGGGAACAAACCAGGGCGTCGTGGTTGTCGGGAAGTGGCCCTTGGCAGCATCGATGGCATTATCAACATATTCCCTCCCCTGCTCGCGGGGGAGGGTTAGGGTGGGGGCGCGCCCGGGAACAGATCTA
>JBJXGQ010000157.1:0-14971 GCA_046160525.1 Burkholderiales bacterium
ATTGCCCGCGTGGTTCGGCGATGGATGCGGACTGGCCATAGCACACAGGCCAGTCAGGGCAACCGAAACCCGCCGCCCGCAAGCGCAAGTAGGCGCTGGAAGTCGTGACAGCCAACAGGACAATCAAACCCGCCAACCCCAGTTGGCGAAGGTAACGGCGTCGTTGGTCTATCGAATGATCGTCTGGGCTAGCGAGCATGTCTCGGATTGTAGATGAGGTTCGGGTGCGAACCTACCCAGCTTGGATACCAAACGGAGAAAAATTGATCTGAGTCAATTTTTTTCCCAAAAGTCGGGCGTAGAGTGCAGCGCAAGCCGGCACTTCGCCGTCTTGCACATCACATAAAAGCTTGGGAGAGATTATGGCCAAGACCGAACCGGCAGCAACCTCGAAAGAAGAACCAGAACGCATTCCCGCGATGCAGCACTTGCTGGACAACCCATTCCTCCTGCTATTTCTCGGCGTGGCCGTCCCCACGGTTATCTACATTCTGTGGGGGGTCATGGAGATCGTCACGCTGCCCAACGCCAAGTAATCCTCTCATAAAGGAGCCTCTCATGAGCGCGATCCTCCCGCCCGCGAAAAGAGTCTGGTGGAAAGAGCCAGTCGAAAAAATAGAACTATGGTGGATCGCGCTGGCCCTGGTTTGGTCCTTGATCCTCTTCTTCATGATGCCGTACTGGCACGTATTCGGTAAGCAGAATCTTTCCAACGAGGCCTACCGCATCTCGCCCGAACGGTTCATGCAGAAGACCCAAGCCATGGTGGACCAATTCACCGTGCGCACGGAGACGGAGCAAAACATCCCCGTCGTACACCCGCCTCCGGGCAGCGAGGTGTATCTGCTCGGCCGCCTATGGCAATGGTGGCCCATTATCGAATTGGAAAAGGACAAGAGCTACCGGCTGCATTTGTCCGCCATGGACTACCAGCATGGATTCTCCTTGCAACCGGAGAACATCAATCTTCAACTGGTTCCCGGATACGAGATGGTGGTGACCATCACGCCCAACAAGACCGGCAGCTTCGCCATCGTGTGCAACGAGTATTGCGGAATCAGCCACCACCAGATGGTCAGCAGGATGTACGTCAAGTGAAGCGATTGAAATAGTGCAATTCGTGCGATAAGGGGAAAGCAATGGTGACGATGTTTCGTACCGATCCGCGTACCGGTTTGCAATACCACACGAGCGCCGAGGCGCTGATCAAGGCCAACGCGGTGGCGGGCGTGGTGTTCCTGCTCCTGGGCGGCGTCCTGGCACTATTGGTTGCCCTCACCCGCTGGCCTGCGGTACATCTACTGGACGCCGAGTGGTTTTATCTCGTCCTGACCGCGCACGGCTTGGACATGCTGATCTTCTGGATTCTGTTTTTCGAAGTCGCCATTCTCTACTTCTGCTCGTCAACGCTCTTGCGCAGCCGCTTGGCCGCGCCGAAACTCGGATGGCTGGCTTTCGCCTTGATGCTGATCGGGGCCGTGACCACGAACGTCGCTATTTTCCAGGGCGAGTCCAGCGTCATGATGACCTCCTACGCCCCCATGCAGGCCAAGCCGGCGTTCTATCTGGGTTTGATCCTGTTCGCCGTGGGTGGATTGATCGCGAGCTTCATCTTTCTCGGAACCTTGGTGATCGCCAAGGCGGAGAATACCTACGAAGGATCGATCCCGCTGGTAACCTTCGGTGCCCTTACCGCCTGCATCATCGCCGTGTTCACCATTGCATCCGGTGCGATCATCTTGATCCCCACTTTTCTTTGGTCGGTGGGATACATCCAGCACATCGACCCGCTGATGTATCGCATCATCTGGTGGGGCATGGGTCACTCCTCGCAGCAGATCAACGTCGCCGCTCACGTCTCGGTATGGTACGCGGTGGGCGCAATCGCCTTTGGGGCAAAGCCGATGTCGGAAAAGGTGAGCCGCGTGGCATTTCTACTTTACATCCTCTTTCTTCAGTTAGCGGCTGCGCATCACCTGCTCTCCGATCCTGGACTTTCTTCCGATTGGAAGATCGTCAACGCGAGCTACTTTATGTACTTCGCGGTGCTGGCGAGCATGATCCACGGCTTGACCGTGCCCGGCTCCATGGAAGTGGCGCAACGCAGGAAGGGATTCACCAAGGGGTTATACGAGTGGTTGCGCAAAGCGCCGTGGGGGAATCCGGTGTTCTCGGGCGTGTTCATTTCCATCATCGGTTTCGGTTTTCTCGGCGGCATCTCGGGCGTGATGATGGGCACGGAGCAACTCAACATGCTCATCCACAATACGATCTATGTGCCGGGCCATTTTCATGCGACCGTGGTCATCGGCACCACGCTCACGTTCATGTCGCTCACTTACTTCTTGATTCCCAGCCTGTTCAATCGCGAGATGGCCTTTCCCACCCTGGCCAAGTGGCAGCCTTATCTATTCGGTCTAGGCATGTACGTCTTTTGTCTCACCATGATGGGTGCGGGCACCTTGGGCGTACCGCGGCGCCACTGGGACATAGGTTTCGCGGGAACGGCGTTACCTTATGAATTCCCCGGTGCGGCCTACTTGATGATGGGATTGGTAGGGATCAGCGGGGTCCTCGCGGTATTGGGAGGCGGCATCTACATCCTGGTTACGGTGTGGTCGATCCTGTTCGGTAAGAAGCTGGACGAGGGTGCACGCAGCACCCAGACGAATCCTCTACGCCTGCAGCCCGTGGCGGCGGCCATGGAAGGATATGGAGGCGGTGTCGGCGTCACGGAAGCCCGGGGCACCTTTGTGCTCGCGCTGGTGTTCCTCGCCGCCTTCGTTCTCTACTACTTCATCAATTGGAAGTATTTGTCCGGGGTCTGGGGGCTCAGCTAATCGTGAGACGGGAAGCGGGAAGCGTGAGACCTGCGGCGTGGAATGCTAGCGCTGGCGCGCTTCCCTTCGTTCGCTCGGCGCAACTCGTGATGAGCGTGTTCAAGTTGCGCATCGGTGTGGCGATCGCACTGACGGCGTTGGCGGGCTGGGCGGTGACGCCGGGATCGCAGCTTACGGGCTGGCAGGTATTCACGTTGGGTATAGCGGTGCTCCTGGCCTCGGCCAGCGCGGGGGCTTTCAACCAATATGCGGAAGCCGATGTCGATGCTCGCATGGCCCGTACGCGGCGCCGCGCATTCGTCTCCGGCGGTCTTCGCCGTTCGGCTGTTTGGCCCATTGCGATTGGGCTGCTGTGCACGCTCGCCGTGGGTGCCGCGTGGCACGTATTGAATCCCCTATCCGCCATGTATGTGTTTCTCGGCGCTTTCGTCTACGGGGTGGTCTACACGGTCTGGTTGAAGCGGCGCACTTGGCTCAATATCGTCGTGGGCGGATTGGCGGGTAGCTTCGCGGTTTTGGCCGGAGCGGCCGCCGTGGATCCGGGAATCGGCATCAATGCCTGGATTCTCGCCGTGGTGTTATTCCTGTGGACGCCCCCGCACTTCTGGAGCTTGGCCACCGCTTATAGGCAAGACTACGAAGCGGCGCGCATTCCGATGCTACCCGTGGTAGCCGGCGATGCGCTTTGCGCCCGCGTCATCTTCGCGCACACGGTGGTACTGGTAAGCCTATCGTTGCTGCCCGCATTTCTTGGCCTCGGAGGAATCTACTTCTCCCTCGCCCTCACCGGCGGAGCCTTGTTCTTGTACAAGAGCTGGCACCTCATGCGCGCTCCGGGCCCCAAGGCCGCCATGGCCAACTTTCATGCATCGCTCCTGCAGTTGACCCTCCTCCTGTGCGGAGCCTTGCTTGACCGAGCGCTCTCATGACCATGCAAGCGCGCCCATGGCGAATGATCACGGTGCTCGCCGCCTTGTGCAGCGGCACGCTGCAGGCAGCCCCTTCGGCTTCACCCCGCTATTCCGACTTCGACCAAGATCGCGCCTTACGGCGCAGCCAAGCCGTGACCGGCAAGCCATTGGGCGATTACACGTTGGCTGGCACGAACGGAAAGCTCGTACGCCTCGCGAGCCTGCGCGGCAAACCGCTTCTCGTTTCCTTCATCTACACGGGGTGTTTTCAGATTTGCCCCACCACCACGCGCAACCTTAAACGAGCAGTAGAGGCGGCCCAGCGCGCGCTGGGAGCCAGCAGTTTCAATGTCGTGAGCATCGGATTCAATGTGCCGTTCGACACCCCGAGCGCTATGCAAGCCTTCGCGCACCAACAAGGCATTTATTTACCCAACTGGCATTTCCTGAGCGCCACTCAGCCCGCACTGGAGGGTTTGAGCAGGGACCTCGGATTCACCTTTGAGGGCGCGGCCGCCGGTTTCGAACACATCATGCAAGTGAGCGTCATCGATCAAAACGGAAAGGTTTACCGCCAAGTCTATGGCGCGAGCTTTCCCCTGCCCCAACTGGTCAACCCGCTGAAGGAGCTTCTCACCGGTTCTCCGCCCGAGGAGGAGTCCCTCTCCCAACTGCTGGACCGCGTGCGCATTCTGTGCACGGTCTATGACCCGGTCACGGGCCAGTACCGGTACAAGTATTCCATCTTGCTCGAAATTGCCGGAGGGCTATTTGCATTGTCGGCGGTTGGAGTTTTCTTACTTCGGGAGTTGCGCAAGACGCGTCTTGCGCGTTCACGCCTCGGATCTTAAACGGGATATTACTCAATGAAATTCATCGCAGCGCCCCTCGCGGCCACGGCCTTGCTCGCTTGCGCGCCTTTCGCAAGCGCGCAGGAGGACGACGCTTTCTGGAACGCCCTCACCCAGGGCAAGCCCGATTTGTATCTGCGGCTACGCGCCGAACAGGTGGATGACGGCACGCCCGGTATCCGCAAAACAACGGCCACCAGCCTGCGCAGCGCATTGGGTTACCAGACCGGCTTGTTCCATGGCATCGGTCTGTATGGCCAGTTCGAGAATGTGCATATTATCGGCAACGACCGCCTCTACAACGATGGCGGCACCAATGGCATCGCCACCCGGGCCACCATCGCCGATCCGCAGAGCACCGAAATCAACCAAGCCAATATCCGCTTCGAAGGCTTGCCGCAGACCGTGCTGCGCTATGGCCGCCAAGAAATCACCCACCGCGAGGCCCCCTTTCACCGCTATGTGGGCAACATCCTCTGGCGCCAGAACTGGCAGACCTTCGATGGCTTTCGGCTCATCAACAAGTCCGTGCCGGACCTCACGGTCGATTACAGCTATATCTATAACGTCAACCGCATCTTCGGCGAGTCCAATCCCATCGCCGACCGCAGCGATTTTCACTTGAGCGGCCACTTGGCCAATGTTCAATATAGCGGGTTTTCCTTCGGCAAGTTCGAGCCCTACGCCTATCTGCTGGATTTCGACAACATCCCGGCCTCAGGCCGCTTTTCCACCGCCACCTACGGCCTGCGCTTCGAAGGCGCGGCGCCACTTTCGGAGACCACCAAATTCTTGTACACGGCGGAGGCCGCCACGCAAAGCGACTATGGCGAGAACCCCTACGACATCGGTGTGAACTACTACCTGGGCGAATTGGGGGCGATTCACACCTACGAGGGCGGACACTCGGTGACGCTCAAGCTGAGTTACGAGTTGCTTCAAGGTGAGGGCGGCGTTCGGTCCTTCCAGACTCCCTTGGGAACCAATCATGCCTTCCAGGGCTGGGCGGACCGGTTCTTGATCACGCCGGGCGATGGCATCGAGGACTGGTTCGTGACGCTGCGCGCGGGGCTCTTCGGGGTCACCCTCATCGCGGTCTACCACCAATACTCGGCCGATAACCTGGGTTACGACTACGGCTCGGAATGGAACCTCCAGGCGGAGAAGACCTTCGCCAAGCGCTATACAGTGGGGTTGAAGTACGCCAATTACGAGGCAGACCAGAATGCCACGAACCTAGCGCGCAATAGCGCCGGTGGCCAGGCTTTCGATTTGGAGAAGACCTGGGCTTATGTGCAAGTGAAGTTCTAGCTTCTGCCTTGACTTAGATTAAATCTTCTGGCTGGGGGCCGGCATAGCATGTTCCCATGCTTAAGCACCCCAGCCCTTCGAGAAGATCTGCCTCTCTACCGCTGCGCGCACTCGCGCGCAGCGGTCTCGATAGAGCGGAAAGCGCCTTGGACCGCCTATTCGGAGCGGCCAGCAATCCACTGCGCCATCTTGGGGCCTTGGGTTATTTGTTCTTCTGGCTGATCGTTGCCAGCGGGCTCTATATCTATATATGGTTCGATACCAGTGTGTCCGGTGCGTACGAGTCCGTGTGGTATCTCACCCGCGAGCAGTGGTGGCTGGGCGGAGTCATGCGCAGTGTGCACCGCTATGCCTCCGATGCATTCATGCTGGTGGTGGCGCTTCACATTGTCCGGGAGTTCGTCTACGGGCGGCATTACCACTTTCGCTGGTTTACGTGGGTGAGCGGTGTTCCGCTGCTATGGCTCATGCTGTTCGCGGGGCTCACAGGATTCTGGTTGGTCTGGGACGACGCGGCGCTATTCAGCGCGGTAGCAACCACCGAATGGTTCGACTCCCTCAAGATTTTCTCCGAACCGCTTGCGCGGAATTTCCTGCGGCCAGACAGTGCTGGCGACCGGCTGTTCTCGCTCTTCGTCTTTCTGCACATCGGCGTTCCTTTGCTGCTGCTGCTGGGCATGTGGATTCACGTGCAGCGCCTTGCGCACCCGGATACCCAAACATCCAGGACGCTAACCGTTGGCGGCACGCTCGCCTTGCTGGTGCTGTCTTTTCTGAAACCGGCGCAGCTTGGCTTGCCCGCGAGCACGGGCGCGGTGTCATCCCAGATTTCCTTCGATTGGTTTTACCTCGCGCCTCATGCATTGATGTATGCCACCTCCCCGGAGGCGCTGTGGTGGACGGCTGGCGTGACCACCTTGGTCCTGCTCTTATGTCCATGGATGCCTCATGCCAAACCAGCACCGGTGGCGGTGGTGGATCCGGAGAACTGTAACGGCTGCCGGCGCTGTTTCGCCGATTGCCCCTATGGCGCCATCAGCATGCTTCCTCATACGCTCCCAAAGGTGGGGCGCGAACTCGCTGTGGTGGATACGAATCTGTGCGCGAGTTGCGGAATATGCGCCGGTGCGTGTCCGTCCGCGACGCCGTTCCGTAGCACGGAACGGCTCGTCAGTGGCATCGACATGCCACAGATTCCTATCGACCAGCTGCGAGCGAGCCTGAAAGCGCAATTAGCCAGACTGAAAAGCGAAGTGAAGATCGTGATATTCGGATGTGACCACGGTGCCGCGGTGCGCGCGTTGAACGATGGAAATGCCGCGGTCACAAGCCTGCTGTGCGCGGGCCAGTTGCCACCGTCTTTCATCGAATTCGCTCTACGCTCCGGCGCCGATGGTGTTTTTATCGTGGCCTGTCCCGATGGCGGCTGCGAATTTCGTTTGGGCGCACGCTGGTTAGAAGAGCGCTTGTCAGGGGAGCGCGACCCTTACCTGAAACCCACCATCGATCCCCGGCGCTGGAAGTTCGTACATGCAAGTGCGGTGGAAACCGGTCTTTTGAAACGCGAATATTCGGCGTTTCGAGAGCGGCTCAAGAATTGGCGAGGGGCGCTCGCTTATGGCTAAGCCTTTTGCCATCCTGGGCCAAGCGCTGCTCTACGCACTATTCGCCACGGCGATCGCGGGTTTTTCCCACTATCCGCGCTACCAGCATCTGGCCGGTGACCAATCGTTGCTGAAGTTGAGTTTTTCTCATCCTGGGCAACTCAAAGTGGAATGCCGGCGCCGCGGCGCGGATGAACTCGCGAAACTGCCCCCGAACATGCGCAACCCCTTGGATTGCCCGCGGGAGCGCTCGCCGGTCACCGTCGAACTCGATCTGGACGGCAATGCCCTGGCACGCGCGGTCATCCCGCCATCGGGGCTTTCCAGGGATGGGCCTTCGACGATCTACGCACGCTTTCCCGTGAAGGCCGGCCCGCACCAAATCGCGGTGCGGATGAACGACAGCGTGCGCGAGAGAGGATTCAACTACACCCGGGAAGAGCAGGTCAGCCTGCGGCCAGGACAAATTCTGGTGGTGGATTTCAATGCGGAGAAGGGAGGCATCGTCTTGCAATGAAACTCTTCGCGAGCGTGAACTTGGTGAGGGCGTTTGCATTCTCCCGGCATATAGATCCGCATTACCGCTTGGACGTGGTGCACAATGAAACAGCTGCATTGGCCAAGGGATGGCTCGGCCTGGCGGTAGGAGCCTTGGTGGGCTCGGGCGTGTTTTCGCTACTGCTGGTGCTATCAAGAACGCCGGGGGTCAACAGGCTTTTTCCCGCTGCGGAATTCTTCCGCGTGGCCTTGGTGGTGCACGTGGATCTGTCGGTGCTGGTCTGGTTCGCCGCCTTTGCCGGTATGTTATGGAGTCTCGCCGCCACGCGCCGGTCGCGGCCCTTCGGCTGGCTGGCGCTCGCCCTATGCGCAACCGGAACGGCCGGCATGTGCCTTTCGCCCTTCGCCGGCAACGCCGCGCCCGTCATGGCGAACTACATTCCGGTCTTGGCAAGCCCCATTTTTATGGCGAGCTTGCTTGTCTTTGGTGCTGGCGTGGCGGTCATGGTATTGAGCGCGCTGTGGGGGAGCGGGCCGCTGGGTGTAAGTCTCAACGGTCCGTCGGCGATCCGGCTTGGATTGTTAGGCGCAGCGGCGTCCGTGGCCGTCGCTCTTTTCGCTTTCCTGTGGTCATGGTTGGCCTTGCCCATGACGCTGGATGCGAAGACCTACTACGAACTATTGTTCTGGGGAGGCGGCCACGTCCTGCAATTCACGTGGACCCTGCTGCTTCTCGTTTCCTGGCTGTGGCTCGCCAGTGCCACCGGTGCCCGCCTGCCCTTCACGCCTCGCGTGGTCGTGTTTCTTTTTTCCCTGGCGCTGCTCTTGGTGCTGGCCACACCCGTCATCTACCTGCTTTATGACGTGACCTCCGTCGAGCACCGCAGACTTCTTACCTGGACGATGCGCGTAGGCGGTGGCTTGTCCATCTTGCCCTTGGCTCTTGGCTTGGCCATCGCTCTAGCGGAGCATCGGGCGGTGCCCGTGGCGGCCAAACCTGCTCGCGCCGCCCTCATCATGTCCTTGGCGCTTTTCGCTCTGGGCGGTCTGATCGGATTCACGATCGATGGCAGCAACGTGAAGATTCCGGCGCACTATCACGGGTGCATCGTGGGCATCACCTTGGCCTTCATGGGCGTGGCTTACGACCTGTTACCCCGGCTGGGCTTCGCCGCACCAACGGGTCGGTTGGCGAATTGGCAACCCTACGTCTACGGCATAGGGCAGCTCATGCACATCTCCGGCTTGGTCTGGTCCGGCGGCTATGGGGTGGAGCGCAAGGTGGCAGGCGCCGATCAATTCCTTGGCAATATCCAGCAAGTGGCAGGGATGGGTTTGATGGGACTAGGTGGCCTGATTGCCATCGCGGGGGGCATTGTGTTTATCGTGGTGGTCGCGCGTTCCGTATATGCGAGCCGCGCCCGAGGCACTACCCTCTCGCATCGCACATGAGCCAAGTAATGAGCGAAATGCACTCGATCGATGTGCGCTGGCTCGAACCGCCCGAGCCCTTCGAGCGTATCGTCGCGGCGCTGGAGACATTACCAGAGGAAGATCAATTGCGTGTCATGATTCACCGAGAGCCGCAACCCCTGTTTCGCTGGTTGGAGAGGGAGAACTATCGCTTCCACCACCACTACAACCCAGAGGGGTACTTCGAGATCTTTATTTCGCGTTAGGAACGCGGCAACCATGCTCCCTGGACTATCCATCGAGCGCGGACCGCCGCTCGCGGCGCCGCCTAAGTTCTTGTACACCGCGCCCTGGTTTGCGTTTCTGGCGGGAGCGCTCTTGTTGTATGCGGGGCCCGGTGCGCTTGCTTCGCGCTGGAGCCCTGCGGTGCTGGCGGCAACGCATCTGCTCACGCTGGGATTCATGATGCAGGCGATGCTCGGTGCGTTGCTGCAACTGCTGCCGGTGATGGCGGGCGTCCCGGTGCCCGGGACGGCGCTTGTGGCTGCGATCGTGCATCCCGCCCTCACGGCGGGTAGCCTGCTGCTGGCAGCCGGATTTGTGTTCGGCCAGCCCTTTCTCTTTCAAATAGCCGCGCTATTACTCGCCGCAGCCTTCGTCCTTTATTTATCGGTGATCTGCGTTGCGTTTGCGCGAAGCTGGCCTCCACGGCAGGATTCCGCACGCAATATTTTCATCGCGTTGCTGGGCCTGCTCGTAACCGTTGTGCTGGGGTTGTTGCTCCTTAGCACCTTTGGTTGGGGGTTGTCGTGGCCAGTGACCGAGATGACCAACGCACATGCCGCCTGGGGTTTGGTGGGATGGACAGTAGTGCTCGTATTGGGCGTCTCGCTGGCGGTAGTGCCCATGTTTCAAATGACATCGAACTATCCGGCATTTGTGGCACGGTGGCTCGGGCCGGGTGCTTTCACCGCTCTAGCGGGATGGAGTGCCGGCCTGGTGCTCGGCAACGCGATGCTTGCCGCATTGCAATGGGCCGCCGCCGCGGCCGTGGCCGTTCTCGCCATCTCGACCCTTCTTCTTCAAGAACGCAGCCGCCGTAGGCAGCCCGATGTCACCTTCTTGTTTTGGCGTTTGGGCATGGCGTGTCTTCTAAGCGCCAGTGTGCTATGGGCCGCGGGCCAACTGCTGGGTATCGAGGCGTCGCAGCCCTACGCCCTGGTACTTGGCGTATTGATGATTCCCGGCTTCGCCGTCTGCGTCATATGCGGCATGCTCTACAAGATCGTGCCTTTCCTGCTGTGGATTTATTTGCAGATGAAGATCAAAGCGCGGCCGCCCAGCGTGAAACAGATCTTGCCCGATGCGCGCGGAATACCGCAGTTTTGGATTCACCTAGTGGCGGTAGCGTCACTGGTGGCGGCGAGTGCACGGTGGCATTGGCTCGTCTACCCGGGTGGCGCACTGCTGGCGTTATCCGGGGCACTACTAGGTATCACCATCATTCGTGCATCGCGGTTCGCTGCGCGTCATGTTGTTCCGGATAACCTCCTCCCTCCCGGCGAGGCAAAACGCACACGCTGGACACAGTTACGTTGAAAATGCTTCTTTAGATGTTTTTGTACTAGCGTCTGGCGAAAACCACTCCAGCTTGCGCCTCAGCTTGACCACTTCCCCGACGATGATGAGGGCCGGGGATTTGATCGAAGCCGCGCTCGCCAACGTGGGCAAGGTCCGCAACGATCCGCTCACCACTGCTTGCTTGCCCGTGGTGGCTTGCTGCACGATGGCGGCCGGTGTATCGGGAGATAGGCCGTGGCACTCGAGCTGGCGGCAGATTTCGGCGAGAGCGGACACGCCCATGTAGACGACGATAGTTTGTCCTGGCCGGGCCAGCGCTGGCCAGTCGAGATTAGCGCTTCCATCCTTGAGATGGCCAGTCACGAACACGCAGGCGTGCGCGTAATCGCGGTGGGTGAGCGGAATTCCCGCGTAGCAGGAGGTACCCGATGCAGCGGTAATTCCCGGCACGACTTGAAAAGGCACGCCTTGCGCGGAAAGCGTTTCGATCTCCTCCCCCCCGCGCCCAAAGATGAAGGGGTCGCCGCCCTTGAGCCGGAGCACCCGCTTGCCTTGCTTGGCCAGCCTGGCTAAGAGTTCATTGATCTCTTCCTGGGGGAGCGTATGGCGGTTGCGCTCCTTGCCAACGTAGATACGCTGCGCTCCTCTTCGCACCATTGCGACAATTTCCTTGCCCACCAGGTGATCGTAGACCACCACGTCCGCTTGCCGCATCAAACGCAGCGCGCGCAGGGTCAGTAGCTCCGGATCGCCGGGACCTGCGCCCACCAAATAGACCTCCCCTATCGCGGACTCACCGCTTGGCGGCACCCATGATCCTAGGGCGCTCCTAACGTCACCTGATTCGTCATCCATATCGTGTGTTCCTTGCGCCGCCCCGGCAAACCCGTGTTGCAGGCAGTCTAGCCGCGAGCAGCGGACAAGAGTCTTGATCTAGATTAAGGAAAGCACACCGATTCTTCCCCATGCTTACACCAAGCTAGAAATTCAATTTTCTAATTCCACCACGTAGGGAGCCAACCATGAGGAAAGCAGCACTGGAATTACTTGCCTTGGCAGCAGCCATCGGAATGATTTCCGTAACCGTTGGTTATGCGAATGCAGAAGAAAAGAAGGCCGATGACGCACACATGAGCGAGGCCGAAAAGAAATACCAAGCGGGAGGGTCGCCGCTGGCCGGCGAAGAGATGCATCAAGACGTCAACCCCAAGGCGCCGAAGATGAGCCAGGAGGAGTTTCATCTCGGACGGCAGATCTATTTCGAGCGCTGCGCGGGATGTCACGGCGTATTGCGCAGAGGCGCGACCGGCAAAGCTCTGACCCCCGACATCACCTTGGAGCGCGGCACCGAGTACTTGAAGGTCTTCATCCAATACGGCTCTCCAGCCGGCATGCCGAACTGGGGGACTTCGGGAGAGCTGAACGAAAAAGAAGTGGATCTGATGGCGCGCTACATCCAGCAAACGCCTCCCACCCCGCCGGAATTCGGCATGAAGGAAATGAAGGCCACCTGGAAAGTGATCGTGCCTCCGGCGGACCGCCCCAGCAGAAAAATGAACGACTACAACATCGCCAACATTTTTTCCACGACCCTGCGCGATACCGGAGAGGTGGCGCTGATCGATGGCGATACCAAGAAGATCCTAAACATCGTCAAGACCGGCTACGCGGTGCACATCTCCCGCACTTCGGCTTCGGGGCGGTATCTGTTTGTGATCGGCCGGGATGCAAAGATCAACATGATCGACTTGTGGATGGAGAAACCGGACAACGTCGCGGAGATCCGCATCGGCTTGGAAGCGCGTTCGGTCGAGACCTCGAAGTACAAGGGTTACGAAGATAAGCTCGCGATTGCCGGCGCCTACTGGCCGCCCCAGTACGTGATCATGAAGGGCGACACGCTGGAACCGATGAAGATCGTCTCTACCCGCGGCATGACGGTGGACACCCAGGAGTATCACCCCGAACCACGGGTGGCTGCGATCGTCGCGGAACACGAACGCCCTCATTTCGTGGTGAACGTGAAGGAGACCGGCAAGATCTTGATGGTGAACTATTCCGATCTGAACAATATCAAGAGCACCGAAGTGGGCGCCGCGCGCTACCTACACGATGGCGGCTGGGATTCCACCAAGCATTTCTTCCTGGTAGCGGCCAATCAATCGAACAAGATCGCCGTTCTTGACACGAAGAAAGACAAACTGGCGGCGCTCATCGATGTGGGCAAGATTCCGCATCCGGGCCGGGGCGCCAATTTCATGCACCCGGTGTACGGGCCCGTATGGGCCACCGGGCACCTGGGCGATGAGACGGTGGCCTTGATCGCAACGGCTCCCGGAAGTAAGAAGTACGGTAAACACGCGTGGAAGGTCGTCGAAACACTCAAAGGGCAAGGTGGCGGCTCGCTCTTCATCAAGACCCATCCCAAGTCCACGCACCTTTATGTGGACACGCCGCTCAATCCCGATCCGAAAATCAGCCAATCGGTGGCGGTGTTCGACATCAAGAACCTGAAGGCAGGGTACAAGGTTCTACCCATCGCCGAGTGGGCGGGACTGGGCGAGGGCGCCAAGCGGGTGGTGCAACCAGAATACAACAAGGCAGGTAACGAAGTGTGGTTCGCGGTCTGGTCGGCGAAGAATCACGAGTCTGCCTTGGTGGTGGTGGATGACAAGACACTCAAGCTCAAGGCAGTGATCAAGGACCCAAGATTGATTACGCCCACGGGACACTTCAACGTCTACAACACCCAGCACGACGTTTATTAACGGGTGCGTGCATTAGCCGGTCATGAACATGCGCCACGCCGTGCTTGCAGCGCTACTGGCTCTATCCGCTTCTCCAGAGCCGGCCCACACGGCCGGCGGCGAGGTAGGGGCGCAGGAGGACTCGCCTGCGCCCCATCGTCAACAAGAGTTGATTCGTTTGGTGCGGCACGATTGCGGTTCCTGTCACGGGCTAACCTTAACGGGGGGTCTCGGCCCGCCTCTCGACAGGAATTCCTTGGCTTCCAAGCCATCCGCGTATTTGCAAGCGATGATCTTGCAGGGCCGCCCTGGCACCGCGATGCCCGGTTGGTCGGGCATCGTGAACGAAGACGAAGCGCGCTGGATTACCGAGCGCCTGCAAGAGGGGTTCCCGAATGACAGATGATCCGGCGCGACATTCGGAGAAATTGAAAGTGCGAGAGGCGTTTACGGAACAATTCTTCCCTCACCCTCGATCCCTCTCCCGGAGGGAGAGGGAGATGCAAAATACCCTTCTCCCTCCGGGAGAAGGGCCGGGGATGGGGGAGGATGTTGGCAAGCGGCCGCGTAATGCCTTCGCTAGAGTTGCAGCTTGTGTGGCCTGTGCCTTATGGTCCGTATCTAGCGCCTTGGCGTGCCCCGGCACCGCCCCCCGGGGTACCGGGGATCTAGGTCTGGTCATCGAGCGCGCCCTGGGCCGTGTTCAGATCGTCGAGACGACCCATAGCACGTCCCTGGCGAGGATCGAAGGTTTCGGCGATCTGTCGCACGCCTCCGTGGTCTACAGCCGCGATGGCCGCTATGCGTACGTCTTCGGGCGCGACGGGGGCTTGAGCAAGGTAGACCTGCTATGCCAGCGCATAGAGCGCCGCGTGATGCAAGCGGGCAATAGCATCGGCGGTGCCATCTCGCAGGATGGTTCCCTTATCGCGGTGGCGAATTACACACCCGGCGGCGTGAAGATTTTCGATGCGGGCACGCTCGAACAGGTCGCCGATAGTCCCGCCGAGTACGGCGAGGGCAAGCGCGCCAAGGTGGTGGGCCTGGAAGACGCACCCGGCAATCGCTTCGTGTTCAGCCTATTCGAGGCAGGTGAAATATGGATAGCCGACCTGTCGGATGTACGCGCTCCGAAAGTGCGCAAGTACCTGGGTATCGGGAAGGAGCCCTACGACGCGCTGGTGACTCCCGGCGGCCGCTTCTATCTCGCCGGAT
>JBJXGQ010000158.1:0-12811 GCA_046160525.1 Burkholderiales bacterium
CGGCTGCGCGTCACCTTGTTACCCCACATGCGGTCGAATTCCGCCACGAGGCTCTTGAGCCCATCGGTGCCCTGGATGGCGTTGGCACGGGCCAAGTCCTCGAACTCGTAGAAGGCATGGTGCACGAGTGGATCTATCTGGCTCCAGCCGCGCCAAGCGCGTTTGGCCTTGAAGGCCTTGACGGCATCGGGTAGGTGTTCGTCCTGATACCAGCGGTCGAAGTCTTTCTTGACAGCCGCATCCACTACTTGGGCTCGTACGATGAAATAAGCAGGCATTTGGGTCTCCGTGGTCGGTGGTCCGTGGTCGGTTGTCGGTGGTCCGTGGTCTGTTGTCCGGTTTTTGCGCCGCGTTCGTATTCGGCTCGGCTCACTGTAGCGCCGAAATTCCCATCGCATGTCCGTATCTGCGGCTGGACTCCAGGAAATCTCCGTACTTGCGGTGCGCGGCGGTGTGCTGCACGCACGCGAGGAGGAGTCTGTCAGCGTCAAAGCCGCGATTTTTCGCGTAGTCCTCGAGCAAGCACTGGGCGATTTCCTGGTTGTGCGGATCGTTACCGATGCAGCACGCGATGATGGCGAGAAACTGAACCAGAGGTTCGCGTTCCGCCGTGGCCGCAAGGTAGGCTCGTGTCCAGGCTACCGCCTGCGGAGCGTCGAGCCCCATGATGGCAGCCCCGATGCGCTGCATCAATTGCACCGAGCCGAGCGTATGCGCACCCGCCGGTAGGGCGGCCTTGGCTTCGGTGGCGTCGCCCGTGGCGCGCTGGTGGTGCGCGTTACGGTGCAGGAACGTTGCCGCCACATAGAGCAGCTTCAAGCGCTGCGGATGCTCGAAGTTGTCGTAGAACCAACCGAGCGTATTGCAGTATTCGTAGCAGTGTTGCGGGATCGAGAAATTAAGCGGGTCCTGAGTTTCGAGAATCACCTGCGCGGCACCAATCTGCAGCACGTCGAGAATCTGGCGCGGGCCCTTGCCGGCGAGCAGTAGCTTGCTCAAGGCATCGAGGTACGCCGGTTCGGGTTGGTGCGTGACAACTTCCAGGAATGCTTCCGACTCCGCCCGCGACAACGGGGCCATATTGAGTAACAGCGAGCGTTCGCGCGCGGTGGTACCGGCATAGGGAATTGCCGAGATTTTTTCTTTCTCCAGATAGTGGGTTACGCAATTGCAGGCCATCTCGTAGGTCGAATACCAGCGCGGGCCCACCGCCATATCGAGCGCGCCCGTGTAGAGCACCGGCTTCGCGCGATCCCAACCAATAGCGTTGCCCAGTTCCACGGTGGCGCGTGCACGGTAGGACTTGTGACCCGTGGTGTAGGAGCGGTTGAGAAACGCCCGGTCTTGTAAGTCAATGAGGCCTGCGAATACAAGTTCCGCTAAAACTTCCCGGCGATTTGCTTTGTCTTCCATGAGGCCGAGAAATACGCGGTAGGCCTCCAATACCCGGCCGCGATGCACCAGCGTCAACCATGTCCCCAGTTTGTCACCGAGCGAACCGTCAAGGTGTGCGGCTTCCTGGTCGGGCCAGTGCACGACCGGAGCGATGGGTTTGCCTTCCATGGTTACACCCCGTGCGTAGTGCCCTGGCGCTTTGTTGATTTTCTGGTTCCAGATATCCAGCCCCGTTGGCACGTACCAGATGGTTTGCGCCATGGGCAATCCGGCCATGTTCCCGGGCAGCCACTTGGAAAGGTGCAAGGTCGCCCGCGCGCTCAACAGGCAATGGTCGTTGTTGACGAAATTGATGAAGCCCGCGTCGATGCGCTCGTGATAGGGAACATGCGTGTAGGGCCCGTGGATGCGCGCGGTCTCTCGCAACATCTCGTTCAGAGGCCGCCCATTACGCACAAGATCGTAATACACATCGCTCGCGCCCAACTGGTCACGAGCGAGCACACGATCCTCCAGCTTAGCGTAGAGGCGCTGGGTTTGACGGTCGCGATCCATGGTCGCGGCAGCGGTATTGGACATGAGGTCTCTCCTCTAGACAGCGGCAACATTCCGCGGCCCCACGGTTCTGAACATTGCCAATTGGGGCCGCTGCGAATGTAACATGCACGCAGGCTCATGGGGTAGCGGGTGTGTGGCTTACCCCCAGAATAACGAACACCAAAGTCCTGGGCCGCAACCGGTAAGAGGAGACACGATGCAAATCATCGACGCCCAGATTCATCTTTGGGGAAGCGGCCTACCCAGCAACATGGCGCACCGCCAGGTCACCGCGTTCACCACCGCCGAAGCGGTCAGCATGATGGACGAGGGTGGCGTCGATGCCGCGATCATCCATCCGCCGCATTGGGACCCCGGCGCGGACGACATGGCGTTCGCCGCCGTGAGAGATTATCCGGGCCGGTTCGCCATCATGGGGTCCCTTCCGCTGGACCGCCCAGAGTCACGCTCACGAGTTGCGAACTGGAGAGAGCAGCCGGGTATGCTCGGTCTGCGCTACTTGTTTCTTGGCGATGCTGCTCGTGCGCGGCTACAAGATGGCTCGCTCGAATGGCTCTGGATCGCGGCGGAACGCGCTGGGGTTCCCATCGCCGTGCTCGCGACGGATTCGCTGCGCGAGATCGGAACCATCGCTGGGCGCCATCCCGGGCTGCGGCTCACCATCGACCATCTGGGCGGCCGGGGCGGCAACACCACCTTGAAGGACGCGGCCGCCATGACGCACATCCCCGAACTGCTGGCGTTAGCGAAACATCCCAATGTCGCTGTGAAAGCTACCGGCGCGCCAGGATATTCCAGCGAGAAGTATCCGTTCCCCGCGATGCACACGTACTTGCGCCAGATCTACGATACCTTCGGCCCGCGCAGGATGTTCTGGGGCACGGACATCACCAAGATGCCCGTTTCCTGGCGCCAATGCGTGACCATGTTCACCGAGGAACTTCCCTGGTTGCCCGAGCGTGACAAGCCCCTGGTCATGGGGCAGGCGATTTGCGACTGGTGGGGTTGGGACCGAAAGGGCTAGTCTAGTACCTCTCTAAGTCAGTTGAATCTCAATACCCTTCGATATCCATGACCACAAACTGGAAACGACTCGCCCTTGTTAGCTCCACCGCGCTTGGATTACTCATTGTCTTGGCGATTATTGGAGCCTTCGTTGCCTACAATCGCTTTATCGCGCCCGAGGCCCCGACGAATCTGGCCGTGCCACAAGAACTCACGACGGCGGGTGTACTTCTAGGAAAAGATGTCTTGGCGAAATCCACCTATGTGCAAGATGCTCGGCTGGGGACAGTATCCGAAATAGCAATTGGCACATTAGATCCAAAGCAGGGGCACAGGATTGTCATAGTGGGCAGCAAGGGGGCCCTCTTCTTGGATGGCAGCGCGCAACCGCAGTCATTTGTTTTGTTCAGCGTCCATGCAAGTCATGTCAATATTCTGGACGTCGATGGGAACGGCATTTTTGAGTTTGTGGATCGCGGAGGGGGTTGGCAAGATGTATCCCTAATGGACCACAAAGGTAACGCCATTTGGACTTATGGAGGTATACCTGGCGTCGACGATTTGGCTGCAGGTGATCTGGACGGAAATGGGATTCTAGATTTCGTCGTGGGATTTAATGGTTCTGGAGGCGTGCGCTTGCTTGACAGGGCAGCGAAGGAAATCTGGAAGCAGCCAGACGGGAATGTATGGCACGTCGAGCTAGCCGACGCGGATGCGGATGGGAAACCTGAAATAATTCACAGCAATGCGGAGGGAAAAATGACCGTCAGGGACGGGGACGGCAAAGCCATCCGCAGCATGAAACTCGGCCCTTACTTTTCATTTTTTTCATTAGCCAGATGGCCGGATAAGAAATCGGCTCAGTACGCGCTTTTCGCGGAGGATAACGTTATTTGGCTCTTCGATTTCTTTGGTAAGTCCGTAGCTCAGTTCGCTGCGCCCGCTTCCGGATCGCTTGGCGATGCTAGAGGCGTGCCGTTTAGAATTCGAATTGATCATCCCGAGTATTTTGCTTCTGTTGTGGCGTTCGCCAACTGGGACAAGTCGGTCCTCTATGTTCATGGGCCTACTAAGAATCTCGTTTATCAAGAAATCATCCCAGAAGAGTGTCCGTCCATAACCTCAATACCATCAGAGACCGGAATCAAGGAAGATCTATTGGTCGGTTGCGACCAAACGGTTTTTCGTTATTCCGGAATTGCCCAGCCGTCCAAATTGCAATCCACCCCAGAGTAATAGTGGCCACCAAGACCGGGTACCTCATTCCCCGGCATTGTTGAGCAATAAGCAATGATGCATTGCTCAATCCGCTGTTTATCTTCACCTCATTGGAGACTAACGTGTACCCACCCACGCCACATTCGGCGCTGACAACGAGTCTTCTCACACAAAGAGGTTTCAAGTGAAATTACGTTCATCCGTGGCAATTCTATTGGCGGGCGCGAGCTTGTTCGCCCAACCGGTCTTCGCCGAGGGCATCACGAGCCGCAATGCCGGCGATGCCTACAATGACATGATGCGCAACTACGGCGCACCCGCAAACGGCGAAGTGAAGCGACGCGTGATGGTGCGCAGCGAAGAAGCGGGCTACGCGGACATGAATCGCGATTGGAATGCCAAGATGACCGGCCAACCCCAAAAGGAACTACACAGCCTGAGCGAGAAAGAGCGCTATGCCGAGTTGATGCGCGGAACTTTTCCCTTATCTCCTCTTAGCCAGTAGTCTCGGAGACTTGTCCAACGGGAAGACCGGCGGTCTTCCCGTTGCCGGATGCTGGCCCAGGCATTCTCAGGGCCGCTCGCCCGCGCCGGCATCCCGGCTCACGGCCGGGCTATTCTCGAGCGCGCCTCTTCGCTGCTGGCTGCATCATCCAAAGATCCCAGTCTGGGTCTTGTCCCAGTTTGCGCGCCAGGAAATCGACGAAGGTACGAATCTTCGCGCTTAGGAATTTCCGGCTCAAGAAAACCGCGTAGGCCCCCACTTCGGCGGAAGGGTAATCCAGCTGAATGACCTCTAGCTTGCCTGCCTTCACGGCATATTCCACCTGGTAGGTCGTGGAGTAGATAATTCCCAGGCCGTCGAGCGCGGCGCGATACAGCACATAGGTTTCATCGGAACGCAGCGTGCCTTGAATCGGAACCGCGATGACGCCCTCTGGCCCCCGGAACCACCACTCCCTCCCGTCACGCGCCAGCGTGAAAGCAAGACAATTGTGCCGCGCCAAATCGCCGGTGGTGCCAGGGCGTCCGTGCCGCGCGAGATACTCCGGCGAAGCGCACAACACCAAGCGCACGGGGCAAAGCTTGCGCGCAACCAAATTTGAATCGGTCATCACCCCGATTCGCAGGGCCACATCGATTCCCTCGGTAACGAGATCCACGTTTCGGTTGCTGATGCTGACATCCAACGTCACGTCTGGATACTGCATCAAGTACTCCGAGAGCAAGGGCGAGAGCCGCAGCACGCCGAAGGACCCGCTCGAACTTACTCGCAAAATCCCGCGCGGGCGTTGCATTTCGCCCGCGACCGCGGCCTCGGTCTCCTCGATGTCTCGCAGTATTTGCTGGCAGCGCTCCAGGTAGCCGGTACCCGCATCGGTCAAACGCAAGCTGCGCGTGGTGCGTTCAAGCAAGCGCATGTGTAGCCGCGTCTCCAATTCCACGACGTGCCGCGTAACCATGGCGGGCGACATGCCGAGCTTGCGCGCGGCAGCCACGAAGCTGCCCGACTCCACCACCTTGACGAAGGTTTCCATGCTGGTCAATCGGTCCATGGCCGGAATCTTACTCTATTGCAATGAGAGCAACTATCAATTGCACTAAATATGATTTATCTACTCATGAGAAACGATTAAAGTGCGTTCATCGGTGCGGCAAACAGAATCAAGCCGCGCCGCCGGAGGTACTTAACCGGATTTCATTACTGTTCTACAAAGGAGCGCATCATGAGAAACACAACCATTAAGCAAGTCCTTTCGTCCATCGCTTTGTTCGGAGCCTTTGCCACCGCCAATGCTGCGGATGTCAATACCGTCCTGGGCCGTGCAGCACCGGCTACCGGCACTGTCGCTCAAAACATCCAGGTCACCGGCACGCCAGTTACGGAAGTTCAAGGCCGTGCGGGGCACACCATACCCAGCAAGGCCACCGCCGCTGGCCCTGTGCGCGCTGATCGCGCAGCAGCCGTGGCCAACCGCTTAGGCCGCGCCTAGCAAGTAACTTCAGCAGGTAACAAGTACCTGCGTTAGCTCTCCCCTATTCCGCCGCGCCTCGGATCTCTCTTCCGGGTGCGGCGGTTTTTTTTGCCTCTGGCCCGGCATTCCTTCACGACGCCACATTTCCCCGGGAAACTCCTACCGGCAGCTTCCACGCGTAACGTGAACCAAGGGTCTGTTGACATCCGCGCGGCAGGGGCGAAACATACGTGCGATTTGACGAGGAACCCCTGTTTCGTTCGATTCTAGGGCGATCTTCGCTTCTGCTATTCGGCGCCTTCCAATTGAACGCGCGCGGAGGAAAGAGGGAGATTCCGCTTGTATCTTGAGCATGGAGACGATCATGACTCGCAGCACACAAAAGGCCGTCATTCGAAGGAAAATTTCAATGCCCCGCCTACCGGCGAAGCAACGGCTCGCGGTTCTGGTCGCCACGCGCAAAGGCGCTTGGCTGTACCACGGCGATGCGACCCGCAAAACCTGGCGGGTGGACGGGCCGCATTTTCTCGGTCACATCGTCAATCATATGGTGCTCGATCCGCGCGACGGGCGCACGTTGCTCGCAGCGGCAAAGACTGGGCATCTCGGGCCAACCGTATTTCGATCAACGGACCTGGGCCGCACCTGGAAAGAAGCCGCGAAACCGCCTGCCTTCGCCAAGTCGGCCGACGGCGAAAAGGGCCGCGCAGTCGATCACACCTTCTGGCTCACCCCGGCACATGCGTCTGAGCCTGAGGTCTGGTATGCCGGGACTTCGCCGCAGGGTCTGTTTCGCTCCGCGGATGGCGGCGCCACCTGGGAGCCGTTCTCCTACATCAACGATGACCCGCAGTTGCGCAAATGGATGGGCACGGTGCAAGACGGCACACCGGACGGGCCGAAGCTGCATTCGATCATTGTCGATCCGCGCGATCCCAAGCATCTGTACTTTGGCATGTCCGGCGGCGGCGTGCATGAATCGGCCGATGGCGGCCGCACATGGCGCACGCTCTTGAATGGGCTCGATGTCGTCACTGGTTTCGACAAGGCCGATCCCACCGTCCACGACCCGCACTGCATCCGCATGTGCCCGAGCAACCCAGACCGCCTTTACCAGCAGAACCACTGCGGGATCTACCGGCTCGACCGGCCCTCGGAGGAGTGGGTACGCATCGGAAAGAAGATGCCCAAGCGCGTGGGCGACATTGGCTTTCCTATCGTGGTGCATCCGCGCGATGCGGATACCGCGTGGGTATTCCCGATGGATGGTACGGACGTTTGGCCGCGCACCAGCCCGGCAGGTAAACCAGCGGTCTACGTAACGCGCAACGCCGGTAAGACATGGCAGCGTTGCGATGATGGCTTGCCCGAAGATCAAGCTTGGTGGACCGTGAAGCGCCAGGCGATGGCGGCCGATACCTCGAACCCCGTGGGCTTGTACTTCGGCACCACCAGCGGGGAGTTGTGGATGAGCCGCGACGAGGGTCGCCGCTGGGTGTGCATTGCGCAGCACTTGCCGGAAATCTACTCCGTGGAAACGGCTGAGTTGTCCTAGCCGAGGCTACCGCGATGAAGGTGCAGATTCCCAGCGCGCTGCGTTCCTACACGCAACGCAGCGAAACAGAGGCGAGCGGCGCCACGCTCGGCGTGGTTCTCGCTGACTTGGACCGGCAATATCCGGGAATTCGATTCCGCATGATCGACGAGCAGGAAAAGATACGGCGCCATATCCGCATCTTCGTCAACAGCGAACAGATCCACGACTTGTCAAAGTCGCTAAATACCACGGACGAGGTGGTCATCGTCCAGGCGTTGAGTGGTGGATGAGAACGAATCCAGCGCTCGCGCGCGCCATGCCGGGCATTCCTAATTTCAGAATCCTAATCAGAGATCGTTTCTGTCATCCCCGCCTTAGCCACGACCCTCCCATACCCCGCCCTACTCCACTTTGAGCGCCAGCTCCCGCACCACAACGCCGTAACGTGCATGGTCTTCGCGCAGCAGCCGTTGCGCATGCTCCTGAGAGCCGGCGATTAATTCGGCGCCGGATTGTACGATTCCCGCTTTGAACTCCTCGCTATGCATCGCCTCTTGCATGGCCTGATGCAGTTTTTTCGCGCGCGCGGGCGCGATACCCGCGGGCACTGCGTAACCTGCCCAGATAAATTCGTCATAGTTCGGGACGCCGGCTTCCGCCATGGCCGGCACCTGCGGTAGCACGGCCATGCGTTTGCCAGAAGCCACCGCAATGGGGCGCAGTTTTCCGCCTTGAATGAGCGGCATGGTCGCGAGCCCAAAACCAAAGGTCATGTCCACGTGTCCTCCCACCAAATCCGCCAGCGTGGGCGCATCTCCCTTGTAATGTACCGGCAGCAAGTCGATATTAGCCATTCGTTTGAAGCGCTCGCCCATCATGTGCTGCGGGGAACCCGGCCCCGACGTGCCATAGGTAAGCTTTCCAGGCTCGGCTTTGGCGCGCGCGATGAGATCCTTCAACGAGATGATGGGGGAGTCGGCCCGCACCACCAAAATGGGGGACGCTTTGTTGCCCACGATCAGAACATGCAAATCCTTAAGCGGGTCGAATCCGATGTCCTTGTACATGTGCGGAGCAACCGCCACGGTGGTGGTGACGATATAGGTGAGGGTGTAACCGTCGGGCGCGGCCTTGGCCACGAACGCGGTACCGAGGGTGCCCGCGGCGCCTGGTCGGTTCTCGACGATGACGGGTTGCTTTAGCCGCGGTGCCAGCAACGCCGCCAATTGCCGCGTGCGCATGTCGGCGGAGGAACCCGCGGGGAAAGGCACGATGATGCGAACCGGCTTACTGGGGAAATCGTCACCGGCACGAGCCTGCCCGGCAGCGAGCATGGACAAAGCGGCAACGCTCAACAGTAAACGTCGTGATGGGATCATGTGCTCGCAGGCTACGCCGCCGCCAGCGCCGTCCCGGTGATGGCGTCATCGGCCACCGATTCGAGTGGCTTCCAATTGCGCGAGCGCACATGATCGGGACGCGGATTCTCAACATCGGCCGGCCGGTTCGAGCACCTGTTGTAGCAGAGATAGGATTGCCACCGGTCATTGGCCGATAGATTGTGACCCGAGGCATGCAGCAAGTTGCAATGGAACACGGTGAAGGAGCCGGCACTGCCCTTGATCGCGACCGGATCGCCAAATTCCGCGATCATCGTTTTCATATCGTTGGGCGTCACCGACCATACCTTGTAGGCGGTCGAGGTGTCGAAGTACGGATCGATCCGCCCTTTTTTGTGACTCCCAGGAAGGAAATAAAGACAGCCGTTCAATTCCGCCGCCGGATCGAGGCCCACCATGATCGTCAGCAACTCCGGCCGCGCAATACCGTCATTGGCCCAGGAGCCGTAGTCCTGGTGCCAAGGCCATACCGAACCTTCGATCGCGGTTTTGATATTCACCTTGGTGTGATGCAGATAGAGCCGGTCATCACCCAGCAACTGCTGCGCTACACCGAGCGTGCGCGGCAGGCGGACCAGTGCGTTGAAGGGCGCGGACGCCGTCGGCCCATCCATTTCGTGCATGCGGAACATGATCTTCGGCATCTTGTCCGTCCCTTCACGCACGACCATTTCGGTTTCGATCCGCGAAACGCGCGTCACTTCCCGGCGCAACACCGCGACCTCGTCCTTGGAGAAGAACTCCGGGAAATGCAGATAGCCCTCGCGATGGTACTGCTCGATCTGTTGCTTGGTGAGCTTCATCGCGATCAGGGCCGCACCGGGTTCTCACCCCAGTAGATCGGGGCCTTGACCTTGCGAGGACTGGCCAGCTCCTCCAGGTACCTGGAAGGCGCCATGTCCCACGCGTATTCGGTCAGCCGCTTCTGCATGGCGCGCAGTCGCTCGGGATCGCGCTCCGCGAGGTTGTCCGCCTCGGACGGATCGGTGCTCAGGTTGTAGAGCTCGACCTTGCCCGGCAGCGTGGCGTGCTGGATCAGCTTCCACTCGCCCATCCTGAGCGCGCCGCGGAACTCGTCGACGCTCAGCAACGCTTCCTTGCGCGGCGATTCCTTGCCCTGCGCGATGGTTTCCCATACATCCAGGCCGTCGAGGGGCTTGGTCTGCCGGGGTGCGGCCTGCGCCAGGCGCAGCAGCGTGGGATAAAGATCCACCACGTGCAACAACTCGTTGACAACATTGCGCAGCACCTGGCCGGGCCACCACACGAAAGCCACCGCGCGCATGCCGCCCTCGTGCAAGCCGCCGCTGCCACCCTTGAACGGGCCGTTGCTGGCCACGTTCGCAGTGGCTTCGCCATCGCCGATCGGATGCTTGCGCTTCACCGCGCCTCCGCTGCCGGCGTGAAAGACAAGCAGCGTGTCCTTGAGCATGCCGCGCTTGTCCAGCGCCTTGATGGTCTGCTCCAGCACGCCATCCACCGCGCTGACCATCGCACGGTAGGTCCGCAGTTGTGGGTCGCCACCGGTGTAATAGCCGGTGTAGGGCTTGGTCGCGCTCAGCGGGGCCTGCGGTGCGCTGAGCGACAGGTGCAGGAACAGCGGCTGCGCGCGCTCGTGCTTCGCGATCACGGCCGCCGCTTCGCGCGCCAGCAAGGTGGTGGCGTAGCCATCTTCCTTCACGCGCTTGTCGTTGCGCCACCAGTCCGGGCGCCCGCCCGCATCGGTCTTCTTATCCTGGTCGATGGCGCCGCCCAGATGCCCGTAGAACATGTCGTAGCCGCGCGCGTTGGGCTGGTCTTCCTTGCGCACCTGGCCCAGGTGCCACTTGCCGATCAGCACTGTGCGGTAGCCAGCCTCCTTCAGCATCTTGGGCAGCAGTTCCTCGTCCTCCGGCAACGCGAACTCGCTGAACCATTGGATCTGCAGCGTCTGCAGCCCATAGCGCATCGGATAGCGCCCGGTCAGCGCCGCGGCCCGCGTCTGGCCCGAGAACGGCTGCACGTAGAAGTGTTCGAGCCGCGCGCCCTCTTTCGCCAGGCGGTCGATGGTTGGTGTGCGGATGGTGCTGCCGTGGTAGCCCACGTCTTGCCTGCCAAGGTCGTCGGCGGTGACGTACAGGATATGCGGACGGTTCCTGGGGGGCTCGGGCGCTTCGGGCACCGGTTCGGCGCGCGTACCCGTGTCCTTGTTCCGCGGGATCAGGGACTCGCCAGGCAGTGAATCACGCGGCGTCGCGGCCGCGGCCAGCATCGGCGCCAGCAACACGAGCATGATCAATCGCAGAACGCCGCGCGGCAAGCGCGTCGAAGTGGGGGGCGAGTCAGACAGCGGTTCTCGGTTCGCCATGGTCAGGCCATCGTCGGAGCGGGCCATGTTACCTTGCCTTGCCGCCGCCGCGGCCGGCAGCGCCAGCGGGGGCCACGCACGGCGCGTGCAGACAACTCGCTACAATCCGGCCCTCCATGCAGTCGCCCGATCCCATCACCGCCGAGCGGCAGGCCATTCAGAGCGCTCTCCGGCGGGTCGAGCGCCGCCTGCGTCTCAATCGTTTTCTGCAATCAGCCGCGCTGTGCGGCGGCATAGTCCTGCTCGCCCTGATCGCCTGGCGCGGGCTCGCCTGGCTCGCCGGCACGACACCGGCGGCCTCCGCCCTGATCGTGCTGCTGGCCCTCATCGCCGGCTTCGGAGTGCTCCTGTTTATCGGGCAAGGTCTGCTCGGAGGTGCGGTGGACATCGCGAGCGCCGCCAGCGAATCGGACCGGCGCGGCGGGCTGCACGACGAGTTGGTGAGCGCGCTGTGGTTCATGCGTGGCGATGCCGGGCGCCAGCCCGTTTCTCGCGCATGGATCGATGCGCAGTTGCAACGTGCCGCGCGCACGGCGGCCAGCCTGCAGGCCACGCGTCTCGTGCCCCTGCGCCTGCCGCGCAGCCTGCTCGCCGGCCTGCTCGCCGGCGTGATCGTGCTGGCGCTGGCGTGGCGCGCCGCGCCGCTCACCGCGGTGCAGGGGGTGCATGCGCCAACCGAGACCAGCGCGAAGGGGGATGCGAAGGTGCAGGCCATGCGCAAGCTGATCGAAGCGCTGCCACCGACCGAAGCACGGCGCAAGCTGGAAGCGGCGCTGCAGACGCTCGAGAGCGGCAGCGCGAGCGCGGGCGAGCGCCGCCAGGCGATGGCGCAGGCGCAACAGGCGGTCGATCAGATCCAGCTAGATGCGGCGGCCACTCGCGACGGGCTGCGCAAGCTGAGCCAGATGCTGGCGGGGCAGACAGGCATGGAGGAAGTGGCGCAAGCCCTGGCGCGCGGCGATGCACAGCGCGCCGCCGAGCTCATCGCAAAGGCGCAGCAGGAGTCCGCGGACAAGACCAGCGGCAATGCGCCGGTGCCCCCGGACGCGAAAGGCGAGAACCCGCTGGAGCAGGCCACGCGGCAACTGACCAATTCAATGACCGAGGCGCAGGGTGCGCGCCCCGATGCCGAGGCGCCGCAGGTTTTGGCCAGCCGGCTCGAGCAGATCGCGCGCGAGTTGAAGGCCGCGAACTTCGTGAACGAGGCATGGAAGGAAGTCAAAGGCCCGCAGTTGCAGGGCGGGCGCGCCAACATCATGGCCGCCGGCCGCTACGACGAGCCGCAGAGCGCTGTCGATGGCGACCCGGCGCCTGGCAGCAGCGCGACCCCGATGGGCGGCGGCACACAACTGCGCGCGCCCGTCGTGTCACAGGG
>JBJXGQ010000159.1:0-7748 GCA_046160525.1 Burkholderiales bacterium
CGCATCGACGTGGAGCGCCACGAAGTGGAAGTACGCGGTAAACCGGTGACGCTCACCGCCAAGGAGTTCGATCTGCTCCTCTATTTCGCCCAGCATCCCGGCCGCGTCTACACACGCGAGCAACTGCTCGACCACGTTTGGGGATACCAGCACAGCGGCTACGACCACACAGTGAATTCCCACATCAACCGTTTGCGCTCCAAGATCGAAACCGATCCCCACAACCCCGAGTACATTCATACGGTGTGGGGGGTGGGGTATAAATTCGTGGAAGGATCTAGGAACTAGGATCTAGGGGGTTCCCTAGCCCCCAGATCCTAGATCCTAGCCCCTGAGAAATGCTTCCCACCCTCTACAGCAAACTCGCCGCGGTATTGCTGGGATTGTTCGTGCTCGTCGGTGGCATGGCGGCCTATGGCACCTATCGCTTTATTGACCTCTATCACGAGGAATCGCGCCAGCGGCTTAATCTGACGCTGGCGCGGCATATCGCCGAGCAAAGCCGGATTGGCGGCACCGGGGCGGCGGATCTCGCCCCCCTGCGCGCGTTGTTCGACATGCAGATGATGGTCAATCCCAGCATCGAAATTTATCTGCTTGGCCAGGACGGAAAGATTCTTTCCTACTCCGCGCCTAAGGAGGCCGTAAAACTGGAGCGGGTTGCGCTGGCGCCCATAGCGCGCTTTCTGGCGGATCCACCCGAACTTCCCATCCTCGGCGACGATCCTCGGGAACCAGGTGCGCGGCGCATCTTCTCCGCCACGCCTATCCCCCGGCACGGCAAACTCGATGGCTATCTCTATGTGATGCTGGTCGGAGAAGACGACCGCACGATGGCCTCCTTGTTGCGCACCAGCCACGTCTTCAAGCTCGCTGCCGGCATCGGGGCGCTGGTGCTGGTCGTGGCCATCATCGCCGGTCTCGTGCTATTTGCCAGCATGACGCGGCGCTTGGAACGGCTAGCCCATGCCATGGACGAGTTCAAGCGTTCGGATTTTGCCTCCCGTCCCTTCGTGGCCGCGGGAACGAAGGGAGGCGATGAGATCGACCGCTTGGCCGCCAACTTCCGCGACCTGGCCGGGCGCATAGCGGGGCAACTGAGCGATCTCAAGCAGACGGACGTGTTGCGCCGCGAACTGGTGGCCAACGTGTCCCACGACTTGAAGACTCCGCTTGCCACCTTGCAGGGATACATCGATACGCTGCTGCTCAAGGACGGCCGGCTGAGCGAGCAGGAGCGCTTGAGTTACTTGCAGATCGCTTCGCGTAGCGGCGAGCGTTTGTCCAAACTGGTTGCGAACTTGATCGAGCTTGCCAAACTCGATGCCAAGGAGGTGGCGCTCCACGTGGAGCCTTTCTCGGCCGCTGAGTTGGTGCAAGACGTGGCGCAGAAATTTCAACTCAAGGCGCAGGAACGCAAGATCGGTCTGGAAACCGACCTGCCCGAGCGTGCTCCCTACGTGTGCGCGGACATCGGATTGATTGAGCGGGTTCTGGAGAACTTGATCGGCAATGCGATTGCGCATACCAATCCTGGCGGAGTCGTGCGCGCCGGGTTGGAAGTCCATGAAAATGCCGTCACCATTCGGGTGGCGGACACCGGCGTGGGCATTCCAGAGGAAGAGATCCCCAACGTGTTCGAGCGTTTCTACCGCGTTGACCAGGGCGGGCGCGGCAGCGGAGAAAATGCCGGGCTGGGCCTCGCCATCGCCAAGAGCATCTTGGATTTGCATGGTGCGGCAATGCACGTCGATAGCAAGGTAGGGGTGGGTACGACCTTTTCCTTTTCGCTACGCAAGGCGGTTCTGGCTCCGGCGCGCCTCGATGTCCCGAATAGCACTCTGGGAGCTTATGATTGAGGCGGGTTGTCCTCGTCCTCTTCATCGTTACGTGCGCGATGCCGGCGTAGCAATTGGTCTAGAAAATTCATCTGCCGCTGAAAATTCCGGCACGCCTCGCAGATGGCTAAATGAGTTTTCATGCGCATGTGCTCCAACGCGCTCAAATCGCGTTCCCTCGCCTGGGAAACCAGCACGGACAGGTCCCTGCATGTGAGTTTTTCCGGATTCTTCATGTGCGATATCTAGGAGGCCGCGTTGCCGAACCAGCGAGTATCCAGGCATTCGCGCAGATTCATTCTGGCGCGGTAAAGCATTACCCAGCAATTCGTCGCGGAAATTCCCAGTTCCTTACAGATGTCTTCCGTATCCATCCCCATGATCTCCCGCATGGTGAAGGCGCGAGCGGTTTTCGCGGGAAGGCCCAGCAGGCACAGTTCGACGGTGTCCCAGAAACGTTTCTGTTCGTAGGATTGCTCGGGATCCGGCCAGGCGTTTGGAGGCGAGCGCCAGTGCTCTTTTTCCGTTTCGGTCTCGAAGTACAAACTGGCGTAGGCTTCCTCGCTGGCATGCTCGCTCTCATCCTCGCTGGGTAGCGTGGCTTGCTCACGGCTTTGAAGGCGGAACTGGTCGGTGATTTTGTGTTTGAGAATCCCCGTCAACCAAGTCTTGACGGAGGATTTCCCGGAGAAAGCGCTCGCGCCTTGGAGCGCGGCTAATAGGGTTTCCTGCACCACATCCTCGGCGCGCGCCTCATCGCGCAAGCGAAATAGGGCGTACCTCAATAGGTAGGGGCGGTATTGTTCAGCCGCTTTTGCGTTCAGACTTTCGTTGCCCGTGTCTTGCATGGCGAAAGGATAATATCCAGCGTTAGTAGGCAAATCTAAAACGAATTACAACAGAATACAAGCGCGGTTGGGCCCGAGACGGTATTGTGCCTGACGGCTTAGGAGATACGAATGATGTTCAAGACAATTCACGTCGCCGCCGTGGCAGTCATGGTCATCCAGGTTGCCTGCGTGAGCAAAGCCGATTTCAAGGACCGCTCGCTCTACCAGCGGCTGGGCGGCAGGGGAGCGATCGTTGCGATGACCGATGACTTTGCAGCGATTGTGGCCACCGATCCGCGCATCGGCCAACATTTCGCCAGCGCGGATATGAACCGGATGAAGAAGATGCTGGCTAGCCAGGTATGCGCGCTGTCAGGAGGGCCATGCGTTTATACCGGGAAGGACATGAAGACTGCGCATGCGGGCCGCGACATCGGCGAGGACGGATTCAATGCCTTCATGGAGAATCTCGCGAAGACCTTGGAGAAGTTTAAGATCCCGGGCAAGGAGAAAAATGAATTGCTCGCTCTTCTCGCCGCGATGAAGAAGGATATCGTTACGAAATAACGCTGCGGAAGAACGCGGTGACCCGGCGCGGAAGCCAGCGCAGGTTGCCGGGGAAGGGGCCGCAAACGAATCCCACGTGACCGCCTTCGTCCGGAAACTCCGCGGTAATGCAAGCGGATAGCTGCTCGGGCGCGGGGAAGTATTTTCCCGGCAAGAACGGATCGTTGCGGGCGTTGAGCAACAAGGTGGGAAGCTCAATGCGCCCGAGTTCCGGCAGGCTGCTGCACTGGGTCCAGTAATCCTGTGCATCCTTGAAGCCGTGAATGGGGCCGGTGACCACGTCATCGAAAGCGCGTAAGGTGCGTGCGGTGTGCAGACTCGTGGCCGAGTAGAGACCGGGAAAGCGGGCCAGTTTCTCCAATCCCTTGCGTTTCAGCGAGCGCAAGAACATCTCGGTGTAAAGGCGGTTAAAGCCGCGCGCCAGGCCGTCGCCCGCCGCCACGAGATTCAAGGGAGCGGAGATGGCCGCCGCCGCCTTCACGCTATGCGCGGCCTTGCCGCCCTCACGTGCGAGCCATTTGAGCAGTGCGTTACCTCCGAGGGAAACTCCCGCCGCGAAAATGGGCACGTTGGGCCGTTGCTGGGCGACGCGCTGCAAGATCCAGTGGATTTCCGCGTGATCTCCCGAGTGATAAGCGCGCGGCAGCAGGTTAGGCTTGCCGCTGCAACCGCGAAAGTGCGGCATGACACCGCTCCATCCCATCTGCGAGAGCTCGCGCATGAAGGCGCGCGAATAGTGGCTGGACGAACTACCCTCCAAGCCGTGGAAGAGCACTACCACGGGATGCGAGCTTTCGCCGTCCAGCCAATCGAGCTCGACGAAATCTCCGTCTGGAGTGTCCCAGGATTCCCGCCGGTAACGCGGCAAGGGGCCTGCTAGCGCGATGGAGGGATAGATCGTCTGCGCATGGCCACCGGGGAGCCAGGCCGGAGCGCGATAGGGCACGCTATGCATGCTCAAGCGGTGAGACGCTCGATATGGGGAATGAGCGAGCGCGGGGTGAGCATTTTCATGCAACGAAAATGGCCCAAGGGACATTCGCGCTTGAAACAGGGGCTGCACTCGATGTCTTCCTTGACCACCATGGCCTGGGACGACAGGGGCGGCGTGAAGGCAGGGCTGCTCGATCCATAGAGCGCAACCAGCGGCCGGTGCAAGGCTGCCGCCACGTGCATCAATCCCGAGTCGTTGGACACGACCAATTTGGCCAACGCGAGGAGGTCGATCGCATCATCGAGCCCCGTGGCTCCGCAAAGATTGCGCGCGACGCCTTCGCTCAAATGCTCGATCTGCGCACCGGTGTCCGCGTCTTTTCGCGAGCCCAGGGACCACACTTGAAGGCCGCGCTGGTGCAATTCCCGCGCGAGCGCGGCGAAGTGCTCCACGGGCCAGCGTTTCGCGGGCCCGTACTCCGCGCCGGGACAAAGGCACGCAATGGGCCGTTCGGTGTTGAGGCCGAGCTTCGCCAGCACCTTGCGCTGGTTGTCTTCGGACACGCGCAGATGAAGCGGGGCCAGGGCTTTAGTTTGCTCGCCTTCGGCCAAGGCCGCGAATCGCTCCACCATGAGAGGCAGCGCCTTTTTGTCGAGCACTCTGGCGTCGTTGAGAAACCCGTAGCGCATTTCCCCTACGAATCCGGTGCGCCGCTTGATGCGTGCCGCCCAGGGGACGATGGCGGACTTGAGCGAATTGGGCAGCACGATGGCTTGGTCGTAGTTCCCCGTGCGCAACGAACGCCCCATGTTCCAGCGCTTCACCAGCGCCAGTTCGCCATGCCCGAAGGGATTGGCCAGGGCCTCGTGTACCTGCGGCATGCGCCTTAGAAGCGGCAAGGTCCAGGGCGGGCCCAGTACATCGAGGGTGAGGCCGGCGTGCTGCTCGTGCAAACGCTGGAACAGGGGCTGGGCCAGCACGGTATCGCCGACCCAGGATGGCCCCACCACCAGAATTTTCACGGCGCTGTCGCGTTACTAATGCGCCCGGTGCGCGCCGCCCGCCAAGTTATAACGCGTTCCGCAATAGGGGCACAGGGCCTCGCCCGTTTTCTCGATGGGCAGGTACACGCGCGGATGGGCGTTCCAAAGAGTCATGTTGGGCATGGGGCAGTGCAGGGGCAGGTCTTGCGCGCTGACCTCGATCTGCCGCTGGGTGTTGGAGGTCTTGCCGGTTTCCATGATCGCTCCGCTAGGCTGCCACGGAGGTGAGCCAGTGCTTGTACTTTGGCGCCCGGCCGTTCACTACATCGAAGAACAGGGATTGGAGTTTGTGCGTGATGGGTCCGCGGGTTCCCGCGCCTATGGTGCGATTGTCCAGTTCGCGGATGGGGGTAACCTCCGCCGCGGTGCCGGTGAAGAAGGCTTCGTCGGCGATGTAGATGTCGTCTCGCGTCAGGCGTTTTGAGGTGACCTGATAACCTAAGTCCCCGGCGAGTGCGATGACCGATGAGCGTGTGATGCCGGTCAAGGCCGAGGCGATCTCTGGTTCGTAAATCATGCCGTCCTTCACCATGAAGAGGTTTTCGCCGGCGCCCTCGGCCACGAAGCCATCGGTGTCGAGCAGCAAGGCTTCGTCGTAACCGTCCTGGGTGGCTTCCAGATTCGCCACGATGGAATTGGCATAAGTGGTGGCGACCTTGGCGCGCGGCATGGTGACGTTCACGTGGTGGCGCGCGAAGGAGGAGGTCTTGACGCGAATGCCTTTTTCCAGGCCATCGGCGCCCAGATAGGCGCCCCAGGGCCAAGCGGCGATGGCCACGTGCACGCTGGCGCCCAGGGGGGAGACTCCCATTTTTTCCGAGCCGTAGAAGGCGATGGGTCGCAGATAACAGGATTCGAGCTTGTTCTCGCGTACCACGGCGCACTGCGCGCGCATCAAGGTTTCCCGGTCGTAGGGGATCTTCATCTGGTAGATGTGGGCGGAGTTGAACAGGCGGTTCGTGTGCTCCTGCAAGCGGAAGATGGCCGTGCCCTGCGCGGTGTTGTAGGCTCGCACGCCCTCGAACACGGACAGGCCGTAATGCAGGGAGTGGGTGAGCACGTGGGTGGTGGCGCTTCTCCAGGGTACGAGTTTTCCGTCGTACCAGATGACGCCATCGCGGTCGGCCATGGACATGAATGCGTTCCTTTAGGGCAAAAGCGCGATTCTAGTCGAACACCGCCTGCCAAAGCGCCAGCACGGGAGCGACCAACGGTTGCGTCTGTGATGGGTCGGTGCGTGCGTAGCGCTCGTCCTGTAAACGCATGCTGTGCTGCATGCGGCGAAACTCGCGGTAGCTGTGGTGTACGGCGCTGGCGAGCTCGCTTAGGATGAGCCCCAGGCTGGCGGCGAGCTTGAGCAAGGCCAAGTTGCCGATGTTGCCCGTGAGTTGCGGATACTGGTGCGCGTACCCCAGCACCAGGTACTGAACGATGAACTCCACATCCACGATGCCGCCCCGGTCGTGCTTGATGTCGAATAGCCCGCTCTTGTTGGGATGGCCCTCTAGCATGCGCTGGCGCATGGACGCGATTTCGCCTCTGAGGGTGGAGAGATCGCGTGGCGTGGTGAGAATTTTCTGGCGCAACGCCTCGAAGCGCGCGCCGATTTGCGCGTCCCCCGCCACGAAGCGCGCACGCGTCATGGCCTGGTGCTCGAACACCCAGGCTTTGTGCAGTTGGTACTCCTCGAAGGCGCCGATGTGGCTCACCAGCATGCCGGCATCGCCATCCGGGCGCAAGCGCAAGTCGATGTCGTAGAGAATTCCCGCGGGGGTGAAGGTGGTGAGCCAGGTGTTCACGCGCTGCGCCAGCCGGGTGTAGCGTTCCAGGGCGTCGTCCGCGTCGTAAAGAAAAATCAGATCCAGATCGGAGGCATAGCCCAGTTCCTTGCCGCCCCATTTGCCGTAGCCGATGACGGCGAAGCGGGGGGCGTGCTCGCTGTTGAGGTAGCTCCAGCACAACCGCAGCACTTCCTGCACGATGGTGGAGGCAAGATCGCTTAAGTGGTCGCTCAAGCTCTCCAAAGGCAACTGGCCCGCCAGATCCTGGATGAGAAGGCGGAAGGTGTGCACCTGCTTGAAGTTGCGCAGCAGATCCATCTGGCGCTCGATGCCATCGCCGGATTGATCCAGGGTCGCGCGCAGTTCCTTGCCCAGTGCAGTCCAGTCAGGAGGCTCGGGCTGGCGGTCCGATACCAGTTCATCGAGCAGCACTGGATGGCGCGCCAGATAGCTCGCCGCCCAGGGGCTGGCACTTGCGAGATGCACCACGCGCTCGCGCGCGCCAGCGTATTCCAGCAGGAGCGCGAGATACGCTTCGCGGCGGCCGATGCTCTCCAGGATATTCAGCAAGCGCTCGAAGGTGATGTCCGGATTGGGTACCTTGCAGGCGGCCTCCACGATCCTCGGACCCAAGGCATCCAGGCGGCCTTGGGTCGAAGCGGACATGCGGCGGAAAAGGGCGCTTTCGCGCAATTGCCCGATGCGCGTGAGAACGCGCTCACCATTGGTGTAGCCCAACTCGTGCAATCGCGCGA
>JBJXGQ010000160.1:0-73294 GCA_046160525.1 Burkholderiales bacterium
TTCGGCTCGATGTTCTGCAAATACTCCGCGCGCGCTTCCTTTCTCCATGCGGTCCATTTGGGCGAGGAGATGCCGGGTAACTGCCGCAGTGCCGCCGCGAACTCCAGCATGCCGGAGTTGATCATCAGATCCGCTTGGTATACACGGCCTAGCTCCTCGGCGCCCGGGTGCACGTGCACGAAGCGTACGGCGGGCTTAGGCACCTGAAAAAGCGTATAGCCTGCCGTGGTCATCTCGCCCAAGCGGGCGCCGATGGTGACGATCAAGTCCGCCTGCGCCACGCGCTTCTTCAATTCCGGGCTGGTGACGATGCCCACTTCCCCCACATAGTGATCGTGGCGGTTGTCGAAGAGATCGATGCGGCGAAAGCTGCACGTCATGGGGAGGCCGAAGTTCTGCGCAAACACCTGCATGTCCGCGCACGCCTGCGGCGACCAATCGCCGCCACCGAGAATCACCAAGGGCCGCTCCGCCGTTGCGAGCATGTCGCGTAACTTTTGCAAGTCCTTGGCGCCGGGATTGGCGGCGGTGCGTTGGTAGCGTTGCACACGCACCGCGGGAGCTGAAGCCACCAGCATGTCCTCGGGCAGCGCCAGCACCACCGGCCCAGGCCTGCCGGAAACGGCCACGTGAAAAGCGTGGCTCACCATTTCCGTCACGCGATCCGCACGGTCGATCTGCGCCACCCACTTGGCCATTTGGCCAAACATGCGGCGGTAGTCCACTTCCTGAAAAGCCTCGCGTTCGGCGACGTCGCTGCCGATCTGCCCGATAAATAAAATCATCGGCGTGGAATCCTGGTGCGCCGTGTGCAGCCCAATGGCGGCATTGCTGGCACCTGGTCCGCGCGTCACGAAACAAATGCCAGGCTTACCCGTGAGTTTGCCGTAGGCATCGGACATGAAGGCAGCACCGCCTTCTTGCCGGCACACGATCAGTTTGATCTGCTCCTTCACATCGTAGAGCGCATCGAGCACCGCGAGATAGCTCTCGCCCGGCACGCAAAACGCCGTGTCCACGCCATGCACGCACAACGCATCGACCAACAATTGCGCGCCGGTTCTAACTTCCGCGGGGGAGTTCATCTCGCTCTTTCCTTATGTAGTTCGTGCATCCATTATAGGTTTTCACGGGAACGTGAAAACCTTTTGGCTATAATCGCCCCGCTTTCGCCCGCGCGACGCGGCACATACAACTAAAACCATCTATATCAGAGAGGCCCCCATGATTTGGCAGCAGGTCTACGACCCCCTTCACAATGCCTACCTCTCAACCGGGTTGGCTGCGATTCCCGTCGTGGTGTTACTAGGCGGCCTGGCCTTCTTCCACATCGCCGCCCATTGGGCAGCCGTGCTGGGCCTCATCAGCGCGCTGGCAGTGGCGATCCTGGCCTATGGCATGCCAACGGAAATGGCCTTGGGCTCCGCGCTCTATGGCGGCTTGTTTGGACTGCTGCCCATTGGCTGGATAGTTCTAAACATCATTTTTCTCTACCAGCTCACCAAGGACAAGGGCCAGTTCAAGATCCTGCAGGACAGCATCGCCAACGTATCCGAGGACAGGCGTATTCAACTGTTGCTGATCGCCTTTGCCTTCGGTGCCTTCTTCGAAGGGGCGGCGGGATTCGGTACACCGGTAGCGGTCACCGGGGCCATCTTGATCGGCCTGGGTTTCTCGCCGCTCGCGGCTTCCGGACTTTCATTGATCGCCAACACCGCACCGGTTGCGTGGGGCGCCTTGGGCACGCCGATCATCACGCTAGCGGCGGTGACAGGACTCGACGTCTATGAACTCTCCGCCATGGCAGGCCGGCAACTGCCCTTCTTCTCGGTGCTCGTGCCCTTCTGGTTGGTGTGGGCGTTCTCCGGTTGGAAGGGCGTGAAAGGCGTGTGGCCCGCTATTCTCGTGACTGGAGTGAGCTTCGCCATTCCGCAATTCCTCATCTCCAACTTCCATGGACCTTGGTTGGTGGACGTAGGTGCCGCCATCATCTCCATGATCTGCTTGGTCACATTCCTCAGATTTTGGAAGCCGAAGGAAATCTGGCGCACTACCGCGTTGCCGGGCCGCAAGGACGACAGCGCTTCCGTTGAACCGGCTCCCGCCCAATTTCAACGCCACGGCGGCAGCGCCATCGTCCGCGCATGGATTCCTTGGATGATCCTCACCGTTTTCGTCTTCGCCTGGGGCACGCCTCAGGTAAAGAGCATTCTCAACGGCGAAACCAAGCAGATGGTGGAGGTGGATGGAGTCAAGAAAGAGAAAGTCACTTACGCCGCCACGCGCTTGGACTTCCCCTTGACATGGCTGCACGAAAAAATTGAGAAAGTACCGCCGGTTGTCGCCAAGCCGGTAAAAGAGAAAGCGGTCTTTACGCTGAACTGGCTCTCCGCCACGGGTAGCGGTATTTTCCTCTCCGCAATCCTCGCGGGGCTCTTCATGGGTTATTCCGTCGGAGAAATGTTCCGCAAGTACTGGCAGACCATCGTCCTCGTGCGCTTCTCGTTACTCACCATCGCGGCCATGCTGGCGCTGGGATTCGTCACGCGCTATTCCGGCACGGACGCAACGCTTGGATTGGCCTTCGCCTACACCGGAGTGCTCTACCCCTTCTTCGGAACCATGCTCGGTTGGTTAGGCGTGGCTCTCACGGGATCGGACACCGCATCGAACGTGCTCTTCGGTGGCCTGCAACGCATCACCGCCGAACAGCTAGGCCTGAACCCCAACCTCATGGCCGCCGCCAACAGCACGGGCGGCGTCATGGGCAAAATGATCGACGCCCAAAGCATCGTCGTGGCCTCCACCGCCACCCGCTGGTACGGCCACGAAGGGGACATTCTGCGTTACGTATTCTGGCACTCGTTGGTGCTAGCCTCCTTGGTTGGCATGGTGGTCATGCTGCAAGCCTACGTGTATCCGTTCACGGAGATGGTGGTGCCATTCACGGGGGCGGCGGCGGCGCATTAGGAGGAATTTCCACTGCGATGGAGAGAAGCGTAGGCACGGTTCAAGAATCTGACCCCAAGGACGATTATCGTGCCACTTAAATCCCTAGCGATAATTGCCAGCGCGTTCCTCTTTTCCGCTTGGACAGAGGGGAACGCCGCCGCCCCTGCGGAGCACAGCTCGAAAGTGCGGGGGGTCGCCCTCTGGCGGCTTGAAGGCATCTCGACGGTGTCTCAGTTGTTCTATTCAGATACTGAGCAAGAGTTCAAGTCCAAAGTCCATGCGGACCCTTTCTTCGCGCATTGCGATGGAAGACGGCAGATTTACATCCGTGAGCTACCGGCCAAAGGCTTCATCTGCAAGACTGAGATGGAAGGATCCTACTCCTATCGCATCCAGGTTTCTGGCGTAACTGCAACGCTAAACGGTGTGTATACAGTATCAATCGCTAAGCTAAAGGAGCCGTCTTGGCTGGCGAAACGGCTGGATGATACGGAAACGCAAAATGCACGGGCGATCGCCAAGAAGCATCCGAAGCTCCCGCCTACTGGAGTGGATTATGAATACTATCCGGCAGTAGGTAGATACGAAGAGTACGAGAAAAAGATTACCGTTGGAGCAAAGGAACTGTTGCTCATTCCAACGACAGTAGACGAGGGAGCTTCAACGATTCTCTTCTCTGCTGTACTCCTTCGGAAAGGGGCATCATACCGTTTCATCGGCCACATTGAGGGCTGTCTAATGCGTCTGGCCGATATTGATGGCAACGGCACTCCGGAAATCATGACGAAAACCTGTGAGTCAGGCGAATGCGAGCAGTTTGAGTATTGGACTATATATCCGGAGGCAAAAGCCTTAGTCAGCTACCTCGAATGCTGAGGACCCAGAATTAGAACCACGTGCCCAGAAGCGCACGTACGAGGAAAAACACCGGCGTGTCGGCGCATGGGATGTCCAACTCCAGGGTCGAGGTCAATCGCAACGGCTAGGTACCGGTTCGCTGGCCCAAACAATCATTCCACAGGAAGCCCACCAGCCATGGGATGCATTATTAGCTACCCTCCTTCGCTCTGAATGGATTCCGGATCAACAGCCTGGCCTCTATCGATTGGCCATGCTGCATGTCCTCTGACACGACCGTCTTGCATCCAGCCAGCAGCGCCGACGCGATAATCATTGCATCATAAATAGACAATCCATAGGTCTCGGCCAGCCGTAGGCCCGCATCATGGGTCTCTTCGTTGACTGGCACGACCGTGCATACGGCCCGGATTGCCGCGAGCACCTCGCGGATTTCGGCGATGGGCATCTTGAGTTTACGCGATGCAACCGAGGCGAACTCATTGAGCACTTGCACACTGAGGACACCGCCACGGCTCAATTCGATTTCCGCGCGATCGGCCTTTGCAGTATCTTCAGAGAGCAGATAGAGGAGTACGTTCGTATCGAAAAAACTCTCAGCCACGCTCATTGGCTTCGAGGCGGTCGAACTTAAAATCAGCAGGAAGCCGCCCGCGAAATTTCCTTAACCGCGCCAACAATTCCTGCGCCTCGGGGCGTTTCTTGACCTCAAAGGAGCGCTCGCCAGCGACATGGATCTCGATTTCATCGCCCTCTTTGAGCGTTAATGCTTCGACTACCGCCGCAGGTAGCCGCACCGCCAAACTGTTACCCCACTTTGCGACCTGCATGATTACCTCCCCGGCATGGATAGACAAAAAAGTATTGTATATCCTTACAATTGTCTTGAACACAATAAAAAACCCGCCAAGCGGCGGGTTTTTTCGCTGGCCCTAGAAATTATTTACGCTACCCCACCGGCTGCGGACTTTCTTCCTGGGCCGCGGCCTTCATGGATAAGCGCAAGCGTCCCTTCTCGTCGGCTTCCAGCACTTTCACGCGCACTTGCTGGCCTTCCTTGAGATGATCGCCCACGGCCTTCACGCGCTCTTCGGCGATCTGGGAAATGTGCAGCAGGCCATCCTTGCCTGGGAGTACGCTGACGATGGCACCGAAGTCGAGCAGCTTCAACACCGTGCCGTCGTATATCCGGCCGACTTCGACGTCGGCGGTGATGTCCTCGATGCGCTTCTTGGCAGCGAGCCCGCCTTCTGAGTTAACGCAAGCGATGGTGACGGTGCCGTCCTCGGCGATGTCGATGGTAGTACCGGTTTCTTCTGTCAGTGCACGAATGACTGCTCCGCCCTTGCCGATGACGTCGCGGATTTTCTCGGGTTTGATCTTCATGGTGATCATGCGCGGCGCGAAGGTGGAGATTTCCGAACGCGCGGTTTGCAGGGATTCCTTCATGAAGCCCAGGATGTGCATGCGGCCTTCGCGCGCTTGCGAGAGCGCCACTTGCATGATCTCCTTGGTGATGCCTTGGATCTTGATATCCATCTGCAACGCGGTGATGCCCGTTTCGGTACCGGCTACCTTGAAGTCCATGTCGCCCAGGTGATCTTCATCGCCCAGGATGTCGGTGAGCACGGCGAATCGGTTACCTTCCTTGATGAGGCCCATGGCGATCCCGGCGACGTGCGCTTTCATGGGAACACCGGCATCCATCAGCGCCAGGCAGCCACCGCACACCGACGCCATGGAGCTGGAGCCGTTGGACTCGGTGATTTCCGATACGACGCGTAGTGAATAAGAGAACTCTTCTGGCGTAGGCAACACTCGGATAAGGGAGCGCTTGGCCAAGCGGCCATGTCCCACCTCGCGCCGCTTGGGTGTTCCCACACGGCCGGTCTCACCGGTGGCGTAGGGAGGCATGTTGTAGTGGAGCATGAAGCGGTCGGTGTACTCGCCTTGCAAGGCATCGATGATCTGCTCATCGCGCGCAGTGCCCAGGGTAGCGGCGACCAAGGCTTGAGTCTCGCCACGAGTGAACAGGGCCGAGCCATGCACGCGCGGCAATACGCCTGTGCGAATGGAGATGGGGCGCACGGTGCGGGTATCGCGGCCATCGATGCGCGGCTCGCCACTTAGGATACGGCCGCGAACGATCTTGGATTCCAGATCGCCGAAAACGGTCTTCACGAGATTCTCGTCCACGGGCGCGGCGGCATCTTTCGCCACGGCTTGCACCACTTGGTCGCGCAGGGCATTGACTCTTTCGGTGCGCGCTTGTTTTTGGCGCAGGCGGTAGGCCTCTTGCAACCCGGCGTCGGCGATGGCGGCGATCTTTTCGATCAAGCCTTGGTCCTTGGCGGCCGGTGCCCAATCCCACAGGGGCTTACCCGCTTCGTCCGCCAGTTCGTTAATGAGGGCGATGACGGGTTGCATCTGCTGGTGGCCAAAGACCACGGCACCCAGCATCACGTCCTCGGGCAATTCGGCCGCCTCGGATTCCACCATCAGCACGGCTTTCGCGGTTCCAGCGACCACCAGGTCAAGCTGGGAAGTCTTCAATTCCGTTGCCGATGGGTTCAACAGGTATTCGCCATTGGCGTAGCCCACGCGCGCGGCGCCAATGGGGCCGTCGAAGGGAATTCCGGACAAGGCCAGGGCGGCGGAAGCGCCCACCATGGCGGCGATATCGGCGTCCACTTCATTGTTGGACGAAATCACCGTGGCGACCACTTGCACTTCGTTGAAGAAGCCATCGGGGAACAAGGGACGGATGGGCCGGTCGATCAGGCGGCAGGTCAGCGTCTCTTTTTCCGAGGGACGCCCCTCGCGCTTGAAAAAGCCGCCTGGGATTTTACCGGCCGCGTAGGTGCGCTCCATGTAATCCACGGTCAGGGGAAAGAAGTCTTGCCCGGGGGAGACTTCTTTCCTTCCGACTACGGTGACGAGCACCACGGTGTCATCCAGATTCACCACCACGGCCCCGTGGGCTTGGCGGGCGATTTCGCCGGTTTCTATAGTGAGCTGGTTTTTTCCCCAGGGGATAGATTTCTTGGTTACTGCGAGCGGGTTTACATCCATGGATGGATTATCTCAGTGCGAATACGCTGGTAGGCACCGCGCGTCCCGTACGGAAGGTACGCAGAGAAACGCGCGGCGAGGAAGGAAACGAATGCAGTACAGCAGCTTTGCGACTACTTGCGCAGGCCAAGACGGTCGATCAGTTTGCGGTAACCGTCGGTGTCCTCGCGCTTGAGGTAATCCAGCAATTTACGGCGGCGGCTTACCATGCGCAGCAACCCGCGGCGTGAATGAAAATCCTTGACGTGGCTCTTGAAATGCCCCGACAGATCGTTGATGCGCGCGGTCAGCAACGCGACTTGTACTTCTGGCGAGCCGGTGTCGCCCTTGGCTCTTTGATACTCCCCGACGATGCGGGCCCTGCTTTCAACTGTAATCGTCATCTCACGTTTCTCCAAAAAAAGCGCGCTATTGTATGGGACTACTGCCTTGTTCCTCAAGCCGTATATTCAGAATACGCTTGGGATGGATCGTACCGTCGGCCCTGGCCTCGGCCAGCCCGACCAATGTGCCACCCGGCCCGTGCAACTGCACCGCCCCCGCATGCCCGGTGCTTCGATGCAGCACCTGCCCCTGGCGCACGGATCGCTCGGCGGCTTCGTCCAACTCCACTAAGGGCATGGATTTTAGAAGAATTTGGGATGGCAGGAGGCATCCCAGCCGGCCCGCCATGGGCCGCGCCTCCAAGGCTTCCACGGTCTGAGCGTCCCCTACCTCCAAGGCGCCCACCCTTGTTCTGCGCAAGGCAGCCAGATGGGCCGGGCAACCCAAGGCCTCACCGATCTGCTCGGCCAGCACCCGAATATAGGTGCCCTTGCTGCAGCTCACCCTGATCCAGCACTTGTCGCCCTCGCGCCGGAGGGCCACCAACTCGCGGATGAGCACCCTCCGGGCTTGCCGCTCGACCGTTTGCCCAGCACGGGCGTATTCGTATAAAGCCTTGCCCTCGCGCTTGAGCGCGCTGTACATGGGCGGGATCTGCTCGATTTCGCCGCGAAGACCCTCCAAGGCGTTCTCGATATCCCGGTCACTCCCCGTAAAGACTTGGCGGGCGGTAACTTGGCCTTCCACGTCCCCCGTGTCGGTGGCAACCCCCAGGTGTACGCAGCCTTCGTAGGTTTTATCCTCATCCAGCCCGATCCCCGCCAACTTAGTGGCCTCGCCAAAACACAGGACAAGCAATCCCGTCGCGGCGGGATCAAGGGTGCCTGTATGCCCCGCCTTCTTGGCGTTGAGCAACCACTTCACCCGTTGCAAAGCCTGATTGGAGGACAGCCCAAGGCCTTTGTCGAGGAGCAGCACGCCATCCACGGCATGGCGCGCGGGCCTTGCCTGCCTTGCCGGTGGTGACGCCAATATCACCCCTCAGGCGGGCGCGGAAGGTTGGCCTCGCCGATCAACCTGGTTAAATGCACGCCATGCTCCACCGACCCATCGTAGATGAAGTGAAGTTGCGGCACGGTACGCAGCTTCAGGCGGCGCGATAACTCGCTCCTCAGAAACCCGGCGGCGTGCTGAAGCGCCTTGGTGGTCTCGCCGGATTCAGCCTCGCCGCGAAAGGTAGTGAAAAACACCTTGGCATGCCCATAGTCACGCGTGACCTCCACATCGGTGAAGGTCACCATGCCCACGCGCGGATCCTTCAGTTCCAGGCGCACCAACTCGGCCAACTCGCGCTGAATTTGTACCGCGATGCGAGACGGCCTCGCCGGATTCTTCGGCATGCTTACAGGGTACGCGCGATTTCCACCACCTCGTAGACTTCGAGTTGGTCGCCGACCTTGATGTCATTGAAGTTCTTCACCGATAACCCGCACTCGAAGCCGCCTTTCACTTCGCGCACGTCATCCTTGAAGCGCTTGAGGGAATCCAACTCGCCGTCGTGAATCACGATGTTGTCGCGCAAGACCCGCACGCGCGACCCGCGCTTGACCACTCCTTCCAGCACGTAACACCCAGCAATGGCGCCCACCTTGGAAATCTGGAACACCTGGCGCAGATCCACCAATCCCAATATGGACTCCTTGCGCTCTGGCGCCAGCATGCCCGACATGGCGTTCTTGATCTCTTCCACGGCGTCGTAGATTACGTTGTAGTAACGGGCTTCGACGCCGTTGGCCGTCATGAGCTTCTTGGCGGTGGAATCGGCGCGGGTGTTAAAGCCGATCACGACAGCGTTGGAAGCCAGGGCCAGGTTGATATCCGACTCGGTGATGGCGCCCACGCCACTGTGCACCACGTTCACCTTCACTTCGGCGTTGGTGAGTTTTTGCAGCGCATGCACCAAGGCTTCCTGGGAACCTTGCACGTCGGCCTTCACGATCAAGGCCAGGGTCTTGATTTCGCCGGCGGCCATTTGGTCCAGCACACCGTCAAGCTTGGCTGCCTGCTTCTTGGCCAATTGCACGTCGCGGAACTTACCTTGCCGGAAGAGCGCGATTTCGCGCGCCTTGCGTTCATCCCCCAGGACAATGAGTTCCTCACCCGCGGCCGGCAAATCCGCCAGGCCCTGAATCTCCACGGGAATGGATGGCCCGGCTTCTTGAATGTTGCGGCCAGTCTCGTCCAGCATGGCCCGCACGCGGCCAAAGGAAGCGCCCGCCAATACCACGTCGCCGCGCTTCAAGGTGCCCGATTGCACCAGCACGGTGGCCACGGGCCCACGGCCTTTGTCCAAGCGCGATTCGATCACCACGCCCTTAGCCGCCGCCGCACGCGGGGCCTTCAATTCCATGACCTCGGCTTGCAACAGAATGGATTCGAGCAACCGGTCGATGCCCGCACCCGTTCGCGCGGAGACGTCCACGAAAATAGTGTCGCCGCCCCAATCCTCGGGCACCACTGCGTGGGTGACCAATTCCTGGCGAATACGCTCGGGGTTGGCTTCGGGCTTGTCGATCTTGTTGACCGCCACCACTATGGACACCTTCGCCGCCTTGGCGTGATGCACCGCTTCGATGGTTTGGGGCATCACGCCGTCGTCGGCCGCCACCACCAGAATGACGATGTCAGTGACCTTGGCCCCGCGCGCCCGCATGGCCGTGAAGGCCTCGTGGCCGGGCGTATCCAGAAAGGTGATCATGCCGCGCGGAGTTTCCACGTGGTAGGCCCCGATGTGCTGGGTAATGCCGCCCGCCTCGCCACTGGCCACGCGCGAGCTGCGAATGTGATCGAGCAAGGATGTCTTCCCATGGTCCACGTGGCCCATCACCGTTACCACCGGTGGGCGGTGTTCTCCGGTGGAGCGGGCATCCTGCTCCGCCAGGAAGGATTCGGGATCGTCGAGCTTGGCCCGCTTGGCGAGGTGGCCCATTTCCTCCACCAGGATCATGGCGGTATCTTGGTCCAGCACCTGGTTGATGGTGACCATGGAGCCCATCTTCATGAGTTCCTTGATCACCTCGGCCGCCTTCACGGACATCTTGTGCGCCAACTCGGCTACGGTAATGGTCTCGGGTACCAGCACTTCGTAGATCTTTTTCTCCACCACGACGGGCGCAACCGGCGCAGCCTCGGTCCGGTGTTTGCCGTGGCGGCTACGCGTATGCCAGCCCTGGGAGCCATCGTCTCCGCGCGTCTTGAGGGCGCGCCTGCGAGCGGCGTCGTCTTGCCAACCTGTAGTCTTGGCGGGCGCTTTCTTCGCTGCTTTCTTGGCGTCGGCGGCGTCGGGCGCGCGCGCGCCCGCTGGGCGGTGCAAAGTGCCCTCGCCCACCACCTTGGCTTCGGGCTTCGCCGGTTCAGCCACAACGGCGGGGGCCGGGGCGGGAGCGGCAGCCTGTACAGGGGCAGCCACCGCGGGAGTAGCTTCGGCCACAACCTCTTTGGCCGGTACCTTAACCTTGCCCTTGGCGGGCTTTATCTCTTCGGCGGGTGCTTGTTCGGGTGGTGCTTCCACCGGCGCGACGGGGGCGGCTTCCGGCAGGGCTTCAACTACTTTCTTGCGCGGCTTCTTGTCCTCGACCTTCTTGGCGATCTCGGCGGCTTGGATGGCGCTCAACTCCGCATTCTTGCGGGCTTCCACTTCGCGCAGGGCCACTTCCTTGGGGTCGATCACGTGCACCACGGGCTTGGCTTCGGGTACCTCTTCCGGCGCATTCGGGTCGCGCTTGACCAGCACGCGCTTCTTGCGCACCTCGACTTGAATGGTGCGCGAGCGTCCCGAGGAATCGGCGCGCTTGATCTCCGTGGTCTGGCGCCGGGTCAGCGTGATTTTCTGCTGGCCTTCCTTATTGCCGTGCATGCGGCGCAAGTATTCGAGCAGTTGCGTCTTGTCCTGCTCGGTAAGAGGCGTGTCGGGGACCAGCTTCTTGCTTACACCCGCGGCGCCGAGCTGTTCCAGCAGTACGTGCGGGGCAATGCCCAACTCGGTGGCAAATTGCGAAACATTCGATTGAGGCATCCAGATCTCCGGCGATAATTCAGACGAACCACGGTGCGCGGGCGGTCATGATCAACTGCTTGGCCCGCTCCGCATCCATCGCGGTCAGCTCCACCAGATCGTCCGCCGCGAGTTCGGCTAAGTCTTCCTGTGTATTGATTCCCTTGGTGGCGAGCAAGCGCGCCATTTGCTCGTCCATGCCCTCCATGCTTTGTAGGTCGGTGGCCACGTTTTCCACTTTTTCTTCCGTGGCGATTTCTTGTTTCAGCAGCGAATTGCGCGCACGGCTGCGCAGCTCGGTGATGGTGTCCGCGTCGAACTGTTCGATTTCCTGCAATTCGCTCAAGGGTAAGTAAGCGATATGCTCCAGGGTGGTGAAGCCCGCGTCCACCAAGATTTGCGCGACTTCTTCGTCCACGTCCAATTTGTCCATGAACAAGCCGCGTACGCTGGCCGATTCCTTCTCGTGCTTGGTGGAGGATTCCTCCTCCGTCATGATATTGAGTACCCAGCCCGTGAGTTCGCTCGCGAGGCGCACATTCTGCCCGCTGCGGCCGATGGCTTGCGCCAAGTTCTCGTCATCGACCACGATGTCCATGCTGTGGGTCTCCTCGTCCACCAGGATGCTGGCCACTTCGGCCGGCGCCAAGGCGTTGATCACGAACTGCGCGGGATCTTGCGCCCACAGAATGATGTCCACGCGCTCGCCGGCCAGTTCGCCGGTGACCGCTTGCACGCGCGAACCGCGCATGCCCACGCAGGTGCCGATGGGATCGATGCGCGGCTCGTTGGATTTCACCGCGATCTTGGCGCGCGAGCCTGGGTCGCGCGCGGCGGCTTTGATCTCCAGCAATCCCTCTTCGATTTCCGGTACTTCCAACTCGAAGAGCTTCACCAGAAATTCGGGCGCGATGCGCGAGAGCACCAACTGCGGCCCCCTGCTCACTCTGTCCACGCGCAGGAGGTAGCCGCGAACGCGATCGCCCACGCGAAGATTCTCTTTCGGGATCATTTGATCGCGAGGCAACGCGGCTTCAATGCGCCCGATTTCTATGATGGCGCTACCGCGCTCGATGCGCTTGATGGTGCCCGATACGAGGTGTTCCTTGCGCGCCAGGAAGTCGTTGAGGATTTGCTCGCGTTCCGCGTCGCGAATCTTTTGCAGAATGACTTGCTTGGCGGCCTGGGCGCCGATACGGCCAAACTCGATGGGCTCAAGGGGCTCCTCGATAATATCGCCCAACTGTGCCTCGGGATTGTTTTCCCGGGCCTCGTCCAAGGTAAGCTGGGCGGCTGGCAGCTCGAAGGCGTCGTCGGCCACGACCTGCCACCGGCGAAAGGACTGATAATCCCCCGTCGCACGGTCCACGGAAACACGCACGTCGGCGTCATCCTTGAAGCGGCGCTTGGTAGCCGAGGCCAAGGCGAGTTCCAGCGCGCCGAAGACGATTTCCTTCTCGACGTTCTTCTCTCGCGCCAGGGCGTCCACCAACAATAAAATCTCTTTGCTCATCGTCTAAATCCTCGCTAAATCTTGGGCACCAGCCGTGCCTTGTCCAAATCGGCCACCTGCAAAGGCAGCAGCGCGCCTTCCACCTCGAGCAACACCGCCTGATCCGCTACGCCCTTGAGCGTGCCGACGAATCGCTTGCGTCCGTTGAGCGGGAGACGTAGTTTCAATTCGGCTTGCTGGCCCGCGAAGCGCTCGAAATCCCGCAGGGATTTCAGTGGCCGGTCCAACCCGGGTGAGGATACTTCCAGCCGGTCGTAATCGATATTTTCCACCGCGAGCACACGGCTCAAATGGTGGCTCACAAAAGCACAGTCGTCCACGGTGATGCCACCGGAACGATCAATGAAGAGGCGAATCAGCCTCCCTCGCCCTGGCAATTCGACATCCACCAATTCAAAACCCAATCCGGTGATGGTCGTATCCAGTAACTGTGCTAATGCCATGCCTTGCTTGAACCCCAATCCTTGAACCCGCGACACTAATAAACGGTACAAATAAAAAATGGGCATCCCGCCCATTTCTTTTTTCCGAAGTCGCTGCATATTACCAGAATGTCTTTGAAGTTTGAATCAGTTAGAGCCCACTATTCTGGTGGCATGGCGTGACAAAATGCGCTCCATGACCTCATCCCTCCCCGTTTTCGATTTTGACCAGCCCGCCGACCGGCGGGCCACCGGCAGTAGCAAGTGGGACAAGTACGCGGGTCGCGACATCCTTCCGCTGTGGGTGGCGGACATGGACTTTCGCTCCCCTCCTTGCGTCACCGCGGCTCTGCATGCCCGGGTGGATCACGGCATCTTCGGGTACACGGACCCCACGGACGAACTGGCGCAGACTCTCATCGCGCACTTGGAAGACCAGTATCGCTGGCAGATCAAGAAGGAGTGGATCGTCTGGCTCCCCGGCTTGGTGACGGGTTTGAACTTGGCCGCCCGCGCCTTTTGCGATCCCGGCCAGCAGGCCATTACGGCTACCCCTGTCTATCCACCCTTCCTTTCCGCACCCCTTAACCAGGGGCGAGAAGTCTTGCGGGTTCCCATGGCCTTGAATGGGAACCGCTGGGCTTGGGATATGGACCAGTTGGACTCCATGCTCACTCCCCAAACCAGTATGCTTTCCCTTTGCAACCCCCACAATCCCGTGGGCCGTGTGTTTACCCAGGACGAGTTGCACGATCTGGCCAGCCGCTGCGCCCGCCACAAGCTCGTCCTATGCTCCGACGAGATTCACTGCGGGCTCATTCTGGATGCCTCCAAGAAGCACATCCCCATCGCCAGCCTTTCCCCCGAGATCTGCGCCTCAACCGTAACCCTGATGGCACCCAGCAAAACTTTTAACCTGCCCGGCCTGGGCTGTGCCTTCGCCATCGTCTCCAATGCGCAGCTGAGGGCGCGCATGAAGCGGGCGGCGGCGGGGGTCGTCCCCAGGGTGAACGCCTTGGGATTCACGGCCGCCCAGGCCGCCTACGGCGATGGCGAACCGTGGCGCGCGGCACTGCTCGCCTACCTGCGCGGCAATCGCGATCTGGTGCTCGAAGCCATCGGTACCATGCCGGGTCTGCGGGTTTTCCCCATGGAGGCAACCTACCTGGCGTGGATCGACGCGCGTGCCTTGGGCCAGCCCAACCCAACGAAATTTTTCGAGGAGGCCGGCGTGGGGCTCTCCGACGGCGCGGAGTTCGGCGCGCCTGGGTATGTGCGGTTGAACTTCGGCTGCACGCGTACCCTGCTGCGCCAAGGGCTGGCGCGCATGGCGAGCGCTATCGCCAAGCTCAAAATTTCAGGTTGAGCGCCAAGCGAAACTGCCTGGGTTCCACGGGATGAAAGTGAATGCCGTCCACACCGGCGGATCCATCCGCACACACGCCTGGAGTCTCTCCGGCCAGCCGCGAGCAGTAGTAGTACTCCACGTCGCTGTCCCGGCGGCCGAAAAGATTGAGAACGTCGAATCGAAGCTGCAGCTTGTCTATCTCATAGACTAGGCGCAGGTTAGTAAGTGTCGTGGAACCCGAGCGCACACTGTTATCCTCGATGAGAGGGCGCGGCCCAAAGTGACGAACCTGCAGCGCGGCCGACCAAGGGCCCAGATCCTCCACGTAGAAACCCACTTGCAAGGTGCGTTCGGGGGAACCCGGAATGTAACCGCCGGCCGGATCGGCACCGGTAAAGCGCGACTTCGACAATGCCAGGTCCACTTCCACCGACAACCACTGTGCCGCGCGCCACGAGGTGATCCATTCGGCGCCCTGCCGCGTGCTAGGCCGGCTGGCGAGCGTCGCACCGGCGTCGCCAACGAATAGCAACTCGGATGCGGAGTCCAACCTCCATAGCGCCAGCGAACTTTGCACGCCTTGGATGAATTGGGTTCTGGCGCCTAATTCACCACCTTTGGTTCGCACCAGCGGGGTGACCCTTTGCACGGGCGTGAGGCCATCGGATGGGTCCACCGTGATCACCGTGCCGCGGGCATCGTTACTATGAAAACCCTGCCCGTAGTTCACGAAGAACTCCGTGTTGGACCACGGCCCGAGGACAACCGCGAGCTTGGGGGAAGCGATATGGTCGCTCAGCGACCCGGAGTTCGCGGCATTATTGCTTACGACATCAAACTGGTAGAAATCCGCGCGTAGGCCCAACACGGTACGCAACCACGGCTTCCATTGCGCGAAATTCTCCGCAAAGAGGCCAGCGCTACCTTCGTTGACCGCGTCTTCGCGAGTAAGGGAAAGAAACTGGCGGTTACGCGTCTTGTACAGCCCCACCTTGCCAATATCGTCGTAACGTAACTGCAAGCCGGCCCTGTTCTCCATATCGGCGCCGCCCCATCGCGTGGCCCAGCGGTAGTCTGCTTGGCCGCCGTAAACCCTGCGCTGGTCCGTCTGCTGAAATTGGTCTGCGTTGACAGGGTCGCTCAAGAAGTAAGTAAAGTTGGACCACAAGCCCAGGGAGTATTGAATGAAATACGCGCTGGCATTCCATTGCCCTGCGCCCGAGGCACGGCGCAAGTTCGCCGAGAGGCTATAGCGTTCGCTCTCGCCTCCGTCGCTGGGATCCACGGCGCCAAAACGGTCTAATAGACCCGAAGCCACCGCGCGCTTGGGGATCTGGTCGGTGGCGTCCCAATTGGCCCGGTAGGCCATTGCGGTCAAACTCCAAGTGCCGCCACCTTCACCTTGGCTGTAACGCAGGACGCCATTTAACTTGCGCAAGTTCTCCGGGTTCACCCACGGCCCTTCGTTTTCGTTCCACTCCATGGCGTAGAGCCACTTGCCAGGGCCCGCGGGAGTGGAGTCCACCACCAATCCTCTTAAATAGCGGTCAGTTCCCAAGGTAAGACCACCTAAACCATGTTTCACTTGATCGAAGAGGCGAAAGTGGGCCGCGCCGGCCGAGGCGAAGTCGCCCTCTTCCGCGAAGTAGGGCCCCTTGTGGAAATCGACGCGCGCAACCAACTCCGGAATCATGAAGTTGATATCAGCGTAGCCTTGCCCATGGCCGTGGCTGCGCATGTTGGCGGGCATGCCATCCAGGTGCACCGCGAAATCGGTGCCGTGATCCAGATTGAACCCGCGAAGGTAGTACTGATTCGCCTTACCGCTCCCGCTGTGCTGGGTCACGGTCATCCCCGGCACCAACTCCAATACCTCACCCGTTCCGAGGGTGGGGCGCTGCATGAGTTGCTTGGAGTTGACGCTGCCTTGGCTGGACGCATCGGAGGTGCCTATGCCACTTTCGTAATGGCCAATCACCTCCACCGTTGGAGCTTCGATTTCAGCCTGTGCCGCTGCGCTCGGGATGTAGCCACTCACCGCGAACACCAGCATGCTTGGCAGCCAGGCAAGGAAAGGTCTTGCCCCGAAAAGGGTACTTAAAGCATGCATGGACCGCGTAGTTATTTCTGCCGCAGAGTTCTAACACTCTGCCATATTGAGTTGGTTTGCGCCGGATATTAAAGCGAAATCCCGCCGCACACCTTGCTCGCCCTAGCGCCAGGATGTACCAGGTCAAGATTCCGTTAAGATTCTCTCGAACTCGTATGAAACGGAGACCCCATGGCAATCGACGGTATGAATCACTTCACCGTGCTCACCAGCGATCTGGACAAGTGCAAGGCCTTTTATATGGGCATTCTCGGATTGTCGGAAGGATACCGTCCGCCCCTCAGTTTCCCCGGGGCGTGGCTGTATTCGGGAAAGCAAGCCGTGCTGCACGTCATTGCAGGCAGGCCTCTACCGGCCGAGGCACAAGGTGTCATCGATCACATGGCCTTTACCGCGTCCAACCTTCAGTCCGTCGTGGATATCCTGAAAAAACACGGCATCCAATTCGAATTACGGCGGCAAAAGGGACCGGAAACCTGGCAACTCTTCTGCTATGACCCGGATGGCGCGCGGGTGGAACTGGATTTTGTAGCTAGCGAACCGGAGCCTGTTCGCTAGGTTTTGGCGTGACGGTGGGAGACGGCGTCTCGGGGTGTTCCTCGGAAGGTGGCCGTTCCTGCTTAATATTCTCCGCCGGAAAACCACGCTCGCGCTTGTAATAGTCCATCCAGTTGGCCACACTACCCTCTTGCACCCGCTCGGCGGCGTCCTTGGGCTGATTTGCCATCGCAAATCCGCCGGCAAGGACGGCACCTATCGCGAAGCTCGCTGCAACCGCTGCCGTAGAACACCGCATCCGAATAGTTCCCGCCTAAAGAATACGAGGGTACACGAAGAATGTTTTTGCACCCCCTTATGCGGCCTCGTTATACTTGATGGGAATATAACCATCGCCGGTCATAAGTCATGAATCTCCAACAACTGCGTTGCATCTGCGAGGTCGCCCAGCAAGGTCTCAATCTCTCCCGGGCCGCGAAAACGCTTTTCACATCGCAGCCGGGCATTAGCCGCCAGATCTTGCAGTTGGAGGAAGAACTCGGAGTGAAAGTTTTCGAGCGCAGCGGAAAACGACTCGTGGCGGTGACCGAGCCAGGCCAGGAAATTCTGCGTATCGCCCAGCGTGTGCTGCTCGATGCTCGCAGCCTCAAGGAAGTCGGGCAGGAGTTTAGCCAGGCGGCCAGCGGCGAACTGACGATCGCCACTACACACACGCAGGCGCGCTACGTTTTGCCGCAGGTTATCAAGCGCTTCATGAAGCGCTACCCCAAAGTCAAGCTATCGTTACGCCAGGGGAACCCCAACGAGATCGCGCAGATGGCCATCAACGGCCAGGCCGACTTCGCCATCGCAACGGAAGCCATCGCCCGCTACGAACAACTCGTGTCCTTCGAGTGCTACCAATGGAACCGCTGCATCCTGGTGCTGCCAGGGCATCCGCTGCTGAAGGAGAAACCCGTCACGCTCGAAGCCTTGGCGCGTTACCCCATCATCACCTATGACTTGAATTTCGCCGGGCGCTCGTTGATGAACAAGGCCTTCGAGGCCAAGGGATTGACGCCTAACGTCGCGCTCGCGGCCATCGATGCCGATGTGATCAAGACTTATGTGGGCCTGGGCCTGGGAATAGGTATCGTGGCGGCCATGGCCTACGACAAGGCCCAGGACCGCGCCTTTCGCATGATGGACGCCTCGCATCTCTTCGAGCCCAGCATCACTCGCCTCGGGATACGGCGCCATGGTTATCTGCGGGCCTACGCCTACGACTTCATCGAAATGTTCGCGCCGCACTTGAACCACCGGACCATCGCGGACGCCTTGCATCAATAAGCAGTCATCCGCCATTTGACTAGCACTCCGGTGGCGAACCTGCCTTCTCCAGCATCTGAACGGCCGCGGTGAAATTGCTTTGTTTCGCCAGGCACAAGGCCGTCAATCCTTCGCCGGTGCGCATGCCCACGTCGGCGCCAGCGTTAACGAGAAGAGCGATCAGTTCGGCATTGCCCCTGCGCGCGGCCTGGGTGAGTGGCGTATCGCCAGCCGGGTCCTGGGCGTTGACTTGGGCGCCAGCACCTAGTAACAAGATCACCATGTCGCGGTTTTCGTTGAAGGCCGCGATCATCAAGGGTGTCTGCTTGGTCTCGGGCGCGCCTAGATCCACCGTGGCGCCTTTCTCCAGGAGCTTCTTGGCGATTTCCGTGTAGCCGAATACGGCCGCGTGATACAAGGCGGTGCGCGCGTCCTTCAGATCGCTATCCTTGGAATTGGGATCTACTCCCTGGGCGAGCAGTTTGTCTACTTCGCTCATCTTGTTATCGCGCACCGCTTGCACCAAACGCACTCCGGGCGGGTCTTTTTTCCCGCAACCCAGCGCGCCTAACATCACCATCGCGGCCAGAAGGCATGCAAGCAGACGCATGGGCGCCCTTATATTTTTTTCCACCGGGATTTGAGCCGTACCGGAACCTCCACTGCCGCCGCGTTTTCCGCCGACAGGAATTGGTCGAGGTGATGATCGCTGGGACCGAATTGGGTATCGATGGCGGTCAGGCGTTTGAAGTAATGCCCCGCGGGCAACTCGTTGGTCATGCCCATGCCACCATGTAATTGGATCGCTTGCTGGCTTACGAATCTCGCTGCCCTTCCGATACGCTCCTTGGCCGCCGACACAGCACGGCGGCGCTCCACGGGATCGGCGCTTTCCACTTTCACGGCCGCCAGGATGGCCATGGACTTCGCCATCTCGTATTCCATGCGGATATCCACCATGCGATGTTGCAGCGCCTGGAATTTGCCGATGGGTACGCCGAATTGCTGGCGCGTCTTCAAGTACTCCAGGGTTTGGGTATTGAGCGCATCCATGCATCCCACGGCTTCGGCGCATAGGGCCGCGATGGCGCGGTCCACAACGGTTTCCAGCAAAAGGTATCCGCCATCGAGCGCACCCAGTAAGGATTCCGCTCCGATGCGCACGTTGTTGAAACTTACCTCCGCCGCACGCATACCGTCATAGGTAGGGTAATCGCGGCCTTCAACGCCTTCTTCGGCGGGATTCACGAAAAACAGCGAGATGCCCAGACGATCAGCCACCGCGCCGCTGGTGCGCGCGGGCACGATGAGCAGATCGGCGGCTGCGCCATGGATCACCACGGACTTCTTGCCATGAATGACCCACTGCCCGGCCTCTTGGCGAGCCGTGGTTTCCACGTGGGCAAGATTGAAGCGCGCGGCCGGCTCCGCGTGGGCCAGCGCGAATTTCATGGAGCCATCGGCGATGCGCGGCAGCAAAACTCGTTTCTGTTCTTCATCTCCGGCGAGATGTATGGCACTGGCGCAGGCCACCACCGTGGGCCAGTAAGGTTCGAGCACGAGATGGCGGCCAAAGGCTTCCATCACGATCATCGTTTCGATACTGGAGCCGCCGTACCCGCCGTAGTCCGGGGAAAAGGTCAGGCCGAGCAATCCCAGGGATGCCAATCCTTCCCAGGCGGTCGTACTCATGCCTTGGCGGCCTTCCACGATGGCGCGGCGCTGCTCGAAGCTGTAGTTCTTCTCCAAGAAGCGCTCGACGGAATCGCGCAACAGGCTTTGTTCTTCGGTATAGGAGAAATCCATGATTACAGTCCGAGAATCATTTGGCTGACAATGTTGCGCTGGATTTCATTGGTCCCGCCGTAGATGGAGACTTTGCGGTAATTGAAGTAGCGCGCGGCAAGCGGAGCGGCGTACTCCGGCCCGGCATACTCCCCGAGCCAATGATCGCCCCAAGCCATGGGAAGGTGGGGCAGACCCATATAGCCCACGGCATCCATCATCAATTCGGTGAGGGCCTGCTGAATCTCCGTGCCCTTGATCTTGAGAATGGAGGCTTCGGGTCCAGGCGGGCGGCCCTGCGATTCGGAGGCCAATACACGCAGCACGGTAATCTCCAGCGCCCAGATGTCGATCTCCAGGCGCGTGATCTTGTCGCGGAAGCGTGCATCGTTCAGCAACGCATGCCCGTCTATTTGCTCTTGGGCCGCGATGTTCTTGAGTAAACGTAGTTCGCGTTTCGAGCGCCCCACCGCCGCGATGCCCGTGCGCTCGTGCGAGAGCAGGAACTTAGCGTAGGTCCAGCCACGCCCTTCCTCACCGATGAGATTTTCCACGGGCACTTCGACTTCGTCGAAAAATACCTCGTTCACCTCGTGTTCGCCGTCGAACATGATAATGGGCCGCACGGTGACGCCGGGCGCATGCATATCGATGAGAAGAAAGGAGATGCCTTCCTGCTTTTTTCCATCGCTCGACGTGCGAACCAGGCAGAAAATCTTGTCGGCCCAATGGGCCATGGTGGTCCAAGTCTTCTGGCCGCTGACGACGTAATGAGCGCCTTTGCGCAGCGCGCGCGTTTTCAACGACGCGAGATCGGAACCCGACCCAGGCTCTGAATACCCTTGGCACCAGAAATCCTCGCTCGATGCAATTCTAGGAAGGTAGTAACTCTTCTGCGCGGCGTTACCGAAGGCCATGATGACAGGTGCCACCATGTGCACTCCGAAGGCCACAACGGGCGGCGCGCCCGCCTCGGCGCATACCTCATCGAAGATATGCCGCTCGACGGGATTCCACGCGCATCCCCCGTAATCCTTAGGCCAAGCGGGCGCGATCCAACCTTGCTTGTGCAGAATTTTCTGCCAGCGGACGTAATCCTCTTTCCCCAGCCGCTTGTGCTCCAACACTTTGCGAGAAATATCGCCGGGGAGGTTAGCCCGAACGAAGGCGGACACTTGCTCGCGAAAAGCAAGCTCTTGGGCGTTGTAATTTAGATCCATGGCTCTCTCATTTGCGCGGCGAAGCTTACGGGATTGACCCCAGACGGGCAACCACGGCGGGCGTTATTTCACGGCCTTATGTTAACGGCACATTGCACCGAATATGCAACGGCGGGGGTCTATAATCCCCGCTCTGCCCTTTCCGCTCCGCGCGCTTGCGCCCATCATTCAGGAGATACCACCATGGGAACCCGAGAACAAGATCTGCTCGCCCAACTCAACCTCACGCCCCTTTGGATGCCTTTCACCGCGAACCGGCAGTTCAAGGCGTCTCCCCGCCTGCTGGTAGCCGCAAAGGACATGCACTACACCGATCACACCGGGCGCCAGATACTCGATGGCATCGCCGGGCTGTGGGCAGTGAATGCGGGACATTGCAGAGCGCCCATTGTGGAGGCCATCAAGAAACAAGCGGAGAGTCTGGACTACGCCACGGGTTTTCAACTGCATAGCCCCATGCCCTTCATGGCGGCGGAGCGCATTATCTCCATCGCACCCAAGGGAATGACCCAGGTCTTCTTCACCAACTCCGGCTCCGAAGCAGTCGACACGGCACTGAAGATCGCCCTGGCCTATCACCGAGCCAAAGGCGAGGCCAGCCGTCGCATGCTGATCGGCCGCGAGCGCGGTTATCACGGTGTGGGATTCGGTGGTATATCGGTGGGGGGCATGACGGCCAACCGCAAGGTATTCAACACGAGCCTGCTGCCCAATGTGGATCACCTGCCCCACACTCATCTCCCTCAGCAGAACGCCTACTCTCGCGGCCAGCCGGAACACGGCGCCCACCTCGCCGATGAATTGGAAAACCGCCTGATTCCGCTGCACGATGCCTCCAACATCGCGGCGGTGATCGTGGAACCCATGGCGGGCTCCACCGGCGTACTCATTCCACCCAAGGGTTATCTACAACGGCTTCGCCAAATCTGCGATAAGCATGGGATTCTGCTGATATTCGACGAGGTGATCACGGGTTTTGGCCGCACCGGGAACGCCTTCGGCTCCCACACCTTCGGGGTGGTGCCGGACATGATCACCTTCGCCAAGGGCGTGACCAACGCCGCCGTGCCCATGGGGGGCGTGATCGTACGCAAGGAGATCTACGACGCCTTCATGAACGGTCCGGATGGCATCGAGTTCTATCACGGTTACACCTACTCCGGACACCCGCTGGCTTCGGCCGCCGCCATCGCCACTCTCGATCTGTTGAAGGAAGAAAAACTGTTCGAACGCGCGGCATCGCTCGCCCCCTATTTGGAGAACGCGGTACATGCCTTGAAAGGACTGCCCCACGTAATCGATGTTCGCAACATTGGCATGGTGGCAGGTGTCGAACTCGAACCCATCGCCGGCAAGCCCACGGCACGGGCCATGAGCGTATTCAACCGCTGCTGGGAGAAAGGCGTGCTCATCCGGACCACGGGAGATACGATAGCTTTCTCGCCGCCTCTCATCGCCGAGAGGGCGCATTTAGACCAGATCGTGGGAACGGTGGCGGATGCCCTGAAACAACTTGGGTGAGGCGTGAGCCGATAGGCGTGAGGCGTAAAACCCCTCACACTTCACTCTTCACGCTTCACTTCTCACGTTTCAGGCCCACATGAAATTCGTTATCGCCCAAATGCAGCACGAAACCAACACCTTCTCGCCGGTGGCCACACCGTGGGAGGTGTTCGGTGGCCTTGATGGTCCTTATCTTGGCGAGGCCGCCTATAAGGCTATGAAGGGGACACGTTTGCCCATGGCGGCGTTTCTCGATTTGGCGGAAGCGGCTGGTGCACAGATCGTCACGCCCATCGCGGCTTGGGCAAACCCGAGCGGACCGGTGGATGGTAAGGCTTATGAGCGCATCTGCAATGTGATTTGCGAGGCCGTAGCGGCCGGATGCGATGCGGTGTTTCTCGATCTGCATGGAGCGATGGTGGTAGCGGAGCGTACCGACGACGGTGAAGGCACGTTGCTGGAGAAAATTCGCGCCATCGCACCCAAGGTTCCCATCGCCGTATCGCTGGACCTGCACGCCAACCTTACGGAACGCATGGTGCGCCACTGCACCGTGATCGCGGGCTACAAGACCTACCCTCACGTTGACCAATACGAGGCCGGGCACTTAGCCGGGAGCATACTGCTGCGCCACTTGAAGGGAGAAGTGAACCCAGTCATGGCCTGGGGAAATATTCCGCTGTTGGCGCAAACCCTCAAACAGAATACGGGTGAAAGCCCCATGAAAGACTGTGTGGATGCAACGCGAGCAGCGGAAGCATCGGGGTTACTCGCCGCGACGGTTTTTGGTGGCTTTCAGCAGGCCGATATTCGCGATGCGGGTTTGAGTGCCGTGACCGTCGCGGACGGAAATTTGCAAGCCGCGCAGTCCGCCTGCCAAGACATTCTCGATGTGGCCTGGCAGCACAGGGAAGCATTCATTTATCGCGGCGAGCCCATGACGGCGGCGATCGCGCGCGCGAAAAAACTTGCGGACGAAACCGGAGGGCCCATCCTCCTTTTGGACCACGCCGATAACTGCGCCTCCGGTGCCACCCAAGACACCATGTACGTGCTGAAGGAGGCTCTTCGCCAAGGACTCACGGGGATCGCCGTGGGCCCGGTGCGTGACGAACAAGCGGTTGCAACCATGATCGCCGCGGGCGTTGGCGCGAAAGTCACGGTGAAGATCGGAGGCAAGATGGACATGCCTTCCATCAAGGTCAAGGGCGAACCTTTGGAGCTGTCCGGGACCGTGAGAGCCATCACCGACGGCGAGTACACCATCACCGGCCCGCAGTTTCACGGCATGCGATGCTTCATGGGAAAAGCGGCGGTGCTGGACACGGGCGCCGCTGAGATCGTTGTAACAGAACGCAATCAGGAACCCTGGGATCTCGGCGTATTCACCAGCGTGGGAATCGACCCCGCGCGCAAGCGCTTTCTACTGCTCAAATCGCGAATGTATTTTCGGCCAGTGTTTCTGCCCATCGCCAAGGGACATGTGTTCTGCGACAGTATCGGAGTAGGGTCCTCCGACTGGGCGCTGTTCGATTACAGGAAAATTCGCCGCCCTATCTACCCTCTGGACAGCGAACTAGGCCTGCATCGCTAATGGGGCGAGAGTTTGGCGCGCAGGCGAGCTTGGCAGTGGGCCGCGACACGCAACCAATGATGCTCCACGCGCATGGCGTAAGCCGAGGTTTCCGCATCCCGCACCATCAAATTGAAGACTTGGTGCGCGCGGTCGATCTCGCCTTCTCGCATGAGCAGTAGGCCGAAGCGGCAACGCGCTTCCAATCCCACGTAGGCCGAGGTCAGGCAATCGTAGGCCGACAAAGCCGCCTGAATGTTTCCTTGGCCTTCCAATATACGAGCGTGCAACAACTTGGTTTCCTCGGGACGGTAACGTGCGTGATCGCGCGTAAGCCGGGCTACACACGCGCTCGCGCCAGCCGGATCGTTGGCTTCAATTTGTGCGTGCGCGAGTTTGAAGAGAAAGTCCGGCTCGTTTGCATAAATACCTGTCAACGCGCTTTGATATAGCGGAACCGCATCGGCATGACGGCCACTACGCATGAGTTCATCGGCGGCGGTAATCTTGTTAGCGACGCTCGGACAAGCGGCGAGCGCGGCGAGTTTGCGCTCCAGCTCGCCAGGCGCCTCTTGCTCGGCGGTTTCTACAACGGGCGGCACTTGCTCCTTGGACTTCAATAACAGGAAGAACGCGAGAAAAGGCACGGACATCGCCGCCACCCGCCAAAGAACGTCGTTCCCGCCGTGAAGAATTTGAAGCAATGCGAAAGCTTCGAGTAACGCGCTGCCTAGTATCAAAGTGCCCACGGCACACTCCCTTCTTATCGATGGGTTTTCCTAGGATTGCGAGTGTCAAAATGCAGCGCTCTCAAGAAGAAAAACCGAGTATCCGTGGAAACGCAAGGAGTATGCCGTTGAACCTTTCGCGCTAACCCGCTAAAGTGATTCGGTGCATGACGCGCCGGTAGCCGTGATAGTCGTTAATGGGGTTGTGTTGCGCGCAGCGATTGTCCCAAAAAGCTAACGAACCCGGCTCCCAACGAAAGCGGCAAGTAAATTCCGGCTTGGTCTGGTGGGCGAACAAGTACGCCAAGAGCGGGGCACTCTCCTCTTCCGTCATATTTCGAAAGCACTGCGTGTGCGCGACGTTGACGTAAAGCGCCTTGCGTCCCGTCTCGGGATGCACCCGCACCACCGGATGTTCTGCCACGTACTCTTGCCGTGCATCATCGCGCGCATCGCTTCGAATACGGTCTTCTCGCGTGCGAGAAACATCCGCCTTGGAGGAGGTGTTGAGGGCGGTTAGCCCATCGAGAATCCGGCGCAGGCCTTCGGAGAGCGCTTCATAAGCGAGATATTGATTGGCGAACAAGGTATCTCCGCCAACGGGCGGCACCTCGCGCGCCAACAGCATGGACCCCATGGGAGGGCGCTCCAGATAAGCCGTGTCGCTGTGCCAGATGCCCCCAAAATTGGTGCGCTCGTGCTCCAGCTTCTTCACTTCGATAATGACAGGATAGTCCGGCAGCCCCTTTACAAAGGGATACTCCACGGGCTTGCCCATGGCTTGGGCGAAGGCGAGAAACTGAGCGGGCGTAAGGGACTGGTTGCGAAAAAAGATGACGAGATGATCGAGAAAGGCTTGCCGGATCTGCGTGATAATCTCGCTCGGCAGCGGGCGGGAAAGATCGGCCCCGTCGATCTGCGCTCCCAAGGCCCCCGCCACTTTTTTGATTTCGATCATAACGCAATCCTTTCCATGAGTACCCAGCGTAACGGTAAATGCTGGCGTTGAGCAAGCGCACCGATAGCCACCACCGGAGAACCTTATGACTTTACGCACTCAAGCCCCCTTCCGCGCGGATCATGTAGGGAGCTTTCTGCGGCCCCGGCACTTGCTAGAGGCACGCGCGCAGTATAAGGAGGGCAAGATCCCCAAGGATGCTCTACGCCAAGAGGAAGACCGCGCCATCACCCAGATCGTCCGCTTTCAAGAAGACCTCGGCTTCCAGGGCATTACCGACGGCGAGTTTCGCCGCACCTATTTTCACATCGACTTTCTGGAACAACTGGCCGGCGTGGAGACCAAGGGCGGCATCGCCGTCAGTTTTCGCAGCAATGCGGGGAGCGTGGATTTTTCTCCTCCAGTGATGCATGTGACAGGAAAAGTCCGGCATGCCAAACCCATTCAGCTCGCTGACTTCCAATACCTCAAGTCCGCCACGGCACGCACTCCCAAGGTCACCATCCCCTCCCCCACCATGCTGCACTTTCGCGGCGGGCGTAACGCCATCAGCACGGAGGCCTACCCGGATCTGGACGCGTTCTACTCCGATGTGGCGAGCGCCTACCGCGCCGAGCTTAAAAGTCTCGCGGATGCAGGTTGCCGCTACGTTCAAATGGACGATACCAATTTGGCCTATCTGTGCGACGAGAAGATGCGCGCGGGCGCCCGCCAGCGCGGCGACGATCCGGACGAATTGCCACGCCGCTACGCGCGCCTCATCAACGCCGCCATCGCGCAGCGCCCGAAAGACATGATCGTATGCATGCACTTATGCCGCGGTAACTTCAAAAGTGGCTGGGCGGCAGAGGGCGGTTACGAACCCGTGGCGCAAGTGCTGCTCTCGGAAATGGATATCGACGGTTATTTCTTGGAGTATGACGATGCCCGTTCGGGCGATTTCGCGCCGCTACGCTTCTTGCCCAAGCACAAGTTCGTGGTACTCGGATTGGTGACCACCAAGTTGGGTGAACTGGAGCCCAAGGACACCATCAAGCGCCGCATCGATGAAGCGGCACGCTTCGCCCCGCTTGAAAACTTGTGCCTTTCCCCGCAGTGCGGATTTTCCAGTACCGTGCACGGCAACGATATCGCGGCGCAGGCCCAGAGGGCTAAATTGCAGTTGGTCGTGGAGACGGCGCGCGAGGTGTGGGGAGACAAATAGGCTTGGGAGGCGTGATGAAAAATATCTTCGTGACCGCGTTGATGGCCGCTGTGGTGTGCGCCGGTGCAAACGCGCAAACCACCCCCTCGGAATCGGTACTCCCAAGGCTCGCAAAGGTATTGAATCTGATCGATTCCAAGTATGTGAAGCCCGTGGACGAAGGCAAGTTGTTCACCGATGCCGTCAACGGACTGCTGAAGGGACTGGACCCGTACTCCACCTACTTGGACCCCGAGGCCTACCGCAAATTACAACAAGACGTTCAAGGCAAGTATGGCGGGCTCGGTATCGAGATGCGCAAGGACGGCGGTTTCTTCCGCGTCGTTTCCGTTATCGAGGACACTCCCGCCCATCGCGCCGGGCTCATGCCGGGAGACCTAATCACGCGGCTGGACGATTCCAGCACCACCGATATGACGCTCGAACAAGCCGTGCGCCACACCCGTGGAACGCCCAATACGACCCTTACGCTCACCTTCTTGCGTGAAGGAGACTCCACGCCTCGTGTCCTTGAGTTGGAGCGCGAGCAAATCAAGGATCCCAGTGTACGGGCCGGCTTGATCGCGCCGCGCACCGCTTACTTGCGCCTCTCGCAATTTCACCGGCGCACGCCCGAGGAGATGGCACTAGCCCTTGAGAAACTCTCTCAGTCAACTCCCGGGGGTGTTACGGGAATCGTCCTCGATCTTCGGGACAATCTCGGTGGCAACTTGATCGCGGCAGTCGCCGTGGCCGGCGCGTTTCTCTCCAACGGAACCCTGGTCGTATACACCGAGGGCCTGTCGGAGGATTCCAAGCGCAAGTACCCGGTGCGTGCTCATCTGGGCCCCAAAAACACCGAGACCATTCCTCTCGTGGTGCTGGTCAACCAGCGCTCCGCGTCGGCATCTGAAATCGTCGCCGGTGCCCTGCAAGACCACCGCCGCGCCATCGTGCTGGGTACCCGCACCTACGGCAAAGGTTCCATCCAGACGATCCTTCCCCTGGGGGATGGCGCCGCCGTGAAGCTCACGACCGCCCACTACTTCACACCCAACGGGCGCTCCATCGACAAACAAGGCGTCACACCGGACCAGATAGTGGAGCAAGCGCCACCGGGTGGCAGCGAGGCCAGCGCCCAGAGCATTGCTCGCGGGCATCTGGCCTTCGAAAGCGAAGGGGATTCGGCTTCCAGCCGCATCGTCTGCGGCCTAGATCCATCTGCGCACCCTTCCGCCACAGCCCCCGCTATGCCACAAGAACCTGACCTTATCGACTGCCAGCTGCACCGCGCCTTGCAGGCTCTCACCAGGCAAAGCGTTTCGCGCGCACCGTAGCGACCGGCTTGCCTATACCTTTACCAACCTGGCCAATTGCGGAAACATGAAGCGCTTTGCCTCGGCGTCCATTTCGGCCTTGAAGGTGTGCTTGCGCTTTAACTCCTCCACCCGCGCGACCGCGGGGCGCGCATTGATTTCGTCCAGGAGGCGCTTGAGGTTGGGAAGCTTCGCCCAATTTTCCTCGCCCCCCAGCACCAGCGGTACCAAGCGCGCCCATCCCCAGACCGCCATGTCGGCGATCGTATAAGTGGCACCCAGCATGTAGCGCCCCTTTCCAAGGCGCTCATCGATGATCTTCCAGTGGCGCTCGGCCTCGAAGTCGTAACGGTTGAGGGCATACTCCTTGGGTTCGGGCGCGTAATGGCGAAAATGCACCGCTTGGCCTGAGTAGGGGCCGATGCCGCTCGCCACGAACATGAGCCAAGAAAGCAGTTGCCCGCGCACTTCAGGGCGATCATTGTCCGCCGGAAGAAAGCGCTTGGTCTTGTCCGCCAGGTAGAGCAGGATCGCATTGCTATCGAACACCACGGCATCGCCATCCACGATGGCGGGAACCTTGGCATTAGGGTTAACCGCCAGGTACTGCGCCTTGAACTGCTCTCCCTTGCGTGTATCCACGGGAATAGGCGTGTATTCGAGACCCGCCTCCTCCAGGAAGAGGGCAACCTTCATGGGATTGGGGGCGGCGTTGAAATAGAACTTGATCAATTTAAGTCTCCTCGTCGGTTGGTAGCTTGGTGATGCCCAAAGCGTGATGCACAATACACCACAAGACAGCCTATGTTTAGTCACCCCGATCTGGTTTTCCGAATGCCATGACACTCGATGCCCAAGCCAATCTTTCCTACCAAACGGGGTTCGGAAACGAATTCGCATCCGAGGCCTTGCCCGGCGCACTTCCCATTGGCCGCAACTCTCCGCAGAAGTGCCCCTATGGCCTGTATGCCGAGCAAATTTCGGGAACCGCTTTTACCGCGCCGCGCCACGACAACCGCCGCACCTGGCTCTATCGAATCCTTCCCGCCGCCAAGCACTCACCTTTCGAGCGCATAGACAATGGGCGCTGGACCAGCGATTTCTCCGTGCTTGGCGCGACCCCCAATCGATTGCGCTGGGAGCCGCTGCCTTCACCAGCGGTATCCGCGGACTTCGTCGGTGGCATGATCACCATGGCGGGCAACGGGGACCCTCACACGCAAACAGGGTGCGGGATTCACCTCTACGCCATCAATCGCTCTATGACGGACCGCTTTTTCTACAACGCCGACGGCGAAATGCTGGTGGTTCCGCAAGCCGGCGGATTGCGCTTCGCCACGGAATTGGGCGTGATCGATGTGCAACCCCAGGAAATCGTGGTCATTCCGCGCGGTATCCGATTCAGGGTTGAACTCCTGGAAGCCGAAGCCCGTGGCTATGTTTGCGAAAATTTTGGAGCGCCATTTCGCTTACCGGATTTGGGCCCCATCGGTTCCAACGGGCTCGCCAACCCGCGCGATTTTCTCTCGCCCACCGCGTGCTACGAAGACAGGGACGGGGATTTTTCTCTGACGACCAAATTCATGGGAAATCTGTGGTCCGCCCGCATCGGTCATTCACCGCTGGATGTGGTGGCATGGCATGGTAATCACGTCCCTTACAAGTACGACTTGCGGCACTTCAACGTGTTGGGATCCACCAGCTTCGATCATCCGGACCCCTCGATATTCCTGGTGCTGCAATCAGTAAGCGATACGCCAGGCGTGGACATGATCGATTTCGTTATTTTTCCGCCGCGCATCCTCGCCATGGAAAACACCTTGCGCCCGCCCTGGTTCCACCGCAATATCGCGAGCGAGTTCATGGGGCTCATCCACGGGGTCTACGACGCCAAGGCGCAAGGCTTCAACCCTGGAGGCGCCAGCCTGCACAATTGCATGAGCGGGCACGGGCCCGATGCGCAAACCTTCGAGAAAGGCTCCAACGCGGACACCAGCAAGCCCCAATACCTACGCGACACCATGGCCTTCATGTTCGAGACTCGCTACGCCATCCGGCCCACCCGATTTGCCATGGAATCGCCCCAATTACAAGCAGACTATCACCTCAGCTGGCAAAGTTTGCGCAAGCACTTCGATGCTGCCCGCCGCGGTTAGACTAAGAGCGAAGAAAACTCCCCTGGCCTGAGATGTACAAAACCAACGAAACGCACGACGCAAATTTGAGAAGCTGGGTCGAATCCGCCAACGAGCCCGGTTGCGACTTTCCCCTTCAGAACTTACCCTTCGGAGTCTTCCGGCGACAAGGGAGCAACGAGGATTTTCGCGGCGGGGTAGCCATTGGACGGGAGATTCTCGATCTCAAGGCTGCCTCCCACGCAGGTGTGTTCTCGGGCATGGCGGCGCGCGCGGTGCTTCAGTGCAGCCAGGCAACGCTCAACGCATTCTTCACCATGGGACCCCAGCCCTGGTCCGCACTGCGAGGAGCGCTCTCGCAAGCCCTGCGCGTGGGATCCAGTCACGCCGGTAAGTTGCGTGCATGCATGATCGAACAGGCGGAGGCCGAGTACGCCCTTCCCGCGACTATCGGGAACTACACGGACTTCTACGCGTCCGTTCATCACGCCACCAATGTCGGAAAACTCATGCGCCCGGACAATCCTTTGCTGCCCAATTACAAATGGGTCCCCATTGGATATCACGGGCGCGGCTCATCCCTGCGCGTCGCCGGGCGCGATTTCCACCGCCCCTGGGGCCAGACCATTCCCCCCGGAGCGGACAAACCCACCCTTGGTCCCTCCAAGCGGCTGGATTACGAACTGGAGGTGGGGATCTACGTCGGATGCGGTAATGAACTCGGACAACGCGTGCCTATCGAGAAAGCCGAACAGCACGTCTTCGGCCTTTGCCTGCTCAACGATTGGTCGGCGCGGGACATCCAGGCTTGGGAATACCAACCCTTGGGGCCATTTCTGGCGAAGAGTTTCGCCACCACGGTTTCACCGTGGATCGTGACGCTGGAGGCCCTGGCCCCCTACCGTCTGGCATGGACACGGCCAGAGCAAGATCCCCAGCCCCTGCCCTACCTCGACTCCAAGGTTAACCGCGACTTCGGTGCCATCGACCTGAAGCTCGAAGCCTGGTTGGAGACGCAAAAGATGCGCTCAGCAGGACATCCGCCCAGCCGCCTGTCACAAACGAGTTTCAAGCATTCCTACTGGACCATGGCGCAATTAGTGGCCCACCATACCGTCAATGGATGCGATCTTCACCCAGGAGATCTATTGGGCAGCGGCACTCAATCCGGGCCCACGGCGGAAGAACTCGGATCTTTGCTGGAGATTACCCAAGGCGGCAAACAGCCGCTGAAGCTCGGGAATGACGAGGCGCGCACTTTTCTTGAGGACGCAGACCGCGTCATTCTTCGGGGCTGGTGCGAGCGCGCTGGCTTCGCACGCATCGGTTTCGGAGAATGCAGCGCCACGGTGCTTCCCGCCCTCCCCTCGTGAAACCAGCCTCCTCAAAAGAGTTCCTACAGATTCATTTACCGCTGCCGATGTCCCGGCAAGGATCCCCACATCTCGGCGCGGCGGCCTATGCCAGCGGCGCACAAGGAGGTTGATCATGACTGTTGAACGATGCCGCAATGCCTTGGCCCTCGCCGCGTTAGCGAGTCTTGTGAGTCCTTGCGTTACCGTGCTCGCGGCCTGCCCGACCCACATGGAAGTCCTGGCCATTGTTACGGCCTACACCAACAAGACCCCCATCGAGTCATTGACACGGCTGCGCGATATGGACGATGCCTATTGCGCGCAAGGCCTAATAGCCGCTGAAATTGGGCGAAGCATGGGGGTCATGACTGGATACAAGGCAGCATTCACCAGCGATAGCGTGCAGGCCCAATACCACACTGGCGAACCCCGGCGCGGATTTCTGTACGAAAAGATGTTCTTGAAGAACGGCGTGACGGTAGCCGCCGATTTCGGTGCCCGCCCCCAATTCGCGGCCGACTTGATCATGGTGGTCAAGGATTACAACCTGCACGACGCCCGCACACCTCTGCAAGCGCTTTCCCATCTCTCCCATGTTGTCCCCTTCATAGAGCTGTCTGACCTCATGATCGGGCATGACCAGACCGTGACCGCCTTGAATCTGGTCGCCACGAACATGGGCACTCGCATGGGGGTGCTGGGCACGCCTATTCCCGTGCAAGCGACACAAGAGTTTCTCGATCGGCTCGCCAACATGGTGGTCATCATGCGCGACCATGAAGACAACGAGCTGGGCCGCGCCCGCGGTAGTGAAATGCTGGGCAACCCGGTAGCAGCCCTTCTGTGGCTCGCCAAGGATCTTGCCGACAACGGGCAGCGCATCCAGATGAGTGATCGCATCAGCGTGGGCGCATTCTTCCCCGGCGGCACACCCAAACCGGGCCTCGCCATCAACGTGCAATACCAAGGCCTTCCCGGCGATCCGAGCGTAGCGGTGAAGTTTCGCTAGCTTAGGCAATGGACAAAAAACTTCTCGGCGAACTGCGCGCTCGTTACGCAGGCGGGAAGGGCGGGGAATTATTCGATCCCGAGTTCAAACGGGTGGCCGATGCCCAATTCCAAAACGGCGAGAAACGCAAGTTGCCCTATGCCGATCCGGCCACCTTTCTGGGCCTGCCCTTCATCCCGCAGAGTGCGCAAGGCAATGGGATTGCCGGTCTAGACGTAGCTGTCATAGGCGTGCCCATGGATTTGGGCGTGACCAACCGGGCGGGCGCCCGCTTGGGACCCCGAGCGGTGCGCGCGGTGGAGCGCATCGGCCCCTACGAACACGTACTGCGTGCGGCACCCGCGGCTGAAGTGCGGGCGGCGGACATCGGCGATGTTCCTTTTCGCAGCCGCTTTGACTTGGAGTCTTGCCACCAAGATATCGAAGCGTTTTTCAGCGCTATCCACGCGAGCAAGGTGATCCCGCTGGCCGTCGGAGGCGATCACTCCATCAGCTATTCGATCTTGCGTGCCTTGGGCCGCGAGCGGCCCGTGGGGATGATTCACCTGGATGCCCATTGCGATACGGGCGGTGTCTACGAGGGCTCGAAGTTTCACCATGGCGGCCCCTTTCGCCAAGCGGTGTTGGATGGCGTGCTGGATCCCGCACGCACCATACAGATCGGCATTCGCGGGGGGGCGGAGTATCTATGGGAATTCTCCTACGCATCCGGCATGACGGTCATTCACGCCGAGGAAATGGTGGAAATGGGATTGGGCGCCGTCATCGCCAAGGCGCGCGCAGTCGCGGGAGACGGCCCGGTCTATCTGTCCTTCGACGTGGATTGCCTGGACCCCGCCTTCGCGCCGGGAACGGGAACGCCCGAGGTGGGCGGCCTCAGCTCGCGCGAGGCGCTCACCATCGTGCGCGGCATGAATGGCATTGATCTGGTGGGTGCGGATGTCGTGGAGGTCGCCCCGCAATACGACGGCACCACCAATACCGCTCACATCGCCGCGCAGATACTGTTCACCGAACTGTGCCTGGCGGCAACGGCAATCAAGGCGCGATAGTGTTCGGCCATCCCGATTACGACGGGCATGAATGCGTCATCCATGTGCGCGACGCGCGCAGCGGGCTGCGAGCCATCATCGCCATTCACGACACCACCCTTGGCCCGGCCTTCGGAGGCTGCCGCATGCGCGTCTATGCGAACGATGCGGACGCCCTCGCGGACGCTTTGCGCTTGTCGCGCGGAATGACCTTTAAGTCCGCGATCTGCAATCTTCCTTATGGAGGCGGAAAGTCCGTCATCATAGGCGACCCGGTGCGGGATAAAACACCGGAGCTTCTGCGCGCCATGGGGCGCGCGGTGGAGGATCTCGCAGGGCGTTACATCATCGCCGATGACGTGGGTACCACCTTGGCCGACCTCGCGCTCATGCGCCAAGCCACGACTCACACCGCGGCCGCTACGCAATCCGCGCAACAGCCTTTGGGGGTCACGGCCCACGGCGTGTTCAACGCCATGCTGGCGGCCATCGAACATGTTTATGGCCGCACGAGCTGCCAAGGCTTGCGCGTCGCGGTGCAAGGGCTCGGAAATGTTGGCGGGCCCCTGTGCGAACTACTGAGGGCGCAAGGTGCGCAACTCATCGTGTGCGACACGGACGCCGGGCGTGCCACCAGGGCCACGCAGGATTGGCAGGCCATCGTGGTTCCTCCGGAGGATATTTACCATCAGGAAGCCGATATCTTCGCGCCTTGTGCCCTGGGCGGCATATTGAACAGCGAGACACTGCCGCGCCTCAAAGCACGCGTAGTGTGCGGCGGGGCCAACAACCAGCTTGCGGACAGTTCCCATGCGCGGCAACTGCACGCGCGCGGCATCCTCTATGTGCCGGATTATCTCGCCAGCGCTGGGGGCGTGATCGATTTTCACCAGGAAAGCATCGACGATTCCCCCAGGGCCGTGCTCCTGGCCGTGGAGCGTATCCGGGGGATCACCGCCAGTGTCTTGCAGGACGCCCGCGATACCGGTGTCACGCCACTTCAGGCCGCAAACGATCGCGTTCGCAGACGCCTCGCTCAAGTCTCGCCAGCGTTCTCCACGGCGTGAACAACGGGCTTACGCCAGAGGCTGGGGCCTTTGCGCCCTTTTTCGATGTCGTCAAGCATCCGCTCGTGAGCGTGTAACTCCTCCTCGGTAGCCAGGATCAAGGGAAGATCGAGAACAGCGTTGGCCGCCAGCTCTCTCGCCTCTCCAGATGCGGGGGCCACCACGTCCATGACCAAGGAGTCCTGTCCCCGGGTCATGGCGAGAAACACTTCCGCCAGCAGCCGCGCGTCGAGCAACGCACCGTGTACAGTGCGATGGGAGTTGTCGATTTGATAGCGCTCGCATAGGGCATCGAGATTCGCGCGCTTGCCGGGATTGAGATCCTTGGCGATGCGCAGCGTGTCGGTCACTTTGCTGCAATAGTCCTTGAGAGCGCCGTGGCCCGCCAGCGCGAATTCCGCGTTGAGAAATCCTACGTCGAAAGGTGCGTTATGGATGACCAACTCGGCGCCACGGATGAATTCGATAAACTCCGTGGCGACATCCTTGAAGTGCGGTTTGTCCTGGAGAAACTCGATGCCGATGCCGTGCACGTCACGTGCGCCGGCGTCGATATCGCGATCCGGATTCAAGTAACGCTGAAAGCTGTTACCAGTGAGACGGCGGTCGATGATCTCAACGGCCGCCACTTCGATGATGCGATGGCCCTGGGACACTTCCAGGCCCGTGGTCTCCGTATCGAGCACCACTTGGCGTAGCGCACTCATGGGTTCAGAGACTCCACGCCCAAGTTCGCCAACTGGTCCGCGCGTTCGTTTCCAGCGTGGCCCGCGTGCCCTTTCACCCAAATCCACTCGGTGTCGTGGCCCGCGGCAAGCTCGTCGAGCTGTTTCCACAGATCCTCGTTCTTGACTGGCTTCTTATCCGCCGTGCGCCATCCCCGCCGCTTCCAGTTGTGAATCCACTGCGTGATGCCTAGCTGAACGTATTGCGAATCGGTGTGTATTCGAACCTTGCAACGCCGCTTGAGCGCCATGAGACCCTGAATCACGGCGGTAAGCTCCATTCTGTTATTCGTCGTCTTGGCTTCGCCTCCGTGTAGCTCGCGAGTGTTTTCGCCGCGAGCCAGTATGACGCCCCAACCACCGGGACCTGGATTGCCCTTGCAGGCGCCATCGGTAAACATGTCGACGGTCTCGCTCACCGCTCTTGCTCCTGCGTATCTTTCTGAGTCATGGAGGCTCCGCCCACGCGGCGGGGTACGGCGGCGAGCGCCTTGCTCTTTAGCCCGGAGCGCTTCCACTTGGGCATGATCAAGCGCATGCCATGCACGCGCTTGATGCCATGGAGCACGTAAACGCCTCCCATGAAAGGCCACCAGCGGTCTCCCGCCGCATCCAGGAATCCGAAGCGTTGCAGCCACTCTTCGCGCCGCACGGGTGGCAAGTAACAACGCATGCGTCCCGCCGCCAGTTCGACCCCCAATAGCTTCATCCAATCCTTCAGGCGCGGCAAGTTGATGAATTCGCCGCACCAGGGAAAGCGGGCCGTCTTGGATTCGAACATCTGGCGCACACCCCACAGGCTCCACGGGTTAAACCCGGTGATGACCACATGCCCGTCGGGCATGAGCACGCGAGCCACCTCTCGCAACACCTCGTGGGGATTGGTACTGAACTCCAATACGTGGGGCATCACCACCAAATCGACGCTTTGGGAGAGCAAAGGCAGTGCTTCAAAGTCTCCAGTTATCTCGCCCCCGCCCTCGGGATCCAAGTGGTAGCGGTAGGGAATTCGGTTGCTCTTCAGGAAGTCCATCCCTGGCAGCCCCAATTGCAGGGAGTGGAATCCGAAGACATCCGCGACCTCGTGATCGATACAAGCCTGCTCGGACTTCAACAAATACTGCCCTAACGGGGTAGACAACCACTGGCCTAGGCTATCGGCTAAGGCTTCATCGTGCATTGCAAGTTTCCATTGGCATAACCAAGCGTGGATATTCGCCTTTCCAGCACCTAAAAACAACTCCCTCGTTTCGTTCTCACGCCATCCACCGGAGGGGGCTCGCGGTATAGCGCAATGCGAAAAATCTATCCATGGGAGCTATTGGGCGCGGCCCTTGCTGGCTAAGCCTAGACATTCAATACCTCTCTGAGGTATTCCCTCTAAGTTATTGACTAACCGAAGATTACTCGGTTAACATTGTTACCAATTACCGCAACCGGCGTCGCATGAGAACAACAACCCCCCGTTTTTTTGCATTTCCCCTCGCATCATTCCTCTGGTTTTCGCTCTCGTCCGCCCATGGCGGGGATGGAACGCTGTTTCCTCCAGGAGCCGCCCAAGCTCCCGACCGCCCCGCCTTCGCGGCCGAAGTACCCAGCGCGCCGCGCCCGAATGCCTTGCCTGCGCCCGCCTTCATGCCCAACCTGATGGCCCCGGTGGAGATCGCGGCCCCGCAACTGCTGGACCCAACGCAGATCTCCGAGGAGGAAGCGTCCGATGTCTGGGCCCGCATTCGCCAAGGTTTCGCAATGCCAGATATCGAAGGGCCGTTGGTGGAAAAACACGAGGACTGGTATTCCGACCGGCCCGATTACATGGCGCGCATGCTAGATCGCAGCCGCCGTTACTTGTTCTTCATCGTCGCGGAAATCGAGAAGCGCGATATGCCCATGGAGATCGCCCTGCTCCCCATGATTGAGAGCGCCTACAACCCGCGCGCGGACTCGCGAATGAAGGCGGCAGGCATGTGGCAGTTCATTCCATCGACGGGAAAACGCTACGGGCTCAAACAAAATTTTTGGTACGACGGTAGGCGCGACGTGATGGACGCCACGCGCGCCGCGCTGGACTACTTGCAAACCTTGCACGCGATGTTCGGCGATTGGCAATTAGCACTCGCTGCCTATAATTGGGGGGAAGGAGCAGTATCCCGCGCCATCGCCAAGAATCGCGCGGCCGGTAAGCCCACGGACTACGCTAGCTTGACGATGCCGGCGGAAACGCGCAATTACCTTCCCAAGTTGCAGGCGGTGAAAAATCTCATTGCCGATCCTGAGTCATTTGGGTTCACCATCGAGTCCGTGCCCAATGAGCCTTACTTCACCACGGTGAAGGTGCCAGGGCAGATCGATGTCAAGCTGGCGGCGAAGCTCGCCAACATGTCCGTCGAGGAATTTCGTTACTTGAATCCCGCTCACAGCCGCCCTGTAATCCTGCCGGGCGCGGGGAAACAGCTCCTGGTTCCAGCGGATAAGGCCGATCTTTTCCACGAAAACCTGGAGAACTTCGAAGAACCCCTGGTCACTTGGCAGTCCCACCGGGTACAAAGGAAAGAGCGCCTTCGCAACGTCGCGCAAAAGTATGGAGTCAGCGTTGAACTCCTGTGCGAAGCGAACGGACTGACTTTGAAATCGCGCCTGCGTCCTGGGCAATTGGTGCTGGTGCCCGCGAGAAATCCCGCGCGGGCCACCGCCCTTCCGACCCATGCCGACCACGCGGACTTCGCACCCGCCAATAGCGTCGTCCCGCAGAGAAGGAAGGGACTGTACCGGGTGAAGCGCGGCGAAACGCTGTTCGCTATCGCACGTAAGCATGCGGTTAGCGTGGCTCAATTAAAGTCCTGGAACCGGCTAAAAGCCAACACCGTGCGGGCGGGCCAGCTCCTTGTGGTCGGGCCGCACCGGGCCCGCGGCCAGAAACTGGCGATGAGCTAGATCTCTTTCCCTCCGTATAGGTGGCACTTGACCACGTGTGTGGATGTCACCTTTACAGCGCCCGGATAGTGCACCCGGCACTGCGCTTCAACCTTCGGACAGCGGGGCGCGAAATGACATCCTTGAGGCGGATTGCTAGGCGAGGGTAATTCTCCTTGAAGGCGCACCACCTCGCGCTTAGTGGCCGGGTCGATTCGTGGAACCGCCGATAGCAAGGCCTGCGTATAAGGGTGTTTAGGCGACCTCAACACCTCCTCCACGGTTCCTGTTTCGACGATGCGTCCCAGATACATCACCGCCACGTGGTGGGCCAAATAATCCACCACGGAGATGTTGTGAGTGATGAACAGATAGGCCAACCCCAAGCGTTGTTGTAGGTCACGCAATAGATTGAGGATCTGCGCCTGCACCGATACGTCCAGGGCTGAGGTCGGTTCGTCGCACACAATCAGTTGTGGTTCCACCGCGAGCGCGCGCGCGATGGCAATGCGCTGGCGTTGCCCGCCGGAAAATTCATGGGGATAGCGGTAGCGCATCTCGGGCGACAGACCCACTTGTTCGAGGAGTTCGTCCACGCGCCGCTCACGCTCTTGCGCTTCGCCTCCAACGCCAAGCGCCTGCATTCCCTCTTGCACGATATCCATCACCCGCATGCGCGGGTTGAGCGAACTATAGGGATCCTGAAAAATGATCTGCAGCGCCTTGCGGTGCTTGCGCATGCCTTCGTAGGACAGCGCACTCAATTCGCTTCCCGCGAACTCGATGCTGCCACCCGTCAGTGGGAGAAGTCTCAACAATCCCTTGCCGAGAGTCGTTTTACCGCACCCGGACTCGCCCACCAAGGCCAAAGTGCGATGAGATGGAATCTCCAGGCCGACGCCGTCCACGGCGCGCACATAACCCACGACGGAACGCAACACGCCCTTGCGAATTGGGAAATGGATCTCTAGATCCTTGACCGACAGCAGGGGGGCGCCAGCGTTATCTTGCGAGGCTTCTCCTGCCGCCACGGCACCCTGGGCAAGCGCCTTCCCTTCGAAGGGAAGATGACACCGCACGCGCTGGCCATGATTCAGATCAACCCACGGCGGCAAGGAGGTGCGGCAATGGGGCATCACGTGCTCGCAGCGGTCCGCAAAGCGGCAACCGGAGAATACTTGCGACAGGGATGGCACTACGCCCGGAATCACGGCAAGCGCTTCGCCGCGTCCGCCGCCGCGCGGCACAGCCTCGAACAATTTGCGGGAATAAGGATGCGCGGGCCGGCTGAAAAATGTCTCGCGCGCTGCGATCTCAACCAATTCACCCGCGTACATCACCCCTACGCGATGCGCCATCTCAGCCACCACGCCAAGATCGTGGGTGATGAGCAAGACCGCCATGCCGCGCTCTTTCTGCATGCCACGTAACAACTCCAGCACTTGTGCCTGAATGGTGACGTCCAGCGCTGTGGTAGGTTCATCGGCCACCAACAGGCTAGGGTCGCAAGCGAGCGCCATGGCAATCATCACACGCTGCTTCATGCCGCCCGACATCTGGAAAGGGTATTCCCCCATGCGCCTTGCGGCATCGGGAATACCCACCGCACCCAGCAGTTCGGTGCAGCGGGTGCGCGCCGCGGAACCACGCAATGGCGTGTGCTGTACCAGCACCTCCTCAATTTGCGCTCCCACACTCATCACGGCATTCAAACTGGCGGCGGGCTCCTGGAAAATCATCGCCATGCGATCGCCCCGTACGGCGCGCATGGCGGATTCCGGCAATGCCAGAATATCGAGTCCATTCAGGCATACCTGGCCCGAAACGATGCGGGCTGCGTCGGGTAACAGACGCATGAGGGACAACGCGGTCATGGACTTGCCGCAACCGGATTCCCCGAGTAATGCAAAGGTTTCGGCGGGCTCAATGGTGAAGGACACGCCATCCACGGCTCGCAGGGGTGCCGCCCCCGCATCGATCCAGGTGACCAGATCTATAACCTCAAGCAGCGGCGCGCTCATCGTGGTGGCGCGGCCAGAGCCAAGCGGCGCCTGAAAGACAATGACCATCCCGAGCGCATGCGCGGATCGAAGGCATCTCGCACACAATCGGCAAACAGGTTCGCGGATAGCACCAGTAAAAACATGAACACGAATGCGGCGGCAAGCGACCACCACACGGCAGGCTCGCGCGCCAGCTCCAGCCTGGCATTGTTGATCATGGTGCCGAAGCTGATCATGGACGGATCCACTCCGACGCCCACATAGGACAGCACTGCCTCGGCCAGCACCAATCCGCTGAAGTCCATCACGATGGATATCAGAACGATGTGCATGAGGTTGGGCAACAGGTGCCGCACCATGACACGCCAGTGACTCACTCCCAGCGCGTGAGCGGCCTGGACGTAATCGGACTCGCGGAGCTTCAAGGCTTCCCCCCGAAGAAGGCGGCACAACCCTGTCCAGGAAGTGATACCGAGGATGACGCACAGGAGCAACAGCCGCACGTCGGCCCGTTCGGTGAGCGTTTCGAATAATTCTGGATGGCGGTCCATCCAGACTTGGCTCAACAACACCGAAGCCGCGATGAGCAAGACCCCGGGGATCGAATTAAGTGTGGTGTAAACGTACTGGATGATATCGTCCACCCAGCCGCGTAAGTACCCCGCCATGACACCGAGCGCGAGTGCAAACGGCAACACGATAAGCGTGGTGAGCGTGCCGATGACCAGGCCAGTGCGAATGCTTTTCAGCGTTTGGTAAAGCACGTCCTGGCCTACCTTGTCGGTGCCAAAGACGTGGTAGCGCACACTTAGCATGAGGACAGGGCAGACCACCAACAAGAGCAAGCCCAGCGTGATAAGCATGGCCCGCCATGGAACTTCCGATTCACCGCGGATCATCTGCGTCACGATCGCGCCGAACGAAGCGTTCCGGCCTTGGGCAATCCATGCCGCCACTGCCATGGAAATCGCAATCCATAGCCCGATGGCCAATCCGGCCCCGCCCATGACGCGGCGAGCTATGTCGGCATGGCGTTGCTCTTGCGGATCATTGAGATGCGCCCCTGCGTGCCTAAGTCTTGGAAACTCGCGCGACTGCGTACCATCGGCCTTTGTGACGGTTTCCTTGGCGAAGGAGTACACCGCCAGGGGCTCCGAGTAGGTCTTCTCCGTACGGGTGCGCACAGGCGCGGTAAACACGTCGAGCACACTGAGCACTTCGGCCGCGTAATTGGCACGGCCTTGGTTATCCTTGCTGTCCAGGCGCGCGCGAAAATGCATTGAGTCCAGCATGCCTACCAGCACGAAACACAACAAGACGACCAAGGCGCACATTCCATAGGCACTTCGGGCCACCTTACGCCAGGGCGCCAGGAGATGCTCGCGGCGCCTCACATAGGAAATGAAGACCACTACCGACACCAATAGCACATAGACCAGCAAGTCCGTCCAAAGAAATACGGGTTTGAAGGGCATTAGCGCAGCCTCACCCGCGGGTCGGCGAGAGTGTATGAAATGTCCGTCAACATGAGACCGAGGATGTAGAGGAACGAACCGAGAAATACCATGGATCGAACGATCTGAAAATCTTGCGACTGGATCGCATCGATGGTGTAACTCCCCAGGCCCGGGATACCGAAGAAGGATTCCATGACCAAGCTGCCGATGAACAAGCTGGGGATCGCCACAACTACTCCGGTGAGTATGGGAATCATGCCATTGCGCAGAACATGACCGAACAGCACCTTCGCCTCGGACAATCCCTTCGCCCGCGCGGTGCGCACATAGTCCTTGCCCATCTCTTCCAGAAAGATCGTGCGATACAGCCGTGCGCTCGCACCGATTCCTCCAACCACGCCAATGAGCACAGGCAGCACGACGAAGCGCCAGCCTTCCGAACCACCCGTATAACCTGAAATGGGTACCCAGTGCCACAGTTTGCTGACTAGCCACTGGCCGCCGATGATGTAGAACAATCCGGAAACCGACATGGCTGCCACGCACAATACGACGCCCCAGAAATCCACTTGCGTCGCCCGAAAGAAAGCGAGCACCAGGGCAATGCTGATGTAGCAGGCCAACCCAGCGAGGAAACTCGGCAGCGCAATCGCCAGGCTAGGCCACATGCGCTGCTCGATCTCGTACCCGATATCGCGCCCGTCATCGGAGGTACCGAAATCGAAATAAAACAAGCTGGCGGATTTCTGAAAAAACACCGTATCGGTGAGTGTCGTGAGCCCTTCCGCCCGCTCATTCACGAACATGGGCTTGTTGTAGCCACGCTCGGCCTTCCACTTTTCTATGGCTTCCGGAGTAACGCGTTTTTGTCCCAATTGCATTTGGGCCATGTCGTCCGGCGAGTTCACGTAAAAAAACAGCGCGAAGGTAAACAGATTGACCCCGATTAATACGGGAATCGCGTAAAGAACCCGGCGGATGAGATACGCGAACATCGCCTTACACCGCCCCCAGCGCCGCGGCCCGCTCCCGGCGGCGGTAGAGGACAACTCCAGAACTGGCCACTGCCGCAAGCACGCAAACTAGCAATACCGCGGGCCAAATTACGGGACGATTCCATCGCTCGCGCAATACATCGCGTTGTTGTGCGTCCACGCGCAGGTATTTAAGGCTATTGTTGGCCATCTTGTTGGGCTTGCGATTGGCGATCCACTTATGGCCCAACCCATATTCCTTGGGATGCAGCCCCCAGATCCAAGGCGAATCGCTGCGCGCAATGGCAAGCATCTTGTCCACGACGGCTTGGCGCTCGGGCCCATTTTCCATCTCTCGCATCTGCTCGAACAAGCGGTCGTATTCGGGATTGGCGTAGTTGGAGGCATTTTGCCCGCTGCTCTTCACCTTGCCTTGCGGGCCGTATAGCAAGAACAGAAAGTTTTCCGGATCGGGATAATCGGCGTTCCATCCCCAGCGATAAATCTGCGCGGTGCCTTTACGCATTTTCTCTTGAAACCGGTTGTAGTCCGTATTGCGCACTACCAGTTCGATATCGACCTTCTTAAATTGCTTCACCAACCAGTCCACCATGGGTTTGCCCTGCGCACCAACCAATGTCGTATCGAAATGTAGAGTGAGTGGTTTTCCCGTGCGCGCATCGATTCCGTTGCCGTACCCCGCCTGGCTAAGTAACTGTTTCGCCTCATCCAGCGAACGGCGCTGCGGTTCATTGTTGCGCCATTGGTAAACGATGGGATTCATCCCCGCCTGGCCCTCCAAGTAGCCGAAGATTCCAGGCGCGAGAGGCCCTTGCCCTGCGACGCCACGCCCATTCATGAAAATGGCGATATATTCCTCGACGTCAAAGGCAATGGAAATGGCCTGGCGGAGTTTGCGCGCGGATTCTCCGTCACCCCCCACCACCGGGTCGAGCATATTGAATCCGTAATAGCTGATGGATGGCGCCACTCCCGTGCGAAGTTCGATGCCCTGCGCAAGCATCTCCTCCGTCAATTGAGCGTCACCCGTGCCGGAAACCTCGATCACGCGGTCAAAGTTATCCGAGGAAATTCCCGAGCTGTCGTAATAGCCTTGCAGAAACTTATTCCAGCCTGGGATCGCTTCCTTCTCCAAACTGTAGATCACCTTCTCAATGAATGGTAGAGGCTTGCCCGCGCCGGCGAGCATGCCCGAGGCCATGTCCTCCGGCTCTCCTTCCGATGGATAAGTCTCCACAAAATAATTGGGATTGCGTTCCATCACCATTTGCCGGTTGGGATTGTTCACCGACAGCATGTAGGGGCCGCTACCCACCGGATACCAGTCGAAATTCAAATTGCGTTTCTCCATGCCCGCTTGCGAATAAAAGCGGCCGGCTTCCGCGGGGATGGGCGCGAAAAAGGGCATGGCCAGCCAATAGACAAACTGGGGATACTTTCCCTTCACCTTGATGGTGTAGGTGTAGCGATCCGTCGCGTAGGCCCCAGCCAGCGCATGACGGTTTAGATCCAAGTAACCCTGGGCGGCGAGCCCTTTTGCATCCTCCTTCAGCAATTGCGCATACTCATTCAACCCGGCGATGTACTCGCTCATCAAGCCAAAGATGGGGGAATGCAGGCGCGGATGGGCCAGGCGTTTAATCTGGTAGACGAAATCCTCCGCCACCACCTCCCTGGAACCGGTGCTTTTGAAATCCCGCAGTTCGTGTACCTCTGCAAGGTCCGCTTCAGACAACGCCAGATATTTGGGTTGGCCCGAGGCGTTGAGCGCAAAAGCCGGGTGCGGCTGGTAATGCATTCCGGGCTTGATCTTGATCTCATACAAGCTGTAGGAGATATCGCGTGCGTTGGCATCCTTGGGTAGCTCGCGATCATGGGCATCGAAGTACCGCGGTTGGGGCACAGACTCCGCGGCGAAGGGAATCAGTTCGTAGGGCCGTTTTAGATAATGGTATTGAAGCGGAGGCGTATAGATCTGGGCGATGAACAAATACTCATTCTCGGAATAGGATTGCACCGGGTCCAAGTGCTTAGGCCGCTCGGAGAAAGTCGAGTAGAAAATATTCTGGCCGCCCTGCTCCGCTGGATAGGGGTTGTTCCATGGCCGCTCACAGGCACCAAGCAACGCGGTAATGGCCAAGCACGCCAGTCGAATATTCATGGTGTTTCGAGTGTACCGGAAAGCGGGCGCGGGATAGACCACCGCGAACACAACGGTATGCCAATAGGCTATTGGCTATAATCGCCGCGCCTTCAACGGGAGCCATTCATGGGATTTCTCAACGATAAAAAAATTCTGATCACCGGTTTATTAAGCAACCGCTCCATCGCTTACGGCATCGCCCAGGCGGCCCGCCGTGAGGGTGCGCAGCTTGCCTTCACCTACCAAGGCGAGCGGGTGAGAGACCGCGTGTTGGAACTCGCCGCGGAGTTCGAGTCATCCTTGGTGTTTCCTTGCGATGTTGCCTTGGACGAGGAAATCGCCACCTTATTTTCCGGCTTAGGTAAGAGCTGGGATGGGCTAGATGGGCTCGTGCACTCCATCGCATTCGCGCCACGCGAGGCGCTGGCGGCCGATTTCGTGGATGGCACCACGCGCGAAGCCTTTCGCATCGCCCATGACATCAGTTCCTACAGCTTCACCGCGCTTGCGCGCGCGGCACTGCCCATGATGGAGGGACGCAAGGCTTCCCTCATCTGCCTCACGTACTTGGGGGCCGAACGCGCCATGCCGAACTACAACGTGATGGGCTTGGCCAAAGCGAGTCTGGAAGCCAATACCCGTTACATGGCCTTTAGCCTGGGGCCTCGCGGGATTCGCGTGAACGCGATATCGGCGGGCCCCATCAAGACCCTCGCCGCCGCGGGCATCAGCGGTTTTGGGAAAATGCTCGGTGTAACGGAAAAATCCGCGCCACTACGGCGCAACACCACGATAGAGGATGTGGGAAACGCCGCTGCATTTCTTTTGGCGGACCTCTCCGCCGGTATTACCGGGGAAGTCGTGCACGTCGACTGTGGATTCCACGTGACCGCGTTCGCGGGTGCCCTTGGGGACTAGAGTAGCCATCATGCTTGGGTAGGGCGCGCGGCCCTACCCCGCCTTAGCTTTTGTCGAAGCGGTCCTTATTGATCGTGACCTTAGCCTTCGATCTTAGGCTTTGCACGCGTGCAGCTTGGGCTTCCCTGGCCGCCATGGAGGCCACCTGCTTGGCCAAGGCCGTATCGGCTTCCACGCTCGTGGCGGCGGATTCCTCTACCTTGCTCACGCGGAAAAGCACATAACGCCCATCCGCCCCGCCAAATCCCGCGTAGGCGGGTAGCTTCGACACGTCAGCCTGAAAAACCAATTGCGCGGCTTCCGGCGAGAGCCCTTGGGGTTTCTCCCGTGAAATGGTTTGGCCGGCAGACCACTGTAGTGAGAGGGATTCGCCTTTCTTCAAGCGCGCCAGTTTTTCTTCTCCGTCCTTCTTCGCCAACTCCGCCGCGTTCCTGGCCTTGAGTTGCTCCACGATGATTTCCTTGACCACATCGTAGGGCTGCCGCGCGGGCGGTATATGCTCCACGATTCTCGCCGACACGAGGGTACTGGGCGCCACCTCCACGGCCTCGGTATTACGCTTGCTCTTGACCGCATCCTCGGAAAAGATGGCCTTGAGCAATTTCTCGTTGTTCAACACGGGGATTTCCGCACGGTCCCGTGTTATCCATCCACTTTGATCGATAGCCAGCTTGAGGGTTTCGGAAGCGGTCTTAAGACTATCGGACTGTTCGTAGACCAGCGTACTGAGTTGCTCGGCCTTTTCGGCGAACTCCCGGTTCGCCACGTTCTTCTTTACTTCCTCCTCAATCTGCGCACGCACCTCCTCCAAAGGCTGGCGTTTACCCGCGTTGATTTCTTCCAAGCGAATGACGTGGTATCCGTACTGGGTTTCCACGGGCCCCACAACATCCCCAGCCTTCATGGCGAACACAGCTTCATCGAATGGCTTGGCCATGCGCCCCTTCGCGAAAAAACCCAGATCGCCCCCTTCCGTCGCCGAGCCGGGGTCCTGCGAATTTTTCTTGGCTAACTCCGCGAAATTAACGCCGTCCTTCTTCGCCTCTGCAAGCAACGCCGCCGCCTGGGACTTGGCTTTAGTTCTAACCTCGTCGCTAGCCTTTGCATCCACGGCAAGCAGGATATGCCGTGCACGCCTTTCTTCAGGCTGTTCAAACTGGCTAGCATTATCCTGGTAGTACTTTCGAACGTCCTCGTCCTTGACCGCCACTTGTTTTTGCATCGCCTCCAAGGACAGCACGACATACTCCACGCGCGCTCGTTCCGGCAAGGTATAAGCCGTGGGATTCTTATCGTAGTATTGCTTGGCTTCATCATCCGCCAGTTTCGCCTGCGCCAGGAAACTCACGGGGGAGACGATTACTTGGCTCACTTCGCGCTGCTGCCCGCGTATCTTGGCAAGACGCTCGGTGATCGCCTTGGGCAAGAAACCGGTGGCTGCGACCGATTCCCGCACTTGAGAAATGAGAGCATCCCTACGCAAATCCGCCTCGAATGAACTGGGCTCCAAGCCTCTCGTTTGCAGCAATAACTCGTAGCGCTCCTTGGAGAATTTTCCCGTCACATCGTCCTTGAAGGCGGGAATTTGCTGAATCAGATCGCGAAGCTGTAAATCCGACACGCCCAATCTCGCGTTGGCCGCGCTTGCCAGCAGTAGCCTTTGCTCGACCAGTTGTTCCACTACTTGGTTCTTGATTTCCGGGCCATTCAGAATCTCGGAGTTCGCCTTGCCCTGCATCATCTGCCGCACTTGATCTTGGCGGTCGCGCAACGCGCGGCCGAACTCGCCAGGAGTAATGGCATCGCCGCCCACGACAGCCACATGATCGCCTTGATTCACACCTCGAGAGTAGAAGTCGATGCCGAAGAACGCGAACGGCAGCATGATCAGGGCGATAACGAACTGAACGATTCGTTTTCGGTTTGCGACAAAATCAAACATCGAACCGGTCCTTTCCCCCGCGGGGCGTGTGAGATAAAAACAGGTGGCTTGCGCTACACAGCCCCTAAACAAAAAAGGCGAACTTGCGTTCGCCTTTCTTGTGATGCTTGGCGGAGTGGACGGGACTCGAACCCGCGACCCCCGGCGTGACAGGCCGGTATTCTAACCGACTGAACTACCACTCCCTATCAGTTCTGCTGGTGGGTGCTGAGAGGCTCGAACTCCCGACATTCGCCTTGTAAGGGCGACGCTCTACCAACTGAGCTAAGCACCCTGGATTTGCCTCAACAACTCGTCCTGAGTGCATACACCGAACTGAAGATCCATCAGTTTACAGCGTCCTTCAACGCTTTTCCAGCCCTGAACTTCACAACCTTCGCGGCCTTGATCTTGATAGCAGCGCCCGTTTGAGGATTGCGGCCTGCACGCGCGGCGCGTTTACCCACATGAAAGGTTCCGAATCCCACGAGCGTAACCATTCCGCCCTTCTTCAAGGACTGCCTTATGGAACCGATGGCGGCATCCAACGCCCTACCTGCTGCCGCCTTGGAAATATCGGCTTGTTTCGCGATCGCTTCTATCAGATCTTGTTTATTCATGTGCGTCCCCTTTCGTTATAAGTTAGTTAGATTAGCTGTGTCACCGTCAATCGTGCTAGTCCAATTCCCAAACCCTCTCCCCGTACCGCAAATGGAGCGCCCCGTCGGATTCCCTCATAGGCGGCAGCGCGGTTTTATATCAAGTGGCAAAAGAGTGTGTCAAGCGAAACGCGGAAAGGAGTAGCCGCCTCGCGCAGCCAGTCGCCTGGCTGAGACATCACACCGTCATGATGTCCCGGCTACTGCCTTGGATCAATGCTTGAACGCAGGGGTGGGATTCTCAACGGGAGCGGGCGGTAAGGCCACCGGTTCTTTTTTCTCCGGCAGAGGCACCGGCTTTCGCTCCAGAGCGAGTTCTAGAACCTGGTCGAACCACTTGACTGGATGAATATCCAGGCGGTTCTTGATGTTTTCCGGAATCTCCACCAAATCCTTGGTGTTCTCCTGCGGGATGAGGACCACTTTTATTCCGCCGCGATGAGCCGCAAGCAGCTTTTCCTTCAGTCCGCCGATGGGTAACACCTCGCCGCGCAGTGTGATTTCTCCCGTCATCGCGACATCAGCCCGAACGGGAATGCCGGTGAGCACGGACACCATGGCGGTACATATGCCGATTCCGGCGCTCGGCCCGTCTTTCGGTGTCGCGCCTTCGGGAAGGTGAATGTGGATATCGTTCTTCTGGTAGAAGTCCTCGGCAATCCCTAACCGCTCCGAACGGCTTCTCACGACCGTCATGGCCGCCTGAATAGACTCTTGCATCACTTCACCGAGCTTTCCGGTGGAGACCACCTTGCCCTTGCCGGGCATTACCGCGCTCTCGATGGTAAGCAGTTCTCCACCCACCTCGGTCCAAGCCAAGCCCGTGACCTGCCCGATCTGGTTATTCTTCTCGGCTATGCCATATGAGTAGCGGCGCACGCCCAAATAGGACTCGAGGTTCTTCGCCGACACGGCCGTCTTGCGCTGGCGCTTCCGCATGATGAGCGCCTTCACTACCTTGCGGCAGATCTTGGACAAATCCCTTTCGAGGGCGCGCACACCCGCCTCCCGGGTATGGTAGCGAATGATGTCGCGAACGGCACTCTCGGAAATGGAAATTTCCTCGGGTTTCAGCCCGTGGTTTTTCAACTGTTTAGGAATCAGATGCCGAAGGGCGATATTCACCTTCTCGTCTTCCGTATACCCCGAAAGACGGATGACCTCCATGCGGTCGAGCAGCGCTGGCGGAATATTCATGGTGTTGGCAGTCGCCACGAACATCACGTCGGACAAGTCGTACTCCACCTCCACATAGTGGTCCACGAAGGTGCTGTTTTGCTCGGGATCTAGAACTTCCAGCAATGCCGAGGATGGATCTCCCCGAAAATCCATGCCCATCTTATCCACTTCGTCAAGAAGGAATAGGGGGTTGCGCACACTCACTTTGGACAAGTTCTGCAAGATCTTGCCGGGCATGGACCCAATGTACGTACGGCGGTGACCCCGGATCTCCGCCTCATCGCGCACGCCGCCCAGGGACATCCGGCTAAATTTCCTGTTGGTCGCACGTGCGATGGATTGGCCAAGCGAAGTCTTACCTACTCCGGGCGGACCCACCAGGCATAGGATCGGCGCCTTCACCTTATCGACTCTTTGCTGGACCGCCAGGTACTCGACGATTCGTTCCTTGACTTTCTCCAGCCCGTAATGGTCTTCGTCGAGAATGCGTTCCGCATGGGATAGATCCGAATTGATCTTGCTCTTCTTTTTCCACGGCAAGCCAATCAGGGTTTCAATGTAATTTCTCACCACGGTCGCTTCCGCGGACATGGGAGACATGAGTTTGAGTTTCTTCAACTCCGACTCCGCCTTTAGCCGGGCTTCCTTGGGCATGTGAGCGGTGCGGATGCGTTTTTCCATTTCCTCCAAGTCCGCGCCTTCCTCAAGATCACCCAATTCCTTCTGAATGGCCTTGACTTGCTCATTGAGGTAATACTCGCGCTGGCTCTTTTCCATCTGTTTCTTGACACGCCCGCGGATGCGCTTCTCGACTTGAAGAATGTCGAGTTCGGTCTCCATCAACGACAGCAAATGCTCCAAACGATGGCGCACGTCGAGCATTTCGAGGACTTGTTGTTTCTGATCCAACTTCAAAGGAAGATGCGCCGCGACCGTATCCCCGAGACGCCCCGCTTCGTCGATGCTGGCGAGGGACGTCAGGATTTCGGGCGGAATCTTCTTGTTGAGTTTTACGTACTGGTCGAACTGCGCAATCATCGCACGGCGCATCGCTTCGAGTTCCGTGCCCTCTCCTATGGAACCATGTACGGGAACCGCCTCGGCGGCGTAATGGGTACGTAGATCATGCACAAGACGCACTCTGGCTCGTTGCACGCCCTCCACCAATACTTTCACCGTGCCATCGGGTAGCTTGAGCATCTGCAGGATGTTGGAGATGGTACCCGTGGAATATAGGTCTTCCTCGGAGGGCTCGTCCTTCGCGGCGGACTTCTGGGCAACGAGCAGGATGCTCTTGCCAGCTTCCATGGCGGTCTCAAGCGCCTTGATGGACTTCGGCCGGCCCACGAACAGGGGGATGACCATGTGCGGGAACACCACCACATCCCGTAAAGGAAGAAGAGGGAGCGTGACCGCATCCGAATAGGATTCTTGGTTAGACATTCACTTTCACCTGGTTAGGCCAGCATCGGCCTGGTTGTAATTGGGGAGGAATATCGGTATTGCAATGCTGGGGTCGTGCCCTGCAAGGGCGCCCGTCAAGCGGAGCCCGCGACCTTGGGCTGGTCAGCATAGATTAATAATGGCTTTACATCGCTGACAATAGTACCTTCGTCGATCACGGCCTTCCTGACGTTCTTGGAGGAAGGTAAATCGAACATGGTGTCAAGCAGAGAATGTTCGAGAATGGACCGAAGCCCGCGCGCACCGGTCTTGCGAGCCAGGGCTTTACGGGCAATGGCTTTCAGTGCCTCGGTGCGCACTTCCAACTCGACACCTTCCATGGCGAAAAGTTTCTGAAATTGTTTGAGCAAAGCGTTCTTGGGTTCAGTCAAGATTTGAATCAAGGCTTCTTCATCCAACTCATCAAGAGTGGCCACCACGGGTAGCCGCCCCACGAACTCGGGGATGAGCCCATACTTGATGAGATCCTCCGGCTCCACGTCCTTCAGCACGATGCCGATATCCTTACGGCTATCCTTGCTGCGAACTTGTGCCCCGAATCCGATCCCGCCTTTGTCCGAGCGGTTGCGGATGATGCGGTCCAAGCCATCGAAGGCCCCCCCGCACACAAAAAGGATGTTGGTGGTGTCCACCTGCACGAATTCTTGGTTGGGGTGCTTACGCCCGCCTTGGGGCGGAACGGACGCGATGGTCCCTTCAATGAGCTTGAGCAAGGCTTGTTGCACGCCCTCTCCGGACACGTCCCGGGTAATAGACGGGTTTTCGGATTTTCGGGAAATCTTGTCGATCTCATCGATGTAGACAATGCCTCTTTGCGCTTTCTCCACATCGTAGTCGCACTTTTGAAGCAACTTCTGGATGATATTCTCGACGTCTTCTCCAACGTAGCCGGCCTCGGTCAAAGTCGTGGCGTCCGCCATGACAAAGGGAACGTTCAGCAGGCGCGCCAGGGTTTGAGCCAGCAATGTCTTACCGGAGCCCGTGGGCCCGATGAGCAGAATGTTGCTCTTGGAAAGTTCGATTTCGTCTTTCTTGCCAAGATTCTTCAAGCGCTTGTAATGGTTGTAGACCGCTACAGAAAGAATCTTCTTGGCGTGGGCCTGGCCGATCACATACTGGTCGAGAATATTCTGAATTTCTTGTGGGACTGGCAAATCCGACTTGCCCGCCTTCGCCGTCGTGTCGCTTTGGCTCTCTTCGCGGATGATATCGTTGCAAAGCTCGATACATTCGTCGCAAATGAACACCGATGGGCCCGCGATCAACTTGCGAACTTCGTGCTGGCTCTTTCCGCAAAAAGAGCAATAAAGTAATTTTTCCGACCCCGGCTTCTCAGACATACGCTAGGCCTCCCGGCTGTGTGTTGGTCGTATCGCGGGCAACTTCATAGGGCGAAGGCGTGCTCAATTCTTAGGCCGCCGCATCGCGTTGCGATAGTACTTTATCGATCAGCCCGTATTTCACCGCTTCCTCGGCCGCCATGAAATTGTCCCGGTCCGTGTCTTTCTCTATGCTCTTGATATCCTGCCCCGTATGGGACGCCAGTATCTCATTAAGCCGTTGGCGCAGATAGAGTATTTCTCGGGCGTGAATCTCGATATCGGAGGCCTGTCCTTGGTAGCCACCCATGGGTTGGTGAATCATAACCCTTGAGTTCGGAAGGCAAAAACGCTTGTCCTTGGCCCCAGCTGCGAGGAGCAATGCACCCATGCTGGCCGCCTGCCCAATGCAAAGAGTGCTGACGCTGGGCTTGATGAATTGCATGGTGTCGTAAATCGCGAGTCCCGCGGAAACCGATCCGCCTGGCGAGTTGATGTAGAAGAACACATCCTTGTCCGGATTCTCCGATTCCAGAAATAACAACTGGGCAACGATTAGATTCGCCGACACCTCGTTCACGGGCCCAACAAGAAAAATGACCCGCTCCTTCAACAACCTCGAGTAGATGTCATAGGCACGCTCCCCGCGCCCGCTCTGCTCGACCACCATGGGGACGAGACCCAGTCCTTGGGGCTCCTGGTACTGCCCATATTTTGTCATCACGTGCGATTCCCCATCAGTTCATCGAATTCCACGGCTACATCCTCGACCTTGGCAACACTGAGTATCCATTGAACCACGTTATTTTCCAGTGCCAAGGATTCCACTTCCCTCAATCTATCGGGCGATTGGTAGTACCACTGAACCACTTCGCTCGGGTTTTCGTAGCTTTGCGCGTGCTGTGCCACCAATTCTTTCAATTGCTCGGGTTTCGCCTGTAAATCCTGCGTCCTTACCAACTCAGCAATAATCAACCCAAGGGTCACCCGGCGCCTGGCATCTGTTTCGAAGAGTTCTCGTGGCAGTTGCGTCTCCTGCTTCATGCCGCGGGACTTAAGGTTTTCCAGCATTTCGCCCACCAGCCGGTTAATTTCCATTTCCACCAAGGTCTTGGGAACCTCGATTTGCGCGCAATCATGCAATAGCCGCATGACTTGGTCCTTGACTCGCGCTTGAATCCGCCGCTCGACCTCGCGGGTAAGGTTTGTCTTCACGTCCTCCTTCAAACGCGCCAAGTCGCCGTCCGGAATACCCAGAGCCTTGGCAAATTCCGCATCCAAGGCAGGAAGATTGGCTTGCGCTACCTCCTTGACGTTTACGTCGAAGGACACCAGCTTGCCCGCCAGTTCCGCGGAATGGTAGTCGGCGGGGAAAGTCACATCAAAATGTTTATGATCACCCTTCTTAAGCCCTACAAGATTGTTCTCGAACTCTTCGACGTAGCGCTTCTCGCCGATGAGGGCCATATGATCCTTGCCCGTTGCCCCCGCGAAGGTTTGTCCGTCCCGCTTACCCTCGAAGTCAAGTAATACCCGGTCCCCTTTCGCCGCGGGGCGCTCCACAGGTTCGTAGGTAACTCGCTGCTTACGCAGAACTTCGACGGTTTTGCCGATCTCGGCATCCCCAATTACCAAGGACGGCCGTTTGATGCCCGTGCTCGCCAACTCGCCGATTTTGACCTCGGGATAGATCTCGAAGATCGCGCTGTATTCGAACGTCTCATCGCCCTTGGGTTCAGCGCTAGGCTCGAAGCGCGGTAACCCCGCCACTCGTAAATTCTTTTGGCGAACGGCCTCCCCGAAGGTTTTTTGCAAGATGTCGCCCAAGACTTCCTGGCGAATTTGCCCGCCGTACTGCTGCTGTACGAGTTTGTAGGGAACCTTGCCGGGGCGAAAGCCGTGTATTTTCGCGGTGCGCGCCATACGTCGCAGCCGGCTATCGACCTCGCTGTTGACATCTTGCATGGGGAGCGACACTTTGAGACGCCGTTCCAGGGTGCTGATAGTTTCAAGTGTTGCTTGCATTGCTGTTCCTTACCGTTCCGGGACCACTGTCCCCTTATCATTTTCCATTGCCTGAAGAGCGCGCATCACGAAAAGAGCAGCCCTACCTCGAGGACGATGACCAGACAAAACGCCGTTGGTGCGAAAGGAGAGACTCGAACTCTCACGCCTTTCGGCGCCAGAACCTAAATCTGGTGCGTCTACCAATTTCGCCACTTTCGCCCAAAACCGATTCTAATATAATGCGTTGCGACACTGCCACCGCACGCTCAAGGCTTCCCAGAGCGCAACGCGGACCATAATTCCCTGTCATCTGAGTGGCTTGAGAAAATAAAGCGGATATTCGAGCGGTGTTCACTAGCGCCAATCATTACGAAAATTTCCCAGTCGCATCGGTCTTATTGCCCGCAAGGCTGCGTTTTCCTGTTCAAGCGATATACCGCTTTGCGCGTTCGGCCGACGATATTGCCGACGAAGGCGATGCGGATGCACCTACACGGCTTGCACAGCTTGCACAATACCGCGATGAGTTGGCGAATCTATCGCAAGCAATAGGATCCAGTGGCATCTTTGGTGATTTGGCCCGGGCGGTCGCCCAGCACAAGCTACCCCTGCAGCTCTTCTACGATCTTCTAGACGCCTTCGCCCAGGACGTTAGGCAAAAACGCTATGCCAGTTTTTTAGATGTCATGGACTATTGCCGCCGCTCCGCAAATCCCATTGGGCGGTTACTCCTGCACCTGTTCGGAAGAACGCAACCCCATTTACTGGAGTGCTCGGATCGCATTTGCTCCAGCCTCCAACTCATCAACTTTCTGCAAGACGTGGCGATCGATTACCGCAAGGACCGTATCTACCTTCCCATGGATGAAATCGCCCGCTTTGGCGTGTCCGAGCACCAGATCGCCAGTGCCAGTGTTGCAGGTGGCTGGCCTAGCCTGATGCATTATCAGATTGCCCGGGCACGCGCCATGTTGAATGGCGGTGCAAGTCTTGGCCACGAGTTACCAGGCAGAATGGGCCTTGAGTTGCGCATGATCGTGGCCGGAGGCAGGCGCATATTGGACAAATTGGAAGCGGTCAATGGCGACATATTCAAGCACCGCCCAGTTCTCAAAGCATGGGACTGGCCCATCATGTTTCTTCGTGCCGCACTCCCGTTTCGATCCCAGTCATGACCCCGGACCAGTACTGCAAAAACCGCGTTCTGCGCAGCGGATCGAGTTTTTACTACAGCTTTCTTTTCCTACCCAAGGAGCAGCGCCGGGCCATACACGCTCTTTACGCCTTTTGCCGGGAAGTCGATGATGTGGTCGATGAATGCCCTGACCCGGGCATCGCGCGCGCGAAGCTTCAATGGTGGCGGAGCGAAGTCGGCAATATGCTGCAGGGGAATCCGCAACACCCGGTCTCGAAGGCCCTGCTACCTGCCATTACCAACTTCAAACTGCCCTCCGCGTACTTTTTCGAGATCATCGAGGGCATGCAAATGGATCTCGACTATAACCGTTATCCCGATTTCGCAACCCTGGAACTGTATTGTTACCGCGTGGCGGGCGTGGTTGGCCTGCTTGCCGCCGAGATCTTCGGGTATGAGAACCTCAGGACGCGCGAATTCGCCCGCCAGTTGGGAATTGCCCTACAACTCACCAATATCATTCGCGACGTACGGGAGGACATTGGGCGCAACCGGGTCTACATTCCCTTAAAGGACTTGGAGCATTTCGGCGTTCCGGTGGATGACATCGTGCTCTACCGCGAAACCGATGCCTTTAAGAACTTAATCTCACACCAGATCACGCGCGCCATCGCCCACTACGACCGTGCGGAGTCGAGCCTTCCCGCCCAGGACCGCCGGTCCCAGCGCGCCAGTCTCATCATGGGCAACATCTATCGCACCTTGCTCAGAGAAATTCAGCAAGGCGGATGTAACGTGCTAAGCGAGCGCACGGCACTCACCCCCTTGAGAAAATTCTGGATTGCCTGGAAGACCTGGGCCACCTCCACATAGGGCGTCCCCGCGACATGGGATCCGCGCAAATCGCGATCATCGGAGGCGGCTATGCGGGCATGGCAGCAGCGGTCGAGCTCGCACGGCGGGGCATACCTTCGTGCGTGTTCGAGGCTGGTGCCACGCTAGGAGGGCGGGCGCGCCGGGTGGAGGCAGGTGGCACACCCTTGGATAACGGCCTGCACATTCTCATTGGCGCCTATGACGAAACGCAACGGCTTGTATCCATCGTGGGCGATTCCGCCGAAAAGCCAAGACTGCTACGAATTCCCCTCGAACTTGGCATTCACTCGCGCTTTAACCTACGCGCGCCACCACTGCCCTGGCCCTTTAATCTCACTCTAGGTTTGCTCTGCGCCTCGGGAATTGGAGTACGGGACAAGATTCGCATCATTACGATGCTCGCTGCTCTACGCGCACGCCGCTTCTTGTTGAATACGGACATAAGCGTCACGCATTTGCTCGCCGCCCACCATCAAACCCAAGCGGCGAACCGCTACCTCTGGTATCCACTTTGTATCTCCGCCTTGAACACCGCACCCGAGGAAGCTTCCGCGCAAATCTTCTGCAACGTCTTGCGCGACACCTTCAGTTTCCCTGCGAGCAACAGCGATCTGCTTCTCCCCACCACGGATCTGTCGCGGTTGTTCCCCGAGAGTGCCGCCGAATTCGTAAAAAAGGCAGGGGGCGAGGTGCGCCTGAACAACCGGGTTACCCGTGTCATGTTCAACGAGAAGTCCATGGACATCAGTACCCGGGACGGAGACGAGAATTTCAAGGCCTGCATTCTGGCGGTGGCGCCCCAGCATCTATGCGCGTTGATTGAAGACACTCCGGCTCTTTCGGAAGTGGCGGCACAAGTCTTAGCGCTGCAATACCGCCCCATCTATTCGGTGTACCTTGGCTATCCTGAAAATATCCGGCTGCCCAGAGCGATGGTGGGATTGGACGCTACCTATAGCCAATGGGTGTTCGACCGGGGTGTTCTTTGCGATCAACCCGGAGTTCTCGGCGTGGTGATCTCCGCCGCCGGTGCACACCAGGATCTCGCCAGGGATGAGCTGGCAAACCGGGTGCATCTGGAACTTCAAGCCGCCTTTCCCTACTTGCCAACACCTCTATGGCACCGCGTCATCGCCGAAAAGCGCGCGACCTTCGCTTGCACCGTTGGGATCAAGCGGCCCTCTACATCCACTCCCATCCCCGGCCTCTTCCTTGCCGGGGATTATGTGCGCAGCGATTATCCCGCGACCATCGAGGCGGCCGTGCGTAGCGGCCTTGCGGCAGCTCATCACGCCGCACTGCACTTGGAGAGCAATTCATGATCCGTTCCCTCCTCACCTACCAGGCGCCGCTCGATTTGCTCGCCGGGCGCGTCATCCTAGTAACCGGCGCGGGCCAAGGTTTAGGCCATGCCGTGGCGCTCGGCGCCGCGCGTTGCGGCGCGACCGTCATACTGCATGGCAGGAGTGTGGCCAAGCTGGAGACCCTCTACGACCAAATCATGCGCGAAGGATATCCCGAGCCCATGATCCTGCCCCTTGATCTCGCGCAGGCGAGCGACCGGGATTTCGACCAAATGGCGGGCGCGATCGAATCTGAGCTAGGAAGCTTGTCGGGCATCGTTCACTGCGCCGCGGAGTTACTCCCGCCCGCCCCCATCGAGCAACAGCGGTTGGACGATTGGATGCGGGTACTGCGGATCAATCTCGCCGCGCCCATGGCGCTGACACGCGCCTGCTCGCGGCTTCTGCGGGCCGCGCCCAGCGCTTCGGTCATCTTCACCGGAGAGACTCATGGCTTGCATCCGGCGGCCTTTTGGGGCGGGTTTGCCGCGTCCAAGGGCGCCCTGGTGACGCTCACCCAAATATTGGCCCAAGAGTGGGAACACCTCCCGAATCTGCGCGCCAACATGCTCGTGCCGGGGAAGATCGATTCACCGCAACGCGGCCAATCCCACCCGGGAGAGCATGCCACGCAACGCTCGCCATTGTCGTCCGTGTTACCTGCCTATCTGTATCTACTGGGGCAAGACAGCCTGGGTACAACAGGACGCATCTTCGAGCTATGAATGGCCGGGTTCCGCGAGAGCGCGCAACCACTCAGGAAGGGGACGCGACTTTCCTTCCTTTAGGTTGATCCAAACCATCATGGCTTCGGCGGTCGCGTATATGCGCGCGGGGTCGGACTCTTCGTATATCTCGCTGTTCAGGGGGAAACTGCTCTTCCTCACGGGCCCCAGATGGAGCGTTATGCAAAGATTGGCGGGATAGACGATGGGGATGCGATAACGGCAGGTGATGCTCCCCAGGACGGGACCCTCGGCGTGGGTTCTATAGTCCACCTGCATGCTGTCGAACCAAGAGATGCGCGCCTGCTCAAGGCAGCGCAGATACACCGTGTTGTTCATGTGCCCCAGGGCATCCATGTCCGCCCAGCGCATGCGGAATTTCTCCACGTGTACCAACTTTCCGCGCGATTCCATATCCACTTTGGTAGTCACTTCAGTAAAAGACGATAACATCGCAAAGTCTAACAGCCCAACCTTCCCGTAAGAAAAGGAGCACAGCTTGGCGCAACGCGAATCCATGGAATACGACGTCGTGATTGTTGGCGCGGGGCCGGCGGGCCTTGCAGCCGCCATCCGGCTCAAGCAACTCGCCTCCCAGCATCAACATGAAGCCAGTGTCTGTATCTTGGAAAAAGGCTCGGAGGTGGGTGCCCATATTCTGAGTGGAGCGGTGATGGACCCGCGCGCCTTGGCCGAACTTCTCCCGGACTGGAAAGCGCAAGGGGCTCCGCTTCTAACACCCGTTTGCGAGGACCGCTTTTTATTCTTGAGCGAAAGCAGCGCCTTCAAAACTCCCAACTGGATGCTACCGGCTTGCTTCCAGAACCACGGTAACTACGTCACCAGCCTCGCAAACCTGTGCCGGTGGCTGGCCACTCAAGCAGAGGGCTTGGGTGTGGAGATTTTTCCCGGTTTCGCGGCGGCCGAAGTGTTGTACGACCAGCGCGGGCGCGTCAAAGGCGTTGCCACGGGCGACATGGGGATCGGCAAGGATGGCAAACCCACGGGCGCGCATCAACCCGGCATGGAACTCCTCGCCAAATACACTTTCTTCGCCGAGGGCTGCCGCGGCCATCTAGGCAAACAGATTCAAAAGCGCTTTCACTTGGCTGATGATCGCGACCCGCAGGTCTACGGTATCGGACTGAAGGAACTCTGGGAGATCAAGCCCGAAAAACACGTGCCGGGCTTGGTGATTCACACAGCGGGCTGGCCTTTGCAACAGGATACCTACGGCGGTTCGTTTCTGTATCACATGGAGAACAATCTGGTCTCCATCGGATTCGTGGTCGGCCTGGGATATAGCAATCCCTACTTGAATCCCTACGAAGAGTTTCAACGCTACAAGACACATCCAAGCATTCGCGGCTATCTCGAAGGCGGCAAGCGGCTCGCCTATGGCGCAAGAGCCATCACTGCCGGTGGCTTGCAGTCCTTACCCGAGATCGTCTTCCCAGGCGGGTGCCTGATAGGAGACGACGCGGGCTTTCTCAACGCATCGCGCATCAAGGGAAGTCACGCCGCCATCAAATCCGGCATGCTGGCCGCGGATGCCGCCTTCGAGGCGTTGAAAGACGGGCGCTCCCACGACGAACTCGCCGCCTATCCCGAGGAATTTCGCAAGAGCTGGTTGCACGATGAGCTGCACCGCGCGCGCAATTTCAAGCCGTGGATGAGCAAGGGTTTGTACTTGGGCACCTTGATGGTAGGCATTGACCAGATCGTCTTCGGCGGTAAAGCCCCTTGGACTCTTCATCACCGCCATGCCGATCACGAAACCTTGGCCGTTAAATCCGCCGCCCGGCCCATCCCCTATCCCAAACCTGACGGCGTGCTTACCTTCGACCGCCTGTCATCGGTGTTCATCTCCAACACCAACCACACGGAAGACCAACCGGCCCACCTAACGCTAAGAGATCATAGCGTTCCCGTTGCCGTCAACTTGGAGAAATTCGATGCGCCGGAACAACGCTACTGCCCCGCGGGAGTTTATGAAATCGTGAAGGACGAGAGCGGACCGCGCCTGCAAATCAACGCGCAGAACTGCGTGCATTGCAAGACCTGCGACATCAAGGACCCTACCCAGAACATCACCTGGGTAACCCCCGAAGGCGGCGGCGGCCCCAACTACCCGAATATGTGACTAAGGCTCTTTTCCGCTTGTGACGGGATAACCTACTTCACGCCAAGTGGTCATCCCGCCATCGAGGGCAACGGCACGTTGGAATCCCATCTGGTGCAAGGTCGCCGCCGCCAGCGTCGAAATGCGGCCGAAATCGCAGTAGGTCACGATACGGCGTGTGGGATCGGGCAACTCCTGGTTCACCCGCAATTCCAATTGTCCGCGCGGCAGCAGGCGCGCCCCCGGAATATGCGCGGCTTCGTAAGCATCGCGCTCGCGCACATCGAGCACCGTCAGACTCTCATCGGCCGCTTCCACCCTCGCCTTCAACTCTTCCATGGACATGAAGGGCACCATGGCTCCGGCCTCCGAGAGCATTTGCGCCACGGTCTTGCCTCCGCTCATGTTGGTCCTCAGCGCCTCGGTGATATGCGAGGGCATCGTGAGATTAAGACTGTTCATCATCTCCACGAACTTGGCCCGGTCTCGTTCCCGCAGGCGCGGGTTCTCCGCTAGTTCGCGCCCAATCGTGGAGTGGCCGCGCCCCTTGTAATCGTGGGCCGGATAGATGCTCAGCGAAGGGTCCAGCCGGAGCACATGGTTGAACAAGCTGTCGTAGAGGGCTTCGGGATCCCCGCTGGGCAAGTCTGTGCGGCCGGTCCCGCCGATGAGCAAAGTATCCCCGGTGAACACACGGTCCTCGGCCACCAGGCACATGGAGTTGTTCGTATGTCCCGGTGTGTGCATCACCTTCAGGCGCAGCTTTCCAACAACCAGCATTTCTCCGCCCCCCACGCGCAAATCCACGAAGGGTGCCGGGCTATCCCGGTGCATCACCACCGGCACCTTTAATTGCTGGCCCATTTGCTGAGTCGCTGAAAAATGATCGGCATGCGTGTGCGTATCGATCAAGTAACGGATGCGCAGGCCGTCACGTGCAGCCAGCGTTAAGTACCGGTCCACTTGGCTGATCTCGGGATCGATCAGCGCTGCCGCACAGGTATCGGCGCAGCCGATCAGATAGGATTGGCACCCGCCTGTGGCAATTTGCTCGAAGACCATGACTGAATCCCTCGGATATTGGCTCGAACCATACTACTGCAAAGTTAGGGAAGCGGATCGATCAGGACTCCGGGATTCATCATCCCCGAAGGATCCAGAGATTTCTTGGCCGCGCGCAATGCCTCCGCGAAAAGCGCGGGCCGCTGCTTGTCGTACCAACGCCGGTGATCGCGTCCCACCGCGTGGTGGTGGGTAATCGTCCCGCCCAGGGAATTCAACAGATCCGCCGTCGCGCTCTTGATGGCCCAGCACTGCTCCACCAACCGGCTCTTGTCGCCCAAGGCGTGGTAGGTGAAGTACGGAGCCGGACCATCCGGGTAGACATGGGTGAAGCGGCAACTCACGATGCCTTGACGCCCCGTCACCTCTTTGATGACGCGCACGGTTTCCGCCATGATCTTGCGGTGAAACTCGGGGAAGCGTTCCCAGGTGATGGCCGTCTCGAAGGTCTCCACAATGATGCCGCGTGGCGTGAGCACCTCGCGGAAGTACGGCATGCGAAGAAAGGCATCGCGCCACTGCCCTGCCGCGCCTTGCCGTTGCCCGCCCTCCCCCGCGGGTTCGCCATACTCGCCGCCGTGTTCCCGAACGATCTCCAAGGCGCGTTGTAGGTTGCTTTCTTGCGGCCGGTCCGCGGATTCGAAGTTCAGAACAATGATGCTGCGAGTGCCATCGCCCGCCCCGTTGACGTAGGCCTCCGTGGCGTCGAGCAGCCGCGTGTTGGCGGGATAAAGATGGGCTTGGCTGATGGCCCGCACACATTGCGCGGCTTGATAAAAATCCTTGAACCGAACACTCGTTCCTGCGCGGTAAATGGGCCTGGGCCGCAACCGCATCCAGGCCTCGGTGATGATGCCCAACGTGCCTTCGGAACCGATGAACATCCGGTCTGGGCTCGGCCCTGCTCCTGAACCTGGCAAGCGCAAGGATTCGCACACACCGCGCGGTGTGACCACGCGCAGGCTTTCCACGAAATCGTCGATGTGCGTATAGAGCGTGGCGTAATGCCCTCCCCCGCGCGTGGCGATCCAGCCGCCCAGAGTGGAGTACTCGAAGGATTGCGGAAAATGCCGCAGCGTCAAGCCGCTTGGTTTGAGTTGCGATTCCAGTGCCGGGCCGTAGATACCACCTTGAATGCGCGCAGCCTGCGATTGGCTGTCGATTTCCAATACGCGATTGAAGTGTTGCAAGTCTACGGTCACCACGGGGCGATCTGACTTTGGAGGCTCGACTCCCGCCACCACGCTGGAGCCCCCGCCCCAGGGAATCACGATGGCATTCTTCGATGCGCACCAATCCAACGTGGCAATCAGTTCGGCTTCCGTGCGAGGAAAAGAGACGATGTCGGGCGGATTGGAAAAATCTCGCGCGAATATGCGCGCGCTGTCGAAGAACGAGCGGCCGTAACTATGCAACAGCCTTTCGTAGTGGCCAGTGGAACACACGGCACGCAAACTGTCCGGCGGCGCTAGGCGCGCGGGCCGTAGGCTGATGTCTTCGGCACGTGGAGCGGGCGTGACCTCGAAGCCACTTACGCTGAAGTGTTTGGCGTAGGCTCCTTCGAGCAGAGCAATCTCTTGTGCGCTTGCCCCATCTCCCTCCAGGCCCCAGCCCCAAAACTTGCGCCTAGCGGCCATGGTAGGCTTGCTAGTCCTCGCGCAACCAGACCTGCGAGCGGCCGATGAGGGAAACCCCGATATAGCCTCGCACTTCCAGCTTTTTGCCTTGTTCGATGAGTTTGAGTTTGCAGCGGTAGGTCTTGCCATTGTTGGGATCCATGATCTGGCCGCCGGCGTATTCGCTATCGCTCTTCTTCTTAAGACCCCACAGGATGGCCATGCCGATCACGGGTTTGTCTTTGCGATCGCCCTCGCATTTCTTGCACAGATGAGCGGGATCGTCGCCAGGCCGGTCGATGATCTTTTCCACCACGCCTTGGAGCTCGCCATTGACTACGGAGACACGGATGAAGGAGCGCTCCTTACCGGTCTCATCGTCGATCGTGCGCCAAAGCCCCTCGGGGCTCTGCGAGGCCCCGGCCATCACGGACCATAGGAACCCCACTGCCAGCAGCCAGTGTTTCATGGTGCCTCCTCCCCGTTATTGGTGGAGGCATTCTAGATCAACTAGTAGCGCGTATCGTTCTCCAAGGCGGCCGCTTGGTACGAGGTCCAACCTGTTTTCCATCGCGAACTGCCGCAGTTTTCCGAGGCACCGTCGAGAGCCGCCTGGTGCACACTGGATTCGTAGCGGGGATCGGACACCATGGTGAACAAGGCGTGCTTGCCGCGTTCGCTCAGATGAGCGGCGAGAAATCGCAAGGAGAATTGTTTGAAGCGTGCCGAATCTTCCTCGCTCGCCCATCCGCATAAGGCCGCGGTATCGGCCAGCCAATAGAGCTGGGTAATCTCTTGGGCGGCGGATTCGATTCGGTATTCAGCGGAATCTTGGGCCAGTGCCGTGACGGGAAGAAACATCAAGGCCGCGAGGCCTAGGGCACGGCGAACATAGAGCGAAGGGCACATGGAACCTCCTTGTGAGAGGACGGCCGGGACTTGATTGCCAGGGCCTATTTCTCACTACGGCAGCCTTCCCAATCCCTTGAGCCAGGATTTGCCTCGCGGCAGTGCAGCACTAGTGCGGCAGCGCGCGCACCGCTTTGCCAGGCACCGCGCCCGCCACGGGCTGCCCCTCGCGCACGACAAATTCGCCCGAGACCAAAACATGCCGCATGCCTTCGGGGTATTCCGCCGGCGACTCGAATGTTGCGCGATCAGTGAGGCGCTGGGCATCGAACACCACGATGTCGGCATCGGCACCCACCTGTAACCGGCCCTTGCGCCGCATCGGCGGGACACGCGCTTCGAGCCGTTGCGCTGGCATCAAGGTCATCTTGCGCAGCCCCTCCATGAGCGTTAATAGATTCTGATCCCGTGCGTAGCGCCCCAAGGTGCGCGAGAAAGTCCCCGCCGAGCGCGGATGGCTGCTCCGGCCCGTGACGTCAAAGCCGTCGCTGGCGATCATGGTCAGTGGATGTGCGATTGCGGTGCGAATCACATCCTCCGTATTGGCGTGGATAAACACCAGGCCGCCTTGCTTGCGGTAGCGTAGGAAGCTCTCGCGCGTCAAACGCTCGCCCGTGAGCGCCCATTGCAGCTTGCGATATTCAGCCTCCGGCTTGTCCATCCAACTGTCGAACAGGAAAGACTCGATGCGCGTGGCCCCGGCCGTATAGGGGTAGCACTCCGTTGAAATGTCCACCCCGCGCTGGCGCGCATCGCTGATGATGTCCAGCATGCGCCCGGTGGATTGCTGCCCGCTGCTATTGATATGGGCAACATGCACCGGCGCGCCGCTGGTCGCACTGTGCGCGATAACTTCCAGCAAACCTTGCTCGCGGTCGGCGCTGCCCGCGCTGGACGCGCCGCGAATGTGCACGAAGGCGGCCGCGTTGTAGCGAGCGGCGATACGAAACATTTCGAGAATTTCCCAGTGCGAGGCAGCCGGCGTATAGGCCAAGCCGAACCCCACGCCCACGGCGCCGCGTTGCAGCCCTTTCTCGATACGCTGCTTGATCAACGCCAACTCTTCTGAATCCGCAGCCCTGCGAGCCGCATCCCCAGAGGGCAAGAAATCCCCTGGATCCGCCATCACGGCCATGCGCACCGGGGCATGGCCGACTGCCACGCCGTAGTGGATAGGCATCTTGCCATCGCGTTCGCTGTACCAACGATCCACATCGGCCACACCCACCTCCAACTCGAAAGTGGCCGTCACTCCATCCATGGCTTCGTAGTAATTGCTCTGCGGGTTGGTACCGTGCCAATGCAAGTTGATGAACCCCGGTGCCACCACCAAGCCCCTCGCATCCACGATGGTTTTGGCCGCCATGGGAACCTCGCTGATTTCAGCAATGACGCCTTGCCGGATGCCGATATGCCTTACGGCATCGAGCCCCGTCTGCGGATCCATCACCCGCCCGTGATTGATGGCGAGGTCAAAATCCTCCGCATGGGCCACCGCCATCAGAAAAACCGCGCTCAGAAAAATTTTCCACATGAGATTAGTACAGCGGCTTGTAGCCTGCCTCCAGGTGTACATCCAGTAGTATTGGAGAACTCCCCGCGAAAGCGGTACGTAGTGCCGGTAGGACATCCTGCACCCGGTTGACCACCCGGCCCTCGACCCCGAAGCCACGCGCGATATCCACGAAATTCATTCCGCTCACCTCTTGCCCTGGGGCCCCTGAAATCTTCAAGGCGTCGCTGAAGGCCTTGAGCGCGGCATAACCGCGGTTATTGAAGACGATGAAAGTGATGGGTAGCTTTGCTTGCGCGGCATTCCACAGCGCTTGTATGGAGTAAAGGGCGGAGCCATCGCCCACAATGCAAATGACCTTTCGCTTGGGCTGCGCCAGCGAGACGCCAATGGCACCCGGCAAAGCCCAGCCCAATCCGCCACTACCCTCGGTGTAAAAGCTCCCGCTGCTCGCGATGGGCAAATAGTCGTGCAACGCATTACGGTGGCTCGGTGCTTCTTCCACCACGATGGCGTCCCCAGGCATGGCTTGCGCGATGGCGGCCATGAGGTATTCGCCCGGAATTGGGTCTTTGGGCTCTGGGGCAGGCAGCGGCCTGCGGCCTTTACCGGCATTACGCTCGCCACGCGGCAGTTGTTCTATTAATTGCCTTAGCCCAACCGCGAGACTACACACGATGCTCGTTCCCACCGGGCTGCGCGCCGCCTGTTGAGGATCTTCGGTCATGTGATACAGCGTGGCGCTGGACGGAATATAAGGACCTTCCGTATGTACGTGATAGGTGAACGCGGGTGCGCCGATCACGAGGATTACGCCAGCACCCTCCAGGCAGCTGCGCAACTGGCTGCGCACGGGCGGCAAGAATCCAGCGAACAAACGGTGGTTCTCGGGAAAGCTGCAGCGCGCGGACATCGGGCTCGCCCATACGGGCGCCTCCAAGCGCTCGGCCAATTCAATGATCTCGTTCCATGCACCGGCTTGGTCCACCGCGGCGCCTACGACAATCAACGGATTTTGGCTTTGGCTGAGCTTCGCCGCGAGGCCGCGCAAAGCCGTGGGATTGGGCGCTACTTCGTCGTCCACGATGCGAATTTCGGGCAGCGTGCATTCCACATCCCAATCGTCTTCCGGGACCGAAAGAAACACCGGCCCCCGCGGGCGTTGCATGGCCGTGTGATAGGCCCGCACCAGGGCTTGCGGAACGTCTTGCGCGCGCGCGGGTTCAACGGACCACTTGACGTAGGGCTTGGGAAGTTCCGCGGCGTCGGTCGAAAACAGGAAAGGTTCCGTCGGGAACATGGCGCGGGTTTGCTGGCCCGCCAATACGATGACCGGAGACTGGTTGCGATACGCATTGAAGATACTCGCCATGGCATGCCCCACCCCGGCGGCGCTATGCAGGTTGACGAAACTCGCATTACGGTTGACTTGCGCGAAGGCGTCGGCCATGGCGACACAACACGATTCGTTCAAGCCCAACACGTAGCGGAAATCCCGTGGCCAATCCCGGAACATCCTGAGTTCCGTGGAACCCGGATTACCGAACACGGTGGTGATTCCGTAGGCACGCAAAAGGCCCATGGTGGCTTCGCGTACCGTCATAGTTTGGCTCATGGGGGATGATCCGGTTTGGTTTTGCCGTCGAGGATGCAGCTTACATTGACATCGCCCATGACGTTGATGGTGGTGCGGCAGCGGTCGAGAAACCAATCCACCGTAAACAGGATGGCGATGTATTCCACTGGGAGCCCAACGGCCTTGAACACCAAAGTCATGGTGACTAGCCCAGCCTCCGGAATCCCCGCTGCTCCAACCGACGCTGCCATGCTGGTGAGCACGACGAGCACTTGCTGCGTCAAAGTCAGCTCCATTCCCAGCATCTGGGCGATGAATAAAGCGGCCATTGCTTCATAAAGGGCAGTGCCGTCGTTGTTGAAATTGGCACCCACCAGGGACCCGAGGCTAGCTGATTGCTCGCGCAGACCCACTTTGTTCTTGAGGCAGGCGTAGGTCACCGGCATGGTCGCCGTGGAACTGGCGGTGGAAAACGCCATGACGAGGGCGTCTCGCATCCCGCGTATGACATGGCCAGGCCGTGCCCAAGACTTGAACCGAATCCTGCCCAGATACCACGCCGCTTGTAATAGCAAGGCGATCACCACCGCCAGGACAAAATAACCCAACGCCACAAAATCCGAGAATCCTTTGGTCCCGACGATGCTGGCGATGATGCCGAACACCCCTAGAGGTACGATTTCAATGATCCAGTAGAGCAAGCGCAGTACCGTTTGAAATCCCACCTCCACCAGATCACCCGCCGTCCTGACCGGATGCTCGCGCGAGGAACGCAGCGCCACGCCCACAGCCAACGCGATCAAGATTACGCTGAGGACCTTGCCGTCATCCGTAAAAGGCCCTAGCAAGCTGCGCGGGATATTGTCGAGAAACTGCTCCAAGGGCGACAGTGCCGCCTTCGCTCCGGTAGCGGTCTCGTGGGGTGCGAGCGAGCCATGGGAGCCGGGTTGCAGCAGGTTGGCCACGGCTAGCCCAATAAAGATCGCCACAGTCGTATTGAGGGCCAGCAACCACAACAGGCGCAGCCCGCTGCCGCGCGCAAGCTGTGCCTGCATCAACGCCCGCACAATGGCAAGGAACACCAAGGGCGGCGCGATGGCCGACAACAACCGTAGGATGAGCTTAGCGGGAGTTGCAAAGCTGGCCGCCGCGGGGCCCAGGGCAATACCGGCCAATGCACCCAATACCAGGGCACCCGCGATGCGCAGGTAAAGGGGCAGCGAGGTCCACCAGTTCATGGCGCCTGCGGGCGCGGGTACGCTCACGAGCTAATGCGCTGAGCGTTCGCGTAGATATTGAAGCACCCCGCCCGGGAAAATCCGATGAGCGTGACACCGGTCTCTTGCGCAAGCCGTATGGCTAGCGCGGTGGGGGCGGAGATAGCGGCCAATACCGTAATCCCCACGCTGGCGGCTTTTTGCACCATCTCGAAACTCGCGCGGCTGGTGATAAGCGCAAACCCTTCATCGAAACGCTGCCCTTTGTGGGTCATCGCACCGATCATCTTGTCCAGCGCATTGTGGCGGCCAACGTCCTCGCGGACGCATTGCACCTCGCCTTTTTCACTGGCCCATGCCGCGCCATGCACGGCACCCGTGCGAGCATTAAGCGTTTGGTATTGCGCAATCGAGGCGAATGCGGCGTTGATGGTGTGGGCCGAGAGACGCGGCCCGGTACCCACCGGCGCGGGATGGCGAATGGCCTGCTCGAAAGTCTCCGCACCGCACAGGCCGCACCCTGTGCGGCCCGCAAGATTTCGCCGCTGCTCTTCCAGTGGCAAGTAGCGCATGAGATCGATGTCCATGCGTATCTCGATCCCGCTGCTCACCGGGGTAGCTACCACGGAGTACATCTGCGATTTGTCTTGCAGAACGCCCTCGCTCAAGCTGAAGCCCAGGGCGAATTCCTCCAAATCCGACGGAGACGCCATCATCACTACGTGGGGTAGGCCGTTGTAGATCAGCGCAACGGGAATTTCCTCCGCCACGGACTCGTCGCGTTCGATGAGGCGGCCAGATTCCCAGCGCTTGGCGGCAAAGACGCTATGGGTAGGCAAAAAACGGTGGGCATCGTTCATAGACAGTGCAAGTAAGAAAATCCGTAGCGGATGCTATCACTTGGTGAAACCGGCAATGCTCCGGCGCACTCCCTGGGCGGGCCCAGGGTAAACTCCGCAGCCTTTAATTACCGGACCGAAAGAATGCCGCACTCATCTGGATTATCCATGGCCTACCCGTTCATGGCGAGCCTACTGGCCATGTTCGCGCAGGCGCCCCTTGTTCACGCCGAAGAGGCAACTATCGTTTGGGAGCGCGATCGCTGCGAGTATGTGCTGATCGAGAAGGCCGACGGCTACGGGTTGATCATGCAATTCAGCGCGGAAAGACTCAAACCCGGCGATGTGATCGAAAGCGAATTCCGCTTCTCGGTGAACTCCGGTAAGCAGTTCACCAACAAGCGTACGGGCGAAACCGGGATGCTACGTGGCGTTAAATTCGGCCTGACGCGCAACCAAGCGCTGAAATCCTTCCCGAAGTCCTGCAAGGCACCGGCTGAATAGCCGCCCCTGGAACCTTCGCAGGAGCCCGCCAGGGGCGGGACTCCTGGCCTTTACTTAGGCGCTATCGTGCGAACTGGATGCCGATCCCGCGCTGGCGGCGTCATCCTTGGCGACGTTCTTACTTCTGAAAGTGCCATTGCGCCGCCCTTGGTAACACGCCTCGCACATGGGAGTCGTGCGTTTGTTCCCGGCCAAGCGAAACTTGCCTTCCTTGTAGCCGTTGCAATAGGGACAGAAACGACGTTCTGCTGGAGTTGTTGTGCTGGACAATTTGGTCACCCTCTAAAGCCTGGGGTGGTATTTTCTCATATCTCCAGCCCGCTTGTCCCTACCTTGATAGGGGTTTGGCAAACCTAGAGCCGGGACTCCCGCTCCACTGGAAGCGGCTCTACCGCGGGGGGCACGGGTGCGGGCACCAATTGCGTGGAATCCGTGCTCATACGCCCCACACAGGCATTGAGGAAGTCCGACTGGTGGATTTGCGGTGACCGGGGATCATCGAACACGTCCGCGGAGTGATGCACCAGGAAACGCTCGTCGTCCGCGTCTTGGGCAAACCACCGGTACTCGGGGGGAAACGATTGGATGGCCATCAGGTCGGCCTCCACCCGGCCCATGAAATCTTGCCGGGTCATGCCATTGTCGCGGGACATGGCGGCGTGGAGGATGAATTCGCTGGCCTCCAAACACTCCTCGAAGGCTGGCGGGTGGGCGTAGGCCTTAAGCAGGAACAAGCCTAGGGTCACTATGAGGATAGCTCTTGCGAACTTCATACAGCCCTCCTTTCAACGCAGGGCCACAAGAGGGGATTCGGCAGCCCTTAGCTGAAGATAACGGCTGCGTGGTTACCGACTTAAGCTACTTCCTTTTGTCCACGACCCGTTTGGCTTTTCCCGCGGAGCGCTCTACCCGCCCAGGGGGAAGCAAACGCACTTCGGTACTGACGCCCGCGTAGCTCTTTATGTGGTGTTGCAGCAATGTCGCGGCTTGAGCATGCGCATGGACACCCGATGCATAGAGCGCGGGTTGCATCTCCACGATCACCGCCAGAGCATCCAGATGCCCCTCACGCGTCACCTCCAGCTGGTAATGGGGGGCGAGTTCCGGTTGCTTGAAGATAAGTTCCTCGATCTGCGTGGGGAAGAGGTTCACGCCCCGAATGATCAGCATATCGTCCGAACGCCCGGTAATTTTGCCGATACGCCGCATGGAGCGCGCCGTGGGCGGCAACAAGCGCGTGAGATCGCGTGTCCGGTACCGAATGACCGGCAGCGCCTCCTTGGTGAGCGAAGTGATCACCAATTCGCCTTCCTGGCCCTCGGGCAGCACCGCTCCCGTGGCGGGGTCGATGATCTCCGGGTAGAAATGGTCTTCCCAGATCACGGGGCCATCCTTGGCTTCGATGCATTCGTTGGCCACCCCCGGCCCTAACACCTCGGAGAGACCAAAAATATCCACGGCGTCGAGGCCCGCGCGCGATTCGATTTCGGTGCGCATGGCCTCGGTCCAGGGTTCCGCACCGAAAATTCCCACTTTTAGGGAACATTGCACCGGATCCATGCCCTGCCTCACGAATTCCTCGATGATGTTCAGCATGTAAGAGGGCGTAACCATGATGATGTCGGGCTTGAAATCTTGAATGAGCTGGACTTGCCGCTCCGTCATCCCTCCCGAGACGGGGATCACCGTGCACCCAAGGCGCTCCGCGCCGTAGTGGGCCCCTAGGCCCCCCGTGAACAGGCCGTAACCGTAGGCGACATGCACGATATCCCCTGCCCTGCCCCCGGCCGCGCGTATGGAGCGCGCCATAAGGTGGGCCCAGGTATCGATGTCCTTCGCCGTGTATCCCACGACGGTCGGTTTTCCCGTCGTGCCACTGGAGGCGTGTACCCGCACCACCTGCTCGCGGGGCACCGCGAACATCCCGAAGGGGTAGTTATCGCGGAAATCCTTCTTCATTGTGAAGGGGAAGTTGGCGATATCCGCCAAGGAGCGCAGATCCTCTGGGCGCACCGTGGCCGCATCGAAGGCACGCCGGTAGTGTGGCGAATTGGTGTAGACGTGGTGCAAGGTCCAGCGCAGGCGGTCAAGCTGCAAGGACTCTATTTCATCGCGGCTCGCCAGTTCGATGGGTTCCAGTTCGCCAGGACGCGGGAGCCTAACGGGCATGCTTAGGCACCTCCCGTTGCCGGAATGACCTCGCCCTTGATGCGATAGGAGCGCCCGCGAAATACCGCCACTTTCTCTCCGCGCTGGTTGGTCACGGACACGTCGTAGACCCCCGTGCGGCCCGACAGGGATTGCTCTTGAGCCTCGGCCAAAAGCTCATCGCCCTCCCGCCCAGGTGCCAGGAAGTCCACGGTCGCACCCGAAGCCACGGTGTTTAGGTTGTAGCTGTTGCAGGCAAAGGCAAAGGCGCTATCGGCCAAAGTGAAGAGGAAACCTCCGTGACACACCTGGTGGCCGTTCAGCATCGCCGCCGTGACTACCATGCTCATGCGGGCATAACCGGCACGCACCTCCAAGATGCGCATGCCAAGGCTTTGGGACGCGCTATCTCGTGCGAACATCGAACGCGCCACCGCTTGGGCCAATTCGTTGGGATCCATGGTCAGGCGTGTTGGTCGTAATCGATGGTTAGGCGCTCGCTCACCGCATAACTCTGGCACGCCAACCGAAATCCGCGGGCAATCTCGTAGTCTTCGAGAGCGAAATTGGCATCCATATCCACCTCGCCTTCCAATACCTTGCAGCGGCAGGTAGAACATATCCCGCCTTGGCAAGACCAGGGAAGCTCGATGCCTTGCGCTAGCGCGGCTCGCAGAACAGTCT